>JANNTQ010000257.1:0-2704 GCA_031394435.1 Betaproteobacteria bacterium
ACGGTTCCTGCCGTACTTCTTGAACTCGGCCTCCGATCGGTCGGCCTCCGGGCCGCCCGCGCAGAACGTGCACTTGTCCATCTTGCCGCGCAGGCCGAAGGCGCCGGCCTGCGGGAACTGCGGCGCGCCGAACGGGCAGGCGTAGAAGCAGTAGCCGCAGCCGATGCACAGGTCCTTGTCGTGCAGCACCACGCCGTCATCCGTCCGGTAGAAGCAGTCCACCGGGCACACCGCCATGCAAGGCGCGTCCGAGCAATGCATGCACGCGACCGAGATCGACTTCTCCGCCCCGATGACGCCGTCGTTGATCGTCACCACGCGGCGCCGGTTCACGCCCCAGGGCACCTCGTTCTCGTTCTTGCAGGCAGTGACGCAGCCGTTGCACTCGATGCAGCGCTCGGCGTCGCAGAGGAACTTCATTCTGGCCATGGCGTTCTCCTTATGCCTTCGCGACCTGACAGAGGGTCGTCTTGGTTTCCTGCATCATGGTCACGCGGTCGTAACCATACGTGGTGGCTGTATTCACCGCCTCGCCGCGCACGATCGGTGCCGCTCCGTCCGGGTAGTAGGGCAGCATGTCCTCCCCCTGCCACCAGCCCGAGAAGTGGAACGGGATGAAGCAGGTGTCGGGACCCACGCGCTCGGTGACTTGTGCCTTCACCTTGAGCTTGGCGCCGTTTGGCGAACTCACCCAGACATACTCGCCGTTGCGGATGCTGCGGTCGGCGGCGGTCTTCGGGTTGATCTCGACGAAGTTGTCCTGCTGCAGCTCGGCGAGCCACGGGTTGGAGCGCGTCTCCTCGCCGCCACCCTCGTACTCGACCAGCCGGCCGCTGGTGAGGATCAGCGGGAACCTCTCGTGCATCTTGTCGGCCACCGCTTTTTGCTGCACCGACTTGAACATCGTCGGCAGGCGCCACAGCACCTTCACGTCGTCGTGGCTCGGGTACTTCTCGACCAGGTCGGGCCGCGGGCTGTACAGCGGCTCGCGGTGCTGCGGGATGCCGTCGGGGAAGTTCCACACGACTGCACGCGCCTTGGCGTTGCCGAACGGGTGGTTGCCGTGCTTCATCGCCACGCGGATGATGCCGCCCGAGAGGTCGGTCGCCCAGATCTTGCCCTCGGCTTCCGTCTTCTCGGCGTCCGTCAGCTCATCCCACCAGCCGAGTTTCTTCAGCAGCACGTGGTCGAACTGCGGATGCCCGGTGGTGATGTCGGCGCCCTTCGGATGCGAGCCGTCCTCGGCCAGCAGGTTCACGCCATCCTTCTCCACGCCGAACAGGGCGCGGAAATTGCCGCCGCCGTCCATCATGTGCTTGGAGGTGTCGTAGAGGTTCGGCGAGCCAGGGTGCTTGATGGCAGCGGTGCCATAGCAGGGCCACGGCAGTCCGAAGTAGTCCCCGGTCAGGTCGTACCCGGTCTTGGCGTCCTTGCCGCCTTTGGCGCGCAGCGTCTTCACGTCGAACACGTGCATGTTGCGCATGTGCGCCTGCAGGCGCTCGGGCGACTGGCCGGTGTAGCCGATGGTCCAGGCGCCGCGGTTGATCTCGCGCAGCGTGTCTTCCATCGAGGGCTCCTCACCGCCCCTGCCCTTCACCAGGCGGATGTTCTGCTTGCCGTCCTTCTTGCCGACCAGCTGGTCGGCGAAGCCCAGCTTCTGCGCCAGCTGGTACATCACCATCTGGTCGGTGCGCGATTCGAACAGCGGGTCGATCACCTTCTCGCGCCACTGGATCGAGCGGTTCGACGCGGTGGCCGAGCCCTCGGTCTCGAGCTGCGTGGCGATCGGCAGCAGGTAGGCGCCGTCCTTGCGCACCTTGGCGAACATCGCCGCCGAGGCTGAAGGATAGGGATCCAGCACCACCATCAGGTCGAGCTTCTTCATCGCCTCGAGCATCTCGAGGCCGCGCGACTGGCTGTTGGGAGCATGGCCCCAGAAGAAAATGGCGCGCAGGTTCGGCCCCTGGTCGATAGCGTCGTTTTTCTCGGTCACGCCGTCGATCCAACGCGACACCGTCATGCCGGGCTTGGTCTGCATGCCGGGCGCATAGCGATCGGCGATCCACTTGGGATCCACGTTCCACACGCGCGACCAGTGCGCCCAGGCAGGTGGCAGGATGCCGTAGTAGCCCGGCAGCGAGTCCGGGTTCGGGCCGACGTCGGTCGCGCCCTGCACGTTGTCGTGGCCGCGGTAGATGTTGCAGCCGCCGCCAGAACGACCGACGTTGCCGAGCGAGAGCATCAGGATATTGCTCGCGCGCACGATCGCGTTGCCGTTTGTGTGCTGCGTCTGGCCCATGGCCCAGATGATGAAGCCCGGCCGGTTCTCGGCCAGGATCTTGGCGACGTTGAATACTTCTGCCTCGGCAACGCCGGTGGCCTCGGTCACCTTGTCCGGCGTCCACTTGGCCATCACTTCCTTCTTCACTTCGTCCATGCCGTACACGCGCTGGCGGATGTACTCCTTGTCCTCCCAGCCGTTCTTGAAGATGTGGTGCAGGATGCCGAAGATGAATGGGATATCGCTGCCCGAGCGAAGGCGCACGTAAGTGTCGGCCTTCGCCGCAGTGCGCGTGTAACGCGGATCGGCGACGATCACTTTGCAGCCGTTCTCCTTGGCGTGCAGGGTGTGCAGCATCGACACGGGGTGCGCCTCGGCGGCGTTCGAGCCGAGGAACAACAGGCTCTTCGAATTCTGCTCGTC
>JANNTQ010000264.1:0-20689 GCA_031394435.1 Betaproteobacteria bacterium
CGCCTATATCGACAGCCTGCGGCTGCGCGGCGTCGCGCTCGGCGAATTCTGCAACCGGGTGTACTCGAAAGTGGATGTGCTGCACGCGCCGGTAATCGGCATCCAGGCGCCGACCATCGCCGAGTCGGACGTCGGCGGCGGCCCGAAGATGACGGCGCTTCTCGCACAGATCACACGCCTCACGCGACCGGGCAATTTCCTCGGCGTGCCGGCGCTTTCGCTGCAGGCGGGCTTCACCGGGGCGGGGCTGCCGGTGGGCATGCAGCTGCTCGGCCGGCCGTTCGACGAGGCGACGCTGTTCGCCCTCGGGCACGCCTACCAGGGCGCGACCGACTTCCACAGGAAAGCGCCGCCGCTCTAGGCGGTGAGGATGGAGAGATACGCGCGCCAGCCGCCGAGGTGCGAGATCTCCTCGGCGCCGTGCACCGCCCAACTCTCGCACAGGAATCCCTGCACCCACTCGCCGTCATCGAGTTCGACGCGGCCGATTCCCAGCGGCGAGGGTATCGCCGCCACGAAGGAGCCATATTCGCGGACGGGCAGGCTCCATACCTCGACCTCGATGACGCTGCCGTTGTCCGCGTCGCGCAGCAGGCCGGGTTTGGGCGGCGTGGTGCCGGGCAGCGCAAACAGCCGGTAGCGTGCGGCGGTGCGCGCCGGTTTTTCCAGCCGCGCCCCGCGCTCGATCAGCTGATGGTTGAGCGGCAAACCCGACAAGTGGGCGCCGGCCACTGCCACGCGCACCCGATCGTCGCCGGAGGCGATCGGTGCGGGCGGCGGCAGCATTTCGTCCAGTGCCCCGAGTTTGAGCCCGCAAAGTTGATGGAAGCGCTGCGCCAGGTCCGCGAGCATGAGATCGGCCCCTGCCGGCGCGATCAGCGTGATGCCGCAAGGCAGGCCATCCGGGCGCATCGACCCCGGAACCGCGCAGGCGGCGAGGTCCATGAGATTCACGAAATTGGTGTAGTGCCCGAGCCTGCGGTTGCACAGGAAGGGTTCCGCGAGCACTTCCTTGATGGTGTAGATGGTCGGTGCGGTCGGCACCACGAGCACGTCGGCGCGGTGCCAGAGCGCAGCCGCGCGCTTTTTCAGCGCTTCCAGCTTGCTCAGCCCGGAAAACAGGTCCGCAGCCGAGTACCTGGAAGCGCCCTCGATGATCTGGCGCACCACCGCGTGCACCTGGTCGGGACGGCTCTCGAAGAACGGCCGGATCGCTGCCAACCGCTCCGCCACCCAGGGTCCTTCGTAGAGCAGCGCGGCGGTTTCCAGGTACACCGAGAAATCGACGCCGACCGGCCTGCCGCCGAGGCTTTCGAGCCTGTCGACCGCTTCCTTGAACGCATGCCTGGCGTGCTCGTCGCCATGGAACTCCAGCGGTTCGGGCAACGCGAACGTAAAGCGCTCTGGCAGCGGCGCAGCGGAAAGATTCAGCATGCGCGACCAGGGATCGTCGGCATCCGGACCGCGCGCCGCGTCAAGTACGGCGATCGCATCGGGCACGGTGAGCGCGAACACCGATACGCAGTCGAGCGACTGGCAGGCAGGCACCACGCCGCGCGCGCTGATCAGGCCGCGGCTGGGCTTCAAGCCGACGATGTTGTTGTATCCCGCCGGCACACGGCCCGACCCCGCGGTGTCGGTGCCGAGCGAGAAGCTCGCCTGGCCACGCGCGACCGCAATCGCGGAACCGGAGCTGGAGCCGCCGGAGATGTATTCCGGCCGGAACGCGTTGGGCACCGCGCCGTAGGGCGAGCGCGTGCCGACCAGTCCGGTGGCGAACTGGTCCAGGTTGGTCTTGCCGACCAGGATGGCGCCGGCCGCCTCGAGTTTCTCCACCGCGGTGGCGGAGCGCCCGGGCACGTAGGAGAAAGCGGGACAGGCCGCGGTGGTCGGCAGGCCGGCAACGTCGATGTTGTCCTTGACCGCGAACGGAATCCCGTACAGCGGCAGGCGGTCGATGGCGCGCGGGTCCTCGCGCAGCAAGGTTTCGAGTTGGCGGGCCCGGCGGCCGAGCGCGTCGGGCCCGACCCTGCAGATCCACGCGCAAGCATAGGCTGCCTCGTCCGCGGACTGCAATGACCGCACCACGGCGCTCGGTGTACGCTTGCCCGACCGGTAATCGGCGAGCAGGGCAGAGATGGTCATGGACAATGCGTTTCCCCGTCTTGCATCTTGGTTACCATTGAGTATAGCCAGCGAACCGGATTCGTGAGGATGGGAAAAATGACAAACAAGTCGATCGACGCTGAACCGTACGAACTGGAGTTCAATCCGCAGAGCACGGCGCTGCTGATCATCGACATGCAGCGCGATTTCGTCATGCCGGGCGGCTTCGGCGAGGCGCTGGGCAACGACGTGACGCCGCTGCAGGCGACCATCGCCCCGACCAGGCGGGTGCTGGAGGCGGCGCGCAAGATGGGCATGCTGGTGATCCACACCCGCGAGGGCCATCGGCCGGACCTCACCGACTGCCCGCCGACCAAGCTCGCGCGCGGCAGGGGCAAGACGCGCATCGGCGATGCCGGACCGATGGGCCGCATCCTGGTGCGCGGCTCGATCGGCCACGATATCGTGCCGGAACTGTACCCCACGGCCGGGGAGCCGGTGATCGACAAGCCCGGCAAGGGCGCGTTCTACGCCACCGACCTCGAACTGATCCTGCGCGACCGCGGCATCAAGACGCTGATCGTCTGCGGCGTCACGACCGAAGTCTGCGTCCACACCAGCGTGCGCGAAGCCAACGACCGCGGCTACGAATGCGTGGTGCTCGCCGATTGCGTCGGATCGTATTTCCCGGAGTTCCAGCAAGCCGCGCTCGCCATGATCAAGGCCCAGGGCGGCATCTTCGGCTGGGTGTCGGACTCCCGCCGCGCGCTTGCGGCGCTTGGTGCGTGACAGCGGCCGGCCTGCTGTTCGCCGACAGCGTCGGCGCGCGCGTGCCGCCGCGCGCGCGCGCGCAGGTACACAGCGTGTTCCTGCATGCCTGCAACATTGAAACGCAGGCCGGCGAACTGGTAACGCTGGTGGCACCCGGTTCCGGCAATCTCCCGCACGGCATTCGTTGCGCCGCGCCGTTCGCGCGTCTGCACCAGGGGCAGGCGGCAGAACTCGGGGACGCGACGCTGCGCTTTCCCGCTGCGGAAATCGTGGTGGATTTCTCCCGCGCCGCAGTGTGGAACGGGCGAGTCGCTGCCGTGTCGCCCGGCCAGCGTGGCGCCGAGGTGCAGCGTGTGCTGCGCAGCCGCGTGCCGGATCAGGGCATTGCGCCCACTCTCCAGCGCGCACTGGTCGCGCGCATGGCGCAAACGCTGCCGCTGCTGGCGCGCGCAACTGCAAACAGAGAAGTCGACGCAGTCGTTGCGGCCTTGAGCGCGTTGGTGGGCCTCGGCCCGGGGCTCACGCCGGCGGGAGACGATTTCATCGTCGGCTATCTCGCCGCGCTGTGGAGCCGTTCGCGCCGCGAGCCTGGCATCGCCGCGCTGCTGCTCGCGCTCGCGCCGCCGGTTGGACGCCTAGCGCTGCAGACCAACGCGATCAGCCGGCAAATGCTGCGCGACGCGCTGCAAGGGCATTTCGCCGAGCGGCTGACCGACGTCGTGCGCTGCATTTGCGAGGGCGGCGATGTCGCTGCCGCCACGATGCGGGCGCTGCAAGTCGGGCACAGTTCAGGTGCAGACGTCTTGTGCGGGCTGCTGTTCGGTTACTCGCTCGCAGCTGATGCGGGGACGATGCGGGAGGACGGGAATTGCCCGCCACACTGTTGAAAATCGTGCCGCGGGAGTACCGGGACTCGGTCTCTCTGATGCAACTGTCGGCAATGCTGGGCAAGCTGCCGGGCGTGGAGCAGGCCTCCGCGGTGATGGCCACCGAGAACAATCTGGCGCTGCTGGCGGAAGCGGGACTGCGCGTCGACGCGAAAGGCGCGAAGGCGAGCGACTTGCTGATCGTGGTGCAGGGAGAAAAGTCTGCACTGCCCGCCGCGATCGAAGAAGCGATGAAAAGCCTCACCCGGCAGGCCGAGGACACTGGCGGCGAAGCGCGCACGGCGCTGCGCCCCCGCAGCATCCAGATGGCGCTGAAGACCACGCCCGAAGCCAACCTGGCGCTCATTTCCACGCCGGGGGACTACGCGGCGGCCGAGGCGATGAAAGCACTGCGCCTCGGGCTCAACGTGATGCTGTTCAGCAACAACGTCTCCGAGGAGGAAGAACTCCTGCTTAAGCGCTTTGCGCGCGATGCCGATCTCATCGTCATGGGCCCGGACTGCGGCACCGCGATCATCAACGGCACGCCGCTCGCCTTCGCCAACGTGGTGCGGCGCGGTCCCGTAGGCGTGGTGGGCGCCTCCGGCACCGGGTTGCAGCAGGTCACCGTGCTGGTGGACCGGCTCGGCTCCGGCATCTCGCAGGCGATCGGCACAGGCGGGCGCGACCTGCACCGCGACATCGGCGCGATTTCGATGCTCAAGGGACTGCAGGACCTGGCCGCGGACCCCGCCACCCAGGTCATCGTGCTGGTATCAAAACCGCCCGCGCCGGAAGTGGCCGAGCGCGTGCTCGCCGAGGCCGCAGGCGCCGGCAAGCCGGTGGTGGTGAACTTCCTCGGCACAGACCCGAAGCAGGTCGGGCGAAAAGGCGTGCATGCGGTAGGAACGCTGGAGGACGCTGCGCGCGCGGCCGTCGCCATCGCCAAGGGCGAGACCGCGCGTGCCAGTTACGCCGAACCGCCGCCCATGCCGTCCGGGCTGCCGCGCTTCGCCGATGCGCAGCGCTATGTGCGCGGGCTCTACAGCGGCGGAACTTTCTGTTACGAGGCCACATTGCTGCTGGGCGAACTGCTGGGCGGGGTGCACTCGAATACGCCCACGCGCGCAACCACGGAGCTGGCCGATGTCTGGCAAAGCCGGCAGCACACGCTGGTCGATCTCGGCGACGACGTTTTTACGCGCGGGCGCCCGCACCCGATGATCGACTACCGATTGCGCACCGAGCGCATCGCCAGGGAGGCGGAGGACCCGGAGACCGCCGTGATCCTGCTCGACGTGGTGCTGGGTTACGGCAGCCACATGGACCCATCGAGCGAGCTGGTGCCGGCGATCCATCGCGCGCGCGCGGCTGCCTCCGCGCAGGGAAGAAACATCGCCTTCGTCGGCCAGATTTGCGGCACCGCAGCCGATCCGCAGGATTTCGCCCGGCAGGCGCGCGCGCTCGCCGATGCCGGCGTGCTGCTCGCCGAAAGCAACGCGCAGGCCGTGCGCCTCGCGGCGCGTATCGCCGCCACGCTTGGAGCGAATTGAACAGTCTGTTCCACGAAAAGCGGCCGCTGATCAACGTCGGCTTGCAGTCGTTCGCCGATTCCATCGCGGCGGCCGGGGGCCAGGCAGCGCAACTGGATTGGACTCCGCCCGCCGGGGGCAACCGCGCCGCCGGCTGGTGCCTGGCGCAGCTGCTGAACCATCCGGCGCTGGAAGCGGCGAACGAGAAGGCCTACGCCGCCTTCCTCGCTGCGCAACCGGTGCTTGCCGGGGTCGGCGCTGCGCGCGAGCACTTGCCGGGCATGGGCGAGCGCATGCTGCTGCACGCCGGACCGCCGATCGCCTGGAAGGAAATGTGCGCGCCGATGCAGGGGGCGGCGATCGGCGCGATCCTTTACGAAGGCTGGGCGGCGGACGCCGACGCGGCCCGGCGCCTGGCAGGCAGCGGCGGCATTGCTTTTGATCCCGCCCATCATCACGCCGCGGTGGGCCCGATGGCCGGGGTCATCAGCCCGTCGATGCCGGTATGGATCGTCGAGAACGCAGCGGGCAGCAACCGCGCGTTCTGCAACCTGAACGAGGGCCTGGGCAAGGTGCTGCGCTTCGGCGCCAACTCCCCGGAAGTGATCAAGCGCCTGCATTGGATCGCCCGGGTGTTGGCACCGGCGCTCGCGGCGGCGCTGGCCAAGCTCGGGCCGCTGGAACTCAAGCCGCTGATCGCGCAGGCGCTGCAGATGGGAGACGAAGTCCACAACCGCAACGCCGCCGCGTCGTCGCTGTTCCTGAAAAGAATCGTGCCTGCTGCGCTGCACTCCGGCTTCGACGCGGCGGCGATCGCCGACGCGGTGACGTTCATCGCCGGCAACGATCACTTCTTCCTCAACCTTTCGATGGCGGCGTGCAAGACGATGCTCGACGCCGCGCACGGCGTGCCCGCCAGCAGCCTGGTCACCGCGATGTCGCGCAACGGCGTGCGCTTCGGCATCCGCCTGTCAGGCACCGGGGAACAATGGTTCGAAGCGCCGTCCCCCATGGTGGGGGGGCTGTACTTCCCGAGCTACGGCCCCGAGCACGCTGCGCCCGACATGGGCGACAGCTCGATCACCGAGACCGCGGGGCTTGGCGGCTTTGCCATGGCCGCGGCGCCCGCCATCGTGCAGTTCGTCGGCGGCACCCCGCAGGATGCGATCGCCCATACGCGCGAAATGCGTCACATCACGCTGGGACGCAACAGCGCCTTCACGCTGCCGGCAATGAATTTCAGCGGCACGCCCGCCGGTATCGATGCGCGCCGCGTGCTCGACACCAACATCGCGCCGATCATCAACACCGGCATCGCGCACAAGGAAGCCGGAGTCGGCCAGATCGGTGCCGGCATCACTCGCGCGCCGCTCGAGTGCTTCACCCAGGCCATCATCGCGCTGGCGTCGCGGGTCGGCGTTGACATGCCCGTCATCCCCCGCGCCACGCCCTCGTAGAGGAAATCGCGATGGCCCAGCACAAGCGCACGGCGGTGGTCGCGGTCGGCGGCAATTCGCTGATCGTGGACGATCAGCACCAGTCCATTCCCGACCAGGTGAAGGCGGCGACGACGACCTCGCACTACGTCGCCGACATGGTGGAGGCCGGCTGGACCGTGGTCCTCACGCACGGCAACGGTCCGCAGGTGGGCTTCATCCTGCGCCGCTCGGGCATCGCCAAGGGCATGGTGCCCGAGGTGCCGGTGGACTACGCCGACGCGGATACGCAGGGCGCGATCGGCTACATGTTCCAGCGCGCGCTGTACAACGAATTCCAGCGGCGCAAGCTCGAGCGCAAAGTGGTGGCCGTGGTCACCCAGGTGCTGGTGGATCCGGACGATGCCGCGTTTCGCAATCCGACCAAGCCGATCGGCGCGTACATGACCGAGGACGTGGCCAGATCGCTGGCCAACGACCTGGGCTGGATCGTGAGGGAAGACGCCGGCCGGGGCTGGCGGCGCGTGGTGGCTTCGCCGAAGCCGCAGAAGATCATCGAGCGCGACATCATCGAGGCGCTGATCGACCTGGGCTACATCGTGATCGCCTGCGGCGGCGGCGGCATTCCGGTACTGCGCGACGCGCAAGGCGAGCTGCAGGGCCTGGAGGCGGTGATCGACAAGGACTTCGCTTCCAGCCTTCTGGCACGGGACCTGGGCGCCGAACTGTTCGTGGTTTCCACCGGCGTGGAGAAGGTGGCGCTCGACTACGGCAAGCCGACGCAGCGCTGGCTCGAACGCATAACGCTGGCGGAGGCGCGCCAGCACCTTGCCGACGGCCAGTTCCCGCAAGGAAGCATGGGCCCGAAAGTCGAGGCGATCATTTCTTTTCTGGAGGGCGGCGGCGGGCGCGCGCTGATTACCAGTCCGCCCAATCTCGGTCGCGCGCTCACCGGCGCGACGGGCACGCACATCGTGCCCGCCTGAGCGCCGCCGCCTGAGCGCCGCCGCTTTAAAACCGAACGGCGCGCTGCGCTAGCTCTGCGCAGCCGACGCCTGGCGCGACATCACCAGGCAGACCACACCGAACAGCACGTAACCGAGCGCCACCTGCGGCGACATCGCCCAGCCGAGTTGCGCGCCATGGATGAAGCCGAAGAACGCGAGCACTGCACCGGCGAAAGCCCACATCGCTGCTTCCTTGAGCTTGCGTTCGATGATGAACGCGGCGAGCGCGCCCAGCACCAGTCCCGAGAGCACCGCGCCGCCGCCGAGCAGCTCCATGCCGTGGTACACGAGCCCCGATCCGGCCAGCTTGCCCATGCCGAGTTGAGCGGCCGAGGTGCCGGCCGCATTCAGCGCACTGTCGACCTGGAGCTGGCCCCAGGCGGCGACGTTCGGAATGATCGCCAGCACCACTGCCGGCGCATGCTTCGCCGGCGAAGCCTGGAAGGCCTGTGCACCGATCACCAGGCCGATGTAAAGCAGGATCGGCAGGATCGCGACCAGCGGCACCACCGCGAGCAGCAGCGCGGTGAGACCAAGAAAGCACACCAGCGCAATCACCACGCCCGTGGCGAGCGAATAGCCGATGCGCCCGCCAACCCCTTTCCAGCCCGGATGTCCGATGTACACCGCGGGCGGAAACGGGCTGCCGAGCACTGCCCCGGCGATCGCACCGATGCCGTCGGCGGCGAGGATCTTGCGCAGGTCGTAGGAATCGCCGGCCGCGGCGGCGCTCTCGACGTTGTTCATCGCCTCGGTGAAGTTGTAGATGCCGAGCGGGATCGCCGTCACGAGCAGCGGTGCGACATCGACGAGCCCCCGCCAGACCTCGTTGCCGGGAACCGGCAGATGCAGCCCGAACTGTCCGAGCGAAGCGCCCACCTGCTCGGCCTTCACGACATCGCTCCAGCCGAAGAAATACGCGACCCAGCCCAGAACCATGCCGACGATCACCGCCACCAGTCCGCCGGGCAAGCCCCACGGCAGGCGCACATTCGCCGTCCAGCTGATCAGCACGATGGCGAGCGCAACGAAAGCGATCCAGGGCACTTCCCACATCTGGAAGGCCGGCCGCAGCGAGATGAAGGCGATCGAGATGCCGGCGAGCGTGCCGAGCATCGCCGCGCGCGGCGTGTGCGCCCGGATCCAGGGCCCGACGAACACCCCGGCGAGCACGATGACGCCGATGATGAAGGCCCACGCGAGGCCCGCCTGCCAGGCGAGCACGGGATCCTTGGTCTTCAGGTACACCGGCAGCATGATCACGAAGACGACGATGAACATGTGCGGCACGCTCGGCCCGTAGGGCATCGCGGTGACGTCGGTGCGGCCTTCCTTCTGCGCCAGCTTGTAGGCGAGGTAGGCGTAGTACAGGTTGCCGATCGGCAGCGCGATGCCGAGCGCGGGCAGGATGCGCCCAAAGACCGTGTCCGCTGGCAGATTCACCACCCCCAGGCACAGGCCGGTGAGCACGATCACGTTCAGCAGTACGTTGGTAAACAGCCCGAAAAAGCCGTTCCAGTCTCCGGACACCCACCAGCGGGGGCTTGCAGCAGATACGGCGGCACTCATGGTTTCCCCCTTTGGTGTTTGGACTTGTGCGAAAGCATGCGCCCACGGAATCACGAAGTCCAGACGGTTGCAGCGCACAAAAGGAAAAGCCGTCTCGCCTCCGTCCCCATCGGCAGCCCACCTGCCTCGGTCTTCACCCAGTGATGCAACGTCTGACCGGCCACCCCCAAGCAACTGCGACACCGCCCCTACGCTCTGCCCCCGTGCACCAGCAGCACCGCCTCGATCTAGAATTCCAGCGTGTACCGTGCCCTCTTGCTCTTCGACATTTCCGCTCTCCTTGCCTGAAGTGTAGTCGCTCAACTAGGGATACGTCTCTCGGGAGCAAGCTCACGCCATTGCCAAGAGTAGGATACATGGAAGTCCACCAGTTGGTGGCTGCGCTGGGTCCAGTTAGAGTTTCACGGGCGATCCCGAGGTGCAAATAATATTTTTCTCGATCAAGTTTGGTGGCGGTCCTGTCGAGCGGCAGATCGGCGGAGAATCACCGCATCCAGCAGGCAACCGTAATTGAGCGCGAGGAACTAACGTGGCCGATCTTGCTTCGCTATTTCAGCACTTGCTCGATGCCTGGAGGGCGCTTCCCATAGGCCCGTTCGCCAAGGGCTGCCTCAAGATCCTTGCGGTGGGCTTCTGCTTCTATCTGTTAATTTACGCTATCGAACGGGCCTACAAGGCCCGTACCCGTAACTACGGGTCCCGCATGTTCGCGCACGATGTCGCCTATGGTTTCTATTATTACAGCGGGCTAAACAAGTTCCTGTTCACCGCCGCAGTCTTCGCGGCGCTTGAGCAGCCACTGTCATTCCTCGACCTGAAACTCCTGACACCGCTCCCTTTTGTCGCCCAGGTGACCTTGTACTACGTCGTTGCAGACTTTGTAGGTTATTGGATACATCGGGCCGAGCACCACTTCCGTTTCCTGTGGGCGTTTCATAGCACACATCACTCGCAATCGAAGCTCACTTTCGCAACCACCTTCCGCTTTCATCCGGTGGAGCATTTCTACCAAGAAAGCCTGAGATACATTCCCATGCGAATATTGGGGGTGGAGCCCATGGCATGGGCCCTGGTTTACCTACTGATCGAGTTCAATACTGCGACGCAGCATACGCAGATTCCTTGGCGGCTCGGCCCGTTCTACAAGGTGCTGGCCACGCCGACATTTCATTCTTACCATCACTCCATCGATCCAGCCCACCACAACAGGAATTACGGTGGATTGTTCAGCTTCTGGGACTACCTGTTTGGCACGGCGGTCAAGGACGATGTGCCCAAGCCCGTTGAGTACGGACTGGAGAATGTCAGGCCGACTTCGCTATGGAGCACGCTGGTGACGCCATTCCGGCTGCTGTACGCGTATTACATCGTGCGCGATCACGAGCGAGTGTTGAGCCGCAGATAAACTACTGCACGACTTGCACGCACGGTCTCAGTATTAAGCTTGGCCGATAAAGGTTTCGGACGAGCCCAATCTTCGGTGTGCCCACAGGCACTATGATCGATCTCGCTTCGCTATTTGCTGGCCTTGTTGTGGCTTGGGGGGATCTCCCGCTCGAGCCGCTTCAGCGCGGATTCATTCACACGCTCGCCCTCGGCTTATTCTTTTTTTCAATCATCTATGCGATCGAGCGCGCTTACGATACGCGAACGCACTATCGGTCACGCCTTTTTCTGCACGATGTAGCCTATTGGTTCTACTACAGACTGGGCCTAAACAGGTTGTTGCTGTTTGCACCGGTCGTTGCTTTTCTCGAGCAACCGTTGTCATTGCTTGACCTGGAACTTCTAAAAGGGTTGCCGTTTGCGGTGCAGATTTTCCTCTTTTACCTGTTGCGTGATTTCTTCGGATACTGGGTGCACCGCGCGCAGCACCACTTCAAGTTTCTGTGGGCGTTCCACACCACGCATCACTCGCAGGTGTACCTGAACTTCGGCACCACAAACCGGTTTCATCCTCTAGACCATTTTTTTCACGAGTTCCTGATGTACATCCCCTTGCGCATATTGGGCGCTGATCCCCTGACCTGGCTTTCGCTGTACCTGCTGCACGAGTTCTTGGGGTTACTTCAACACACCGAGATTCCCTGGAGATTTGGCCCGCTCTACAAGATTATCGTCGGTCCGATGTTTCATGCCTATCATCACTCGATCGATCCGGCACATTACAACAGGAACTTCGGAGCCAATTTCGGATTTTGGGATTATCTGTTCGGGACCGCAGTCAAGGACGGCGAACCCAAGCCGACCCGATTCGGATTAGAAAATGTCACGCCGGTGTCGTTTTGGAGCACACTGATAGCCCCATTTAATCTGCTGCATGGATTTTACGTTCGCGATCGCTGAAGGATGCATGGTTCGGAGTGAGCCGATGCCGGGCCAATTCAGTTGAACCCCGTCTTCCCACCAGCTTGCCTACTCGAACCTGACGTCGTAAGCATCGGTCCACTCCAGCAACGTAAGCCAGCGCCAGGTGCGATACGCAGTTGCCCGCGCGACGGAATCCGTTCGATGAAGCTGCGCCCACGTTGCCGTTTTCGAGGCCCCCATGTAGAACGGCAACTGCCTGAGTTCCGTGAGGCGGCGCTCAACCCAAGGGCGCAACTCGTGCAACCACGGACGTGCCGGGACGGCGAATCCGATTAGGTTCCGGCGATCAAGAATGGCGTCGGGCACGAGCCCTCGCAATGCGCTTCTCAGAATATGCTTGGTCCTGCCGTCATCCGATACCAAGTAGGCGGCCGGACACAGCCCGGAAAAATCCAGTATCGGAGTGACGAGATAGGGCAACCGGTTCTCGATTCCATGAACTGAGGAATTGCATTCCTCCGCGTGCAACGGCGTCGGCAGCACGGAGCGGTGGAATTGATCGAGAATGAGCCTGCGCATCGGATCGCCCGGACTCAACCTACGCCCCTCGGTCCGCGCGGGAATGCGCTCACGAAACCAGGATTTCTGCGCCCATGGGGGGGGCCGAAGGGCATCGTCCGCATGCGCGCGGCGAGGTAACGCGTGGCGAAGAGATGACCGCACGAGCCTGTATAAGCTCGACTGGGTGCCGCTCGATGCCCCCCTCAGCAGGGACCAGGCACCAGGGATACGGCCGCTGCGCAGCAATTCCGACGCGCGCGCCACTACATGCGAAGTTCCCCCTCCGAACAATACGTCTGGACCGTGCCCGCTGAGCATGATTTGAATTCCGTGATCGGCCGCGACCCGGAAGAGTTCCGCCTGCGCAAGCACGACCGGGCTGCCGAAGGGAAAATCCTGGCTGCGGACGACGCGCGATATCAAGCCCGGAATTGCCGAAGCCTCCAGCCTTACCGGATGCAGCGTCGCGCGCGCGCGACTCGCTGCCAGCTCCGCCCATGGCCGCTCGTCCCAGTCATGCGGAAGCGCTGGATGGTTGTGCACGAAGGTGAAGGCTTGCAGCGGCTCGCTCGCGCCGAGGCTGGCTCTCAGGCATGCAATGATGCCGGAGGAATCGACGCCGCCCGACAACGGCACGCCTACCTGCGTGCCGAACGACTGCGCCCTGACCGACTCCAGGAGCAATTGCCGTAGTTGCTCCGACGACCGCTCGAAGGGTTCGGGCGCGATCGAAGAAGCCGTGGTGAGACAGTACTGAATCGCGTGCAGCCTTGGCGGCGCTCCTGGCACGGCCTCGAGATAGTGTGCGCCGGGGAGCGTGCGTATGTTCTGCAACAGGGTTTCCTCTTCCCCGTCGGTCGTGCCGTGTATAAGGTAGCGGAGCAGCTCGCGCGGGTTGGCAACTATGGGCCGCCCCGCAGCTTGCGCCACTTCCATCGCGGAGGAGCCAAAAACGAGCTTGTCCGAGAAAGAGTAGAAGACGGACTTCGTGCCGGCTGCATCGCGTGCGACCAGCAGCGCCGGGAGTTCGGTGTCGAGAATTGCGAGGGCAAAATTACCGTGGAGGCGGGAAAAGCAGTCCTTCCCCCACCGCCTATATGCGGCACGTACGAGTGCCTCCGGGCTTTCCGTGGACTTCCCAACACACGCCACTGAATTGGTCAGGTGCCCGGTGAATGACACGATTATGGAATCGGACTTCGCCTGGTCGGAATCGCCGCCATCTACGCGCGCGCGGCTCGAACGCGAAAGCAGGGCATGCCAGCGGGATTGCGGATGATCGCCGCGCGCGGATAGGCCGGTTCCTGATGGGTAGAAATCTGTCGGAATGGACCGCACACTGCGCCGGCGCGACTCGGACAGCCGACCACGAATGGCTTCCAGATCCCCGGAATCGCGTGACACTGCACCGAAGATGCCGGGTGCTGACATTTCCAGATTCAGGAGCGTTGTTGCCGCAAGTTCCCATGCTCTGGCGGCACGTCCGCGCCCAGCCAGTCCCCCGCTGGCGTCAAGGTAAACGCAATCACCGGCCCCGGATCCGCATCAGCGTGGTGCGGGCGACGAAAGAAGCCCTCGACACATACCGGGCAAGCCCGTGATGGATAGCGAGGCAAGCTTCAATCAGCCACAGGTGCCCAGCGGCAAGAGCCTGTTGCCATGATGAACGCGATGCGTGCTGCGCCGGCGCCTTCCATACGCCGTCAATCGAGAATTCGTCGACTACACCCAGGATCGCGTCCTTTCGCGTAGGAGGATCGCACAGCAGCCAGCCATCGCCCTGCGTCAACACGAATGCATCGGACCTGCCGCCGCCGCAATAGACTATTCGATGCGCAATGAGCTGATGTGCGCCTACGCAGACCCCGATCTGTCCGACGCGCAATTGGGCGGGATGTCGCGGACAGATGCGGATCCGCGCCCCATGCGGAATCGTGGGCGCCATGCTGGTGCCGTTGATGGTCGATTCCACAATTCGCCCCGCCTTCCTCAACACCGATGCGATCGCCTGGAATTCGGTGACGGCGGTGTAAGTATCGGGGTGCGCCCTGAGCATATCCGTCAACCCCGTATCCGATGGGTCTCCAGCGACAGGAATGGCCCGATACTCTGACGCACGAACGGGTTCTTGAACGCCCATACCAGTCCGTCGATGTAGAAGTGGACCAAGGCCAGGGAATTGAAAAGGATAACGTACGCCGTGGAAATCTCGAGCAACCGGCTGCCCTTGTCCATGGCGTAGAACAGCAGGCCGGAGCAGACAATCGCGGCGAGCAGCAGCGGCAGGGATGCGCTGACTTTTCCCAGCCATTGCTGCCGGCGCGATCCGCTGGCGGGGACGAATTTACGCCGATTCAGCAGCCAGACGATGGCGAGGTACTGGATGAAATGCCCCATCAGCATGCCGAGCGTGGCGAGGTGGGAGTCCTCTACCCACAAGTACGGATGGAATAGCAGCAAGCTGGTCGCGAGAAACGCCTTTTCGGGAAGCGCCATAGGCTGTGCGCGTCGCATCAAGCGCATGGCGTAGCCCAGGCCGAAGTAAATCGCCCCGGCAAGGCAGAAGAACGGCAACGCCCCGGGGATCGCGGGATGCGCCACAGTGAGCAAGGCGTGCAGGGGTTGAAACCGTTCGACGTACCAGAACGCCATGGTGGCGTAGACGAAAACGATCGCGTACAGCCCCCAGAACCGCTCGGACTGATCGCCGCCGCCCAGCCTCCGGTAGAGCGAAAGGATCCCGGCGCTTTGCGCGGCCACGTGATAGACGTTCCAGACGAAGATCGTCGCCTGCACGACGTGGGCGACCGCCATCACGCGCAGCGCGAGCACCGTCGCCAGAATCAAGATCGGGACGATGAAGAAAACGGCGAAGCGCGTCCTGTAATGCCGGAGATTCTCGTCACCCAGGAAGAACGAGAAGCTGGAGAGGTAATGCGGGACGCCGATCAGGTAGGACGCGCCAACCGCAAGTGCGGTTCCCAGGGGCGAATGCTGGGTTCCGAAGATGACCAGCAGCCCCACTAGTGGGGACAGTATGAAGAACGCTAGGTCAAACCCTGCCGAACCGATCCAGCCCCTGACGGACGCGGCGGGTCCGAATCTCGCCGGGGCCATGAGCTGACTCTCGATCTGCATGCTGCACCAGGCGTTCAGTCGGAATCGGCGGTTCTTGGCGTCGTTCTGCCCGCGCGGGACTCCGCCACCCGGCGCACTTCATCGGGACTGAAACCCGCTTCCAGGCGTCCCGCTTCGTTGACGGAGTAGTCCGCGGCGTCGATGCCCTCCCGCCCCATCACCTGCAGGAAAGCAATGGAGGAGTAGTTGAGCGCCCTGCCAATCCGCATGACGCTGGCGGGATCACGGGCAGTCGTCCTGGAGATGTATTCGTTGGCGAACCTGACGTGGCAGATCTCGTCCGCCAGCTGAGCGTCGAACAGGTCGGCGAGCCCATGGTCGCCGCGGCTACGCGCGGCCGCAATCTCGGGTTCCACCGCATCCACGCCCTCGGCTTCAAAAGACCGATTCTGCACCGCCAGGCGGCCGCCCAGATCATCCACGTTCGTGATGATTCGATACTGAAAATTCAGCACCGGGGACTGCCCGACGCGGCCCCCGCGCCGCTCCAATTCACGGCGGAACATCTCGACGTGCCGGGCTTCATCGTAGCATTGCCGGGCGATGGACATGCGCAACTCCCATTCCGCGCCCGGGAAATCCACCACGGCGCGCGCCGCGCATTCCATGCCGTTGACCTCCTCGTTCATCTGGCGATGGAGAAACTCGAGGTCCCGACGCGCATCGGACCTGGACGGATTGTGGCATTCGCTCCACCGCTCTTTCACCTCAAAACGCGAGTCGCGCGCGGGCCCCGGTGCGAACATCGCCGGGTCGTAGTCGGGTTGCCCGACGATGCTCATTTCATGTGCTCGCGTTTGCCCCGGCGAAAGAACCCATGCCGGACTGCCGCAGGATCTCGGCGATCTCAGCGTCGGAAAATTCGGCGTTGCGGCGGTCGTCGACGTTTACCCCCATATGTACGTGATTCCTGAAGTTCTCGGCCTGGGCATCACTGGTCGCACCGCGGTAGTTCACAGCGGTGGCCTCGGCCAGGAAACGAATGGCTATCGCAACCTTGAGCAGCACCCGTCCGTCTTCCCTGGCAAGCTTCTTTATCCACCTGTTGGCGAACCTGACGTGGTTGACCTCGTCAGCCAGGATCGCTTCGAGCAACGCAGCAGTCACGGCATCGCCGGCTCCACGCCAGATCTCATGCAGGTTGCCCAGCAGGTCCATTTGTCCGGCCTCGAACGTCCGGTTTTGAATGGCGAGGCGGGCGGCGATCGTATCCTGCGTATTGGTGACCGCCCACTCGAAGTTGCCGATTGGGAACTCGCCCTTGCGCCCGCCAAGTTCCCTGAGGCGCCGATACAGTCCCTCTACGTGGCGGCTTTCGTCGTAGGTCTGGCGGGCGAGCTGCATCCGCAGCTCCCAGGGGGCGTCCAGAAAATCTACCAAGCACTGTGCGGCGATCTCCATGGAGCCGATTTCATTGTTCATGTGGCGGTGGAGCCGCTCGCGCCGTGCGGGCGCCGACATGGCGTCCTCGAATTCGACCATTTCCGAGTCGCTCTGCGCGATGCTGAAGCAAGCTTCCCGGGCCGGGTCGGCGCAAAGGCTGACGCCGTTCATCAGCTTGCGCCTGGAACTGATGCTCACGCCGGCACCCCGCGGGCACGCTTGTGACCGTCGCCATGCGCCACGATGCCGCCGATGACGCGCTCGCGCTGCTTCCACAGGGCAATATTGATGATCGGATCTCCGTGCGCCGAAACAGCGGCAAGCCGTTCGCGTTCCAACAACATCCGTTCCTGGTCCCGCAAGATGCCGTGCAGGACGCGGACAGTCGGCTCGTCCATGAGACCGTCGGTATTCGTCATATAAGCACGGTATCGCTCCGCGATGCCCGGACACAGGACGTCATAAAACGCCGATACGCGGTCCGGCGTGGGCTCCAGGACGGCCATTTCCCGCAGCAGCGACTGGTAGTGTTCCACTGCGGGCAGCGTGTAGTGCAGCGGCGCGCGCAGTTCGAACGCCCGCCTGCCTAGCGCGTCGGCGTGCTGGGCGCAATCCCATACATGCCGGCCGAATAGCACTTTGACTTCCATCTCTGGAGTTGTTGGCACCCATTGTGCCAACATTTCCATGAGCTGGACCTCTAGCCAGCGAAAGGTGCCGATGCTCTCCGCGCGTTCCTGGACGCTGTATCCCACTCGCCCTCCACGATTCTCTCAATCAATTCAGCAGTCTGATCGGGCGTGCCGCCGGGCATGAGCCGGTAACACCGAACGCTCGCGAACAGCTTCAGGAACATCAGGGATTGCTTGCCAGCCGGCCTGCCCATCAGCGTTGCGTGCAGCGGAGCGAGCAGCGGCAAATCTTTCCAGGAGAACTCGAATGCGGTTGCCAGCGGCTGGCTTGAGATCCCGTTCAGGAAGAAAGCATGGGTCAGTGGCACTTCTCGCGGCGCTGCATCGGGAAACAACGCGGAAACCGCGGCCCGCAGCCTGACGGTCCCGTCAGGGAGTGTTTCCTGATCGACCGGATGCAGATCCAGGAACCGGTGTACCGCCTGGGCCTGTGGGCCCAGCCGGATCGATGCGATGCGACGCAGCGGCAGCATCGTCCCGTTTTCCCCATGGATCACGGCGATATCGTCGCCGAGAAAGCCATGGCTGCGCGCGGCCAGCGCCAGCGACAAAGTGCTCTTTCCCGCACCCTTGCTCCCGCTCAACAGCACGCCGCATCGGCCGACAGCAACGCTCGCGCCGTGAAAACAGGCCAGATCAGGCTGCAGGCGCATCACGTGGTGAACAAAGTAATGCGCAACCACAACCTGCCATGGGAGTTCCCGATCGATAAGGAGTTGGTCGTTGCGCGCCGCGATCACCGGCCGATCGCGCTCTGAAGCCCGCGCAAGATATTGCACGCCTCCCGACCCGTCACCAGGCATGGACACGAGATTCAGCTCTGGAAAAAGCGATGCCAGCGCCGCGCTGCCGGAATGGCTGTCAAATTGCGAGATTTCCGCGACGATCGGCCCGTCCACCGATGGGCTTGATACATCGAGATCCACTACGACGTCGGCATCCGCTCGGATGCCCGCGACCTCAACACAATCGTGAAAAATGCGGAGAAACCGGGCCCTGAACTCGGCGTCGTTGGTACGCAATCGGGCTCTTAGCGAGCCGAAACGAAAGACACATTCAGGAAGGCAACGCCCGGATCGGGCGGCGCTACCGGCGGGAAACACAAAGTCCATGAGGTAGGCGGGCCGAACGCACCTTGCATGACGGTCCACGCTGGCCCGGGCGAGGACAGTTCAGTACTTGTGGCTGTGCGTCAAACCCACCACATTCCAGTGGCGGCCGCAGTGACCTGATACGCGCTCAACACCTCGGCTTCATTCATCACGCGCACTTCGGGGGTCACGTATTGCGGACGTCCGGCTTCCTGGCTGGGTGCATTCTGGATATCCTTGCTCAAGTCGTTCATGGAATCTCCCTAAGTAGCGATGGCATCCTGCTTCGGTGACACGATACACTCGATCCCCTGTAATTCCGACAGTACTCGCCGCACATCCTGCTCCGCCTGCTCCGGTTTCACGCCTGCAAAACTACTGGTGATCTTGGCGGCAATCTGTTGCGCAGTCTGCGGATGCTCCAGCACCTCCCAGATGAACGCAGCAGTCGAGTTCAGTACGCAAAATTTGCTGTTGGCGGGATTGAAGAGGACGGTCTCGCTCTTCATCGGTGCCATCTCCACACGTGCATTGCGGATAAACAGATTACTCACGCTATTTCAATAACTTATTTCTTAGTAGATCGTGTGGAACCATAGCCCAACCCCGCCCGAGATGTCAACCTGCCCGCTGCACGGACGCATGGGCTTGCGCAGCCGCTCACCGCCGCCTACTGCCGGCGCCGGGACAGGAGTGCCTTCAGTTGGGCCGAGCGTCGCTCGGAGCGATGGGCAGTCTTAAGGCTCGACCACGCAAAACCACCTTCCCGGGCCGCGGCGCGGTAGGTGCGAAATTCCGTAATCACCCTCTTGCCCACGAGTATTGCGGGGGAAATGGACCGTCCCGGGACCGGCAAGGTCCATCGGCGCCAACGGTCCCTTACGTAACTAACCATGCGTCCCCAGTCCCCCGACATGCCCAGCAGCACGAGGCTCCCCGGCGGGCGCCGGCCCCTCACGACGTCCCACACTTGATCCCACGCGAGGTCCATCAGTGCGTTGCGGTCCTCCGGGGAGAAACCCGCGCGGGCCTCGTCGGGAACATCCGCCCCCAGCCATTCGGACGCGAGCATGAGCGCGAGCGCGACGTAGGGTCTCGACTCCGGGGTGCACTCGGCGGCAAACTCCGTCCACCGAATCTGCGCGCCAAAGCGTTCCACGAACAGCCGCAAGTCGAGCAACCACAGCAATCCACGGACAAGATCGTGGTGCTGCGCCACATGGATGCACAGATGGCGCAACGCCGCGTTCGGTTCGAGCGTGGGAATGGACATTCCGTCGTGCCCTGCCAGGCGCGTGCCCAGTTCCCAGATCGGCCGCGGCGAGACGGCCAGGGAGGTGTCGCCGAAATCGAGCCGGGTGTGCATCTCGACCAGAAGTGCTATTCCGCTCACGGTTTTCACGAAATAGCATTCCTCATCGACCTGCAACCCGGGCATGGGCGTCTGGTTTTCCGGTGAGGTCCTCAGCGAGTAGCCGAGACGTTCGAGCAGGGCGCCGGCCCTGGCGACGTCTTCGCGACGGACGACGAGGTCCAGATCGCTCATCGGCCGCGTCGAGGGCGCCGGGTACACGGTGCGTTGCAGCACCGATCCCTTGACGAGCATCAGCGGCAGCCGGTTCTCGTCGAAGGACGCGAGAATAGCCCGCAGTTCCGACGCCCATCGCAGTGACCGGATCCCCGCAGCCTGGTGCTCGCGGGCAAGCTGCTCCTTCACCCGCGGCGGTACGAATCCCTCAAAGGGCGGCTGTCGGCAAACCCAGTCGAGGTAGGGCAGGACGATGTTGTCGGTGTCGGCGAGGAAGCGGTCCCAGTCCACCTCCTCGATCCATGCCGCGGCGTCCTCCGAGATCCATCGCCACGGGTCGCTCGAGAGCATCGCCATGGCGAGCCGCTGATGCGGGTCGCGAGTCCGCAGGCTATCCGGGACCGCTGCCATGCGTGGATACTCTACGCGGAATCCGCCCGCGACCTGCGAGCGCTAGCGTGGGTATCGGAAAAAGAAAAAGCCGCCTCGCGGCGGCCTTTCCGTCCCGCACCTGTGCCGAGATTCAACCGCCGCTGGCAGCGGCGGCTTCCGTCGTTACAGCCGGCACTTCCTCCACCACCGGCAGGTCGATCACCGGCGGCTCGGCGGCCTGGTCCCTGCGGACCTTGTGGTAGGCCATGCCGGTGCCGGCCGGGATCAGGCGGCCGACGATCACGTTCTCCTTCAGCCCGCGCAGGC
>JANNTQ010000002.1:0-5919 GCA_031394435.1 Betaproteobacteria bacterium
CTGGCTGCCTCCGAGCCCGACATCTCGCGCGTGCTCTTCCAGTCCGGTGCCGATGGCGAAAATGTTGGGGTCGAAGATGATGTCCGAGGGCGCAAGCCCGGCCTTTTGCGTCAGCAGGTCGTAGGCGCGGCGGCAGACCGCGATGCGCCGTTCCAGGGTGTCGGCCTGGCCCTGCTCGTCGAAGGCCATCACCACCACGGCGGCGCCGTACTTGCGCACCAGGCTGGCCTGGCGCAGGAACTCCTCCTCGCCTTCCTTCATGCTGATGGAGTTGACGACGCCCTTGCCCTGCAGGCATTTGAGCCCCGCCTCGATCACGCTCCACTTCGAGGAGTCGATCATCACCGGCACGCGCGAGATGTCCGGCTCCGAGGCCGCCAGATTGAGGAAGGTCACCATCGCCTTCTCCGAATCGAGCATCCCCTCGTCCATGTTGATGTCGATCATCTGGGCGCCGTTTTCGACCTGCTGGCGCGCGACCGACAGCGCTTCGGGGTAATTGCCAGCCAGGATCAGGCGCGCGAAGGCCTTGGAGCCGGTGACGTTGGTGCGCTCGCCGACGTTCAGGAACAGCGAACCCGCGCCGACATTGAGCGGCTCCAGTCCCGAGAGCCGCAGCATCGGCGCGCGCCCGGGCGCGCGGCGCGGCGCGACGCCGCGCACTGCCGCGGCGATCGCATGGATATGCTCCGGCGCGGTGCCGCAGCAGCCGCCGACCAGGTTGAGGAATCCGGCGCGCGCCCAGTTGCCCAATTCCTTCGCCATGGATTGCGGCGTGTCGTCGTACTCGCCGAAAGCGTTCGGCAGGCCCGCGTTCGGGTAGCAGGACACCGGCTCCTCGGCGACGCCAGAGAGTTCCTCGACGTACTGGCGCAGTTCCTTCGCGCCCAGCGCGCAGTTCAGCCCGACCGCGAGCGGGCGGACGTGGCGCACGGAATTGTAGAACGCCTCCGTGGTCTGGCCCGAGAGCGTGCGGCCTGAGGCGTCGGTGATGGTTCCCGAGACGATCAGTGGCAGCCGCGCACCGCGCTTCTCGAACTCGGTTTCGATTGCAAACAGGGCCGCCTTGGCGTTCAGCGTATCGAAGATGGTCTCGAGCAGCACCAGGTCCGCGCCGCCGTCGATCAGTCCGCGCAGCGCGTCGGTATAGGCGGCGACCAGCGCGTCGAAACTCACATTGCGAAAACCTGGGTCGTTCACCTCCGGCGAGATCGAGGCGGTCTTGGTGGTCGGCCCGAGCGCACCGGCGACGAAGCGGGGGCGGGACCGGTCTTGCTTCTGCCATTCGTCCGCCGCATCGCGCGCCAGGCGCGCGGCGGCGAGGTTGAGCTCGTAGGCGAGCTCTTCCATGCCGTAGTCGCCGAGCGACACCGCGGTCGAATTGAAAGTGTTGGTCTCGATGATGTCGACGCCGGCCGCGAGGTAATCCAGGTGCAGGCGGCGGATGAGCGCCGGCTGCGTCAGCGTGAGCAAGTCGTTGTTGCCGCGCAGATCGCGTCCCCAGCCGCGGAAGCGCTCGCCGCGGAACTGCTCTTCGCTCAAGCGCTCGCGCTGGATCATCGTGCCCATCGCGCCGTCCAGGACCAGGATCCTGTCGGCGAGCAGCGATTGCAGCAGGGAAGTGCGATCGTTCATCAGGCCCTGTAAAAGAAAAACGCCCGTTCAGCTTTCGCAGAAACGAGCGTTTTTGGCGCGTCTCTTTAGCTGGATTTGTTTGTCCCCACCCGGGAGTGGTTCGGCGCCCGCAAGCTGAACTTCAAATCGGCGCAGGAGTCATTCTACCATCAGTGCAGGCGCGGCTTTTTCAGAAAGTCGCCGCGGTCGGCGGAGCGGATCTGGACTTTCTGCGATGCGCCGCGGCGCGACAGCGTCAGGCTGACGCTGCTGCCGGCGGGCCCGGTGCTCCAGATGCGGCGGAACATCGCTGCGAGGCCGGCAACTCGCTCGCCGCCGACTTCCAGCACCAGGTCGCCGAGTTTCACGCCCGCGCGTTCGGCCGGGCCGCCCGGTGCGAGGCCGCCGATGACCAGATGGCCGTCCATCTCGGTGGCGTAGATGCCGAGCCAGGCGCGCGGCGGCCGGGCGGGCCGGCCGGCCGCGAGCATATCGTCCAGTATCGGCGCCAGCAGATCGACCGGCACGAACATATTGCCGTCGACAGCTCTGCCACCAATCGATTCCTGCACCAGCAACGAGCCGATGCCCAGCAGGCGGCCGTCGCGGCCCACCAGCGCGGCGCCGCCCCACTGCGGATGAGCAGGCGCGGTAAACAGGGCTTCATCGAGCACGTATTCCCAGTAACCGGCGAATTCCCGCTTGGCGACGATTTTTGCCTTCAGCGAGTGGGCGCGGCCGCCATGCCCGATCACGATCACCTCGTCGCCGGTAGCCGCGCTGGCAGGCAATCCGCGCCCGAGCGGCCGCACGCCGAGCGAGCCAAGCGGCATCACGAGGCCAAAGCCGGTGCTCTGGTCATAGGCGAGTGCGTGGCCCTGCACCACGGTGCCTCGATTGGTGGCGAGCCAGATCGATTCGGCCTCCGTGATCAGATAGCCGATGGTCAGGACCAGACCGTTGTCGCGGATCACGACGCCGTTACCCGCGCGCTCGGTGCCCAGGATCGGCGCGGTAAACGCGTCCTCGGGGATTTCGGCGCGCAGCAGCACGACTGCATCAAGTGCAACGTCAAGGTCGAACGTCGCCTCGTCCTGGCTCGGCTGCAGGGATGCGGGAAATGCCCAGTTGCCGGATTCCGCCATGCTCACGCCTTGCCGAACGGCAGGCCGACGTAGTTTTCCGCCAGCATGGTTGCTGCAGCGCGCGAGCCGGTCACGTATTGCAATTGCGACATCTGCAGGCGGTGGTGAAACGGGCTTTCGTCGTGAAAGCGATGCAGCATCGAGGTCATCCACCAGGAGAAATGCTCCGCGCGCCAGACGCGGCGCAGCGCAGTTTCGGAATAGCGCTCGAGAAGAACGCTGCGCCCGGAGCGGTAGAAGGCAACCAGCGCCTGCGCCAGCACCCGGATGTCCGCGACAGCGAGATTCAGGCCCTTGGCGCCGGTCGGCGGCACGATGTGCGCCGCATCGCCGGCGAGAAACAGGCGTTCATACTGCATCGGCTCGACCACGAAGCTGCGCATCGCGATCACGTTCTTCTGGAATATCCGCCCTTCGGTCAGACGCCAGCCGTCGCCGCCCGCCAGTCGCGTGTGCAGTTCATCCCAGATGCGGCTATCGGGCCAGTGGTGCGTTTCGTCGTCGGGATTGCATTGCAGGTAAAGACGCTGGATCTGCGGCGAGCGCGTGCTGACCAGCGCGAAACCGTGCTCGTGATAGGCATAGATCAACTCCTCGGTCGCGGGCGGCGCCTCGACGAGGATGCCGAACCAGCCGAAGGGATAGACGCGAACGAATTCCCTGCGCATGCGCGAAGGGATCGATGGGCGCGAGACCCCGTGGAAGCCGTCGCAGCCGGCGATGCAGTCGCAGGTGATTTCCTGGACCGCGCCCGCTGCGTCGTGAAAACGGAGCTTCGGCAGCTTGGTGTCCAGATCGAGCAGGCTTACGTCCTTCACGCCGAAGAGAAGCTGACCGCCGGCATCGATCCTCGCCTTGACCAGATCCCGGATCACCTCGTGCTGCGCGTACACCACGATGGAGCGCCCGCCGGTGAGCTCGGAGAGATGGATGCGGTGGCTCTGTCCGCCGAAGCGCAGGATCACCCCTTCGTGCAACAGCCCCTCGCGGCGCATGCGCTCGCCAACGCCCGACTCGTTCAGCAGGTCGACGGTGCCCTGCTCCAGCACGCCCGCGCGCAGCGTTGCCTCGATCTCGTCGCGGCTGCGCGTCTCGAGCACTACCGATTCGATGTCACTCAGATGGAGCAGGTGTGCAAGCAGTAGCCCTGCGGGTCCTGCGCCGATGATCCCGACTTGTGTGCGCATCGTGCTGATATTATCCGGCAGCGTGACGAAAAACGAATTGAATTCGGTGGTCGCAGTATTTCCCGTGCAGCTTCAGTGGGGCGAGTGCGACCCTGCGGGGATCATCTTCTATCCCACTTATTTCCGCTGGTTTGATGCTGCGACCTGGAACATGTTCGCCCAGGCCGGCTACCATGCCAAGCGCATGCGCGCCGAGCATCTGGCGATGCCGCTGGTCGCCGCCGATTGCCAGTTCAGGCACCCCGCCGAACCACAGGATCGCGCCGAGGTGCGTTCACGGATTCTGCGCTGGGGCGGCAAATCGTTCGTCGTCGGCCACGACGTGGTGCGCGAGGACGGCACGCTGCTCGCCCAGGGTTCGGAAACGCGCGTCTGGGGGCGCTACGTCGAAGGGCCCGGCTCGCCGCTGAAGGGCGAGCCGATCGGCGAGGAACTCAAGGCCCTGTTCGTGAAGCGCTAGGCGGGGGACATGGGTTCGACGGTCTTCGATTCGGTCCTCTACCGCGACATGTTCGGTACTGCCGAGATGCGCGCGGTTTTCTCCGACGCCGGCTTCCTCGCGCGCTGCCTGGAGGTGGAAGCGGCGCTGGCCCGCGCGCAGGCCGCGCTGGGCGTGATTCCGGCCGAGGCGGCGCGCGAAATCAGCGCCAAGGCGCATCCGGGCATTCTGGATCTCGAGCGCCTGCAGCGCGAGACCGAGATCGTCGGCTATCCCGTCCTGCCTCTGGTGAGGCAGCTCGCCGCGGCCTGCGGGGGCGAAGCGGGACGTTACGTGCACTGGGGTGCGACCACGCAGGACATCATGGACAGCGCGCTCATCCTGCAGCTGCGCACGGCATTCGATCTGGTGGCGGCCGATCTCGCCGCGGTTTCGCTCTCGCTCGAAGCGCTCGCACGCCGCCACCGCGACACGCCGATGGCGGGACGCACGCACCTGCAGCAGGCCTTGCCGATCACCTTCGGCTTCAAGGCCGCGGTGTGGCGCGCGCCGATCGAGCGCCACCGCGAGCGCCTCGCGCAATTGCGGCCGCGCGTGCTGGTGGGGCAGTTCGGCGGCGCGGCAGGCACGCTCGCTTCGCTCGGCGACCAGGGGTTGGCGGTGCGCGCTGCACTCATGCACGAACTCAACCTGGCTGAGCCGGCGATCACCTGGCACGTGGCGCGCGACGGGCTCGCCGAAGCGGTGCTCTTTGCCGGGCTTGTCACTGGATCGCTCGCCAAGATCGCCACCGACGTGTTGCTCATGATGGCCACCGAGCTGGGCGAAGCCTTCGAACCCTTCGAGCACGGCCGCGGCGGCAGCAGCACCATGCCGCAGAAGCGGAACCCCATTTCCTCGGAATTGATCGTCGCCTGCGCCAAGCTGGTGCGCCAGCACGGTGCGCTGATGCTCGATGCGATGGTGCAGGATTTCGAGCGCGCCACGGGACCGTGGCATGCGGAGTGGATCGCGCTGCCGGAAAGTTTCCTCGCCACGGCCGGTGCGCTCAGGCAGGCGAAGCTGATGCTCGCCGGGCTCACGGTGGACACCGCGCGCATGGCGCAGAACCTCGGCATGACGTCGGGCCTGATCGTCGCGGAGGCCGTCATGATGGGCCTGGCGCCCAAGCTCGGCAGGCAGGTGGCGCACGACGTCGTCTATGACGCCTGCCGCGAGGCGGCGGGTGGCAGCCGGACGCTGCTAGACGTGCTTACCGCGAATCCGCAGATCAGCGCGCATTTCCGGCGCGCCGAGCTTGAGCGCCTGCTCGACCCCGGCAATTACCTTGGCAGTGCCGGGGCGATGGTCGATCGCGCGCTCGGCTCCAAGTGATGGTGCTTAGCAGCTGGCGCAGGGGCGGTGGCGACGACCGGTAGCGCTTCAACGGTTGTACCAGCGTTTGCGTTGACTGGCGCATGGACGACGATCGCCCCGCGATCTACCGCCCGCGCAGGCCGCGCGCATGACCGGTTAGGGCAGAAATACACGCTCA
>JANNTQ010000007.1:0-7744 GCA_031394435.1 Betaproteobacteria bacterium
GTATGAATCTCTGCTTGAGCCAGCCCGGCATACCCCTTTAGGGCCGAGATGATCTTGTCGCAGTCCTTCCAATGCCGAATTGGAACTGATAAGCCAGCAAGAACGAAGTGGGACGTGTTGCCTGGAATCGAAGAAGTTCCAGACTCGTCGATGTAGCAGATGTACATTCGAGCGATTGTCTTACACTGAGTCTAGGCAAAAAAAGCGACTGGGGGGTTGGGGCACTAGGCCCCAAAACGAGACGCTTGGCGACTCATCCCAGACGCGGTCAAGAGGTTAGGGGATAGATATTTTCTGGTCAAGCCAGACAATGTAATTTCGTCGTCAACATGCCGGGGTTACTCAAATTCCTCGTAATTTCCTATAGATACAAGTCTTGCGCGATTGCCTGAATTTGGACAGAAGCACTCAAATCGAGGCGAGACGGTTCAACTAGATGCGCAGCTTGAACCGCTGGATCTTCCCGGTCGCCGTCTTCGGCAACTCCGCCGCGAACTCGATCCAGCGCGGGTACTTGTACGGCGCGAGCTTCGACTTCACGTGGGCCTTCAGCTCCTCGTCGGTCGCCTTCGCTCCCTGCTTGAGCACCACGTAGGCCTTCGGCTTCACCAGCTTCTGCTCGTCTTCCTTGCCGACCACCGCCGCCTCTAGCACCGCCGCGTGCGACACCAGCGCCGCCTCCACCTCCGCCGGCGACACCCAGATTCCGCCCACCTTCAGCATGTCGTCGGTGCGCCCGCCGTAGACGTAGAAACCGTCGGCGTCCTGCGTGTATTTGTCGCCGCTCTTGGTCCAGGCCCCGGTGAAGGTGGAGCGGCTCTTGGCGCGGTTGTTCCAGTAGTACATGGCGCTGGTCGGTCCCGAGATTTCGAGCTCCCCCAGCTCGCCTTGCTTCACCGGCTTGCCTTGCTCGTCCACCAGCCGCAATTCGTATCCCGGCACCGCCTTCCCGGTCGAGCCATAGCGGAACTCGTTCGGGCGATTCGACAGAAAAATGTGCAGCATTTCAGTCGAGCCGATCCCGTCCAGAATATCGAGGCCGGTCTTCTCCTTGAAGCTCTTGGCGATCTGAGGCGGCAGCGCCTCGCCCGCGGAGACGCAGATGCGCAGCGCCAGCGCTTCTCTTTTCGGGAATGCCGGATCAGCCAGCATCGCCGCATACAGAGTCGGCACGCCGTAGAACAGTGTGGGCTTGCGCTCCGTGAGGCGTTTGAACACGGCTGCCGGCGTGGGCCGCTCGGCCATCAGCACCGAGGTCGCTCCCATGGCCAAGGTGAACGACAAGGAATTCCCCAGGCCGTAGGCGAAGAACAGCTTCGCCGCCGAGAATACGACATCCGACTCCTTCATTCCCAGCACGCCACGCGCATACAGCTCGGCGGTCTCGATCATGCTCGAGTGCGCATGCACGGTGCCCTTCGGCATTCCCGTAGAGCCCGAGGAGTAAAGCCAGAAACACGCATCGTCGCGCGTGGTCGGCGCAGGTTTGAGCTGCGCCTGGCCCTTCGCCAGCACGTCGTTGAACGAAGAGCCGGAAACGACAACCTGCTTCAGGAACGGCAGCCCGTCGAGCACTGGCTTAAACTGCGGCAGCAGCGCTTCCGACACGATGAGCGCCTTCGCCCGGCTGTCGGACAGCATGTACTGATAGTCCTTGCTGGTGAGCAAGGTGTTCACCGCCACCGGGATGATCCCGGCGCGGATCGCGCCGAGAAACGCCGTGGGGAAATCGATCGTGTCGTGCAGCGCGAGCAGCACGCGATCTTCCATGCGCAGGCCCATCGCCAGCAGCCCGCTGCCGAAGCGATTGACCCGTTCGGCAAGCTGCGCGTAGGTAATCGATCCCGCGTCGTCGTGGAACGCGACTTTCGCGCCACGCCCCGCCTGCAAATTTCGCTCGAGCAGGTCCCAGGCCGCGTTGTACTCGCGCATGCATTCCTCCTGGCGGCAATTCTAGGCCGTCTGGGCCAGCCTCTCCCACACCTTTTCCACCCACGCCTGCGCCCACTCCACGGCGATCTCCTCGGGTAACGTACCGCTCGAAGCGTCGTTGGTGTAGCGCTCCCCGATCCGTTCTGCCCCGAGCGTCTGCAATATGTCGTCGAAGCGCTTGCCGCCGAAGTTGTAGGTCTCAGCGTAGGTGCGATCGCCCAGCCCGAACACCCCGTAGCGCACTCCCGCCAGGTCCGGCTTTTGCGTGCACAGAGCCTCGTACAACGCCTTGGCGTTGTCCGGCACGTCCCCCTGCCCGTAGGTCGAGGTGCAGATCAGGTAGGCAGCCTCGCGGTCGGCGAAGACCGAGGGGTCAAGCTTGTCCATCAGATGGGTGACGACGCGGACCTCGTCCCCGTCCAGGGCGAGCTCCATCTCCTGGGCGCACATCTGCGCCGTGCCGGTCATGGTGCCGACGAGGATGTTGATTTTCATGCGCCGCACACTATAATGCAGCCTCTTTCATCAGGCAAGCACTATACCGCATGGGCGCCCCGCCGAGCACGCTGCAGCGCGAAGACCAGGCCGAAGCCGCCTACCTCGGACGCCTTGGCGAGCGCGTGCGCGCCTGGCGCGCCGCGCATGCCATGACGCGCAAGGCGCTCGCGCTTGCCTCCGGCGTCTCGGAGCGCTACCTCGCGCAGCTCGAATCCGGCCGCGGCAACATTTCCGTCCTGCTGCTGCGCAAGCTTGCGCACGCCATGCAAGTGCCGGTCGAGCTGCTGGTGCGCGAGCAGGGCGCCGCCGCGAAAAGCACGCGCATCGCGCTGCTTGGCCTGCGCGGCGCGGGCAAGTCCACGCTCGGCGCCAAGCTGGCGCAGGCGCTGGACGTTCCCTTCGTCGAACTCGACCGCGAAGTGGAGAGGGAAGCCGGCGCACCGCTCGCCGAATTGTTTTCGATGTACGGCCAGGAAGCGTTCCGCCGCTTCGAGCGCAAGGCGCTGGCGCGCGTGCTCAAGGCGCATGCGCGCGCGGTGATCGCCACCGGCGGCAGCCTGGTGACCGACCCCGATACCTACAGCCTGCTGCTCGACCATTGCAACTGCGTGTGGCTGAAGGCCACGCCCGAGGAACACATGCAGCGCGTGATGGCGCAGGGCGACCTGCGCCCGTTCAAGGGCAGCCCGGCGGCGCTGGAAGAAATCCGCCGTCTGCTCGCGGACCGCGGCCGTCTCTATGCACGTGCCGACGCGGTGCTGGACACATCCGGGCGCACGGTGCGGCAGAACCTCGCGGAGCTGCGCACCCTCGCCGCGAAGGAGGCATGATGCAAGTCAGCTTCGATACCTCGCCCGAGCAGTACGACCACTGGAAATTGTCTTTCGACGGCGCCATCGCCACGCTGACGCTCGACATCGCGGAGGACAAAGGCCTGGTGCCCGGCTACAAGCTGAAGCTCAATTCCTACGACCTCGGCGTGGACATCGAGTTGCATGACGCGCTCAACCGCATCCGCTTTGAGCACCCCGAGGTAAAGACCGTGGTGGTCACCAGCGGCAAGAGCCGCATGTTCTGCTCGGGCGCCAACATCTACATGCTCGGCACCAGCTCGCATTCCTGGAAAGTGAACTTCTGCAAGTTCACCAACGAGACCCGCAACGGCATCGAGGACGCCAGCCAGCACTCGGGGCTCAAGTTCATCGCGGCGCTGAACGGCACCACCGCGGGCGGCGGCTACGAGATGGCGCTAGCCTGCGACGAGATCCTGATGGTGGACGACCGCTCGAGCACGGTGAGCCTGCCGGAAGTGCCGCTGCTCGGCGTGCTGCCCGGCACCGGCGGCCTCACGCGCATCGTGGACAAGAGGAAGGTGCGTCGAGACCTGGCCGACGTGTTCTGCACCACGGCCGAGGGCGTGCGCGCCGACCGCGCGAAGGAATGGAAGCTGATCGACCACACCGCGAAGCCGCAGGAATTCCAGGAAAGGGTGAAGGCGCGCGCGCTGGAGCTGGCCAAGCTTTCCGACCGGCCTGGCGGCCAAGGCGTGGCGCTCACGCCGTTGGGCGAGAGCCGCCTGGTCCAGGTGCGGATCGACCCGGCGACGAGCACCGCGGAGATCACGGTGCGTGGGCCGGATCAAGTGCAGCTCGAGCGCAGCGCCGACTGGTACCCGCTGCGCCTGGCGAGGGAACTGGACCGCGCCCTCCTCGACCTGAGGCATAACCAGCTCGACACCGGCCTTTGGATCCTGAAGACCAAAGGCAATGCCGCGCGGGTGCTGGAACTGGACGCGCTGCTGGAGAAACACGCAGCCGACTGGTTCGTGCGCGAGACCGTGGGATATCTCCGCCGCACGTTCGCGCGGCTGGACGTGTCCTCGCGCTCCATTTTCGCCGTCATCGAGCCTGGCTCCTGTTTCGCCGGCACGCTGATGGAACTCGCGCTCGCCGCCGACCGCAGCTTCATGCTGGATGCCGGGAACGGCGCCACCCTCGCCCTGTCGACGCTCAATTTCGGCACTTACCCGATGGTGAACGATGAATCGCGGCTCAGTGCGCGCTACTGCGGCGCCCCGCCCGAACTCGAGCGCGGCAAAGCTTACGACGCCAAGGCGGCCGGCAAGCTCGGCCTGGTCACCGCCACGCCCGACGACATCGACTGGGAAGACGAGGTGCGCATCGCCATCGAGGAGCGAGCGAGCCTCTCGCCCGATGCGCTCACCGGCATGGAAGCGAGCCTGCGCTTCACCGGCCGCGAGAACATGCTGACGCGCGTCTTCGGGCGCCTGTCGGCCTGGCAGAACTGGATCTTCATCCGCCCCAACGCCGTCGGCGAGCAGGGCGCGCTGAAGGTGTACGGCACCGGGGCGAAGGCCAAATTCAACAGAGAGCGGGTGTAGCCATGTCCGGCATCAACTACAGCGAGAAGATCCCCAACAACGTCGACCTGGCAAACGATCGCACGCTGCAGCGCGCCCTCGAGCACTGGCAGCCGCATTTCATCGACTGGTGGCAGCACCTGGGGCCGAGCGATTTCCAGCGCGCCGACATCTACCTGCGCACCGCCACTTCGGTCGACGCGGACGGCTGGGCCACCTACGGCGCGGTGAAGATGCCCGAGTACCGCTGGGGCATCTTCCTCGCCGATCCGGTCGCAGAGCGCAAGATCGGCTTCGGCGACAGCATGGGGCAGCCCGCCTGGCAGCAGGTGCCTGGCGAGTTCCGCTCGACGCTGCGCCGCCTGATCGTCACCCAGGGCGACACCGAGCCCGCCTCGGTCGAGCAGCAGCGCCTGCTCGGCCACACCTGCCCTTCGCTCTATGACCTGCGGAACCTGTTCCAGGTGAACGTCGAGGAAGGCCGCCACCTGTGGGCCATGGTGTACCTGCTGCACGCCTACTTCGGCCGCGACGGGCGCGAAGAAGCCGAGGAACTTCTCGCGCGGCACTCGGGCGACGCCGACAAGCCGCGCATCCTCAGCACCTTCAATGAGCCGATCTCGGATTGGCTGTCGTTCTTCTGCTTCACCTACTTCACCGACCGGGATGGCAAGTACCAGTTGAAGAGCCTCGCCGAATCGGCCTTCGATCCGCTGTCGCGCACCTGCCGTTTCATGCTGACGGAAGAGGCGCACCACATGTTCGTCGGCGAGACGGGCATCGGGCGCGTGGTAAAGAGGACGCTCGAAGTGATGAAGGAACTGGGCACCGAGGACCCGGCGAAAGTGCGCGCCGCCGGCACCGTGGACCTGGCGCTGTTGCAGAAGTACCTCAACTTCTGGTGCTCCTCGTCGCTGGACCTGTTCGGCTCCGAGATCTCTTCCAACGCTGCATCCAATTTTGCCAACGGCTTGAAGGGGCGGCCCGACGAGTCGCAATACGAAGACCACGTGCTGCGCAGCGTGCAACTCAAGCTGGACACGCCGCAAGGCCCGCAGGAGGTGCCGATGCTGAACGCCCTGAACGAGGTGATGCGCGAGTCCTACCTGAAGGATTGCGAGATCGGGTTGAAGCGCTGGAACCGCCAGATCGAACGAGCCGGCCACGCTTTGCGGCTCTCGCTGCCCTCGACGCGCTTTCGCCGGTCGATCGGTTCCTGGGTCGGCCTGCCGGTGGACCCGCAGGGCAAGCTGCTGTCGCGCGAGGAGTACGACAAGCGGCTGACCGAGTGGATTCCGTCGGACGCCGACCGCGCTTTCGTGCGCTCGCTGATGCAGCGCGTGGTGGAGCCCGGCAAGATGGCGGGCTGGGTCGCCCCGCCCGAGCGCGGCATCAACAACCTGCCGGTGGAATACGAGTACGTGAAGTTGAGTTGACCCGCGCCGCGGGTCAATGCCGTTTTGTCCCGATCAGGATCACTGCGCCCACTACGATGAGGGCGCCCACCAGTTGCCGCGCCGCCACCGCCTGGCCGAGGATCGTCCAGGCGAGGATCAGGGCGGCGATCGGCTCGAAGTTGAGTGCCGCGGTATTGCTCGACGCTCCAAGGCGCGGCACCACGGTGAAGATGGCAGTGATGGCGATGCCGTAGAGCACGGTCAGCAGCACCAGCCCCAGCCAGCCCGTTCCGTCGACGGGTAGCGCGAGTGCTCCGCCCGCCGCGCCCGCCAGTCCCATCGCCACGGCCGTCGCACCCATGGTGAGCAGCGTGCGCACGCGGCCGTCGACGTCCTTCAGGTGCCGCGTGGTCAGAAACAGCACCAGCGCGAAGGAGGCACTGGCGCCCAGCGCCCAGCCGACACCCGCGCCGATTTCCGCCCAGCGACCCGCCATCGCCTCGAGCGTGCCCAAGATGTCGAGCGCCAGCACCAGCCCGAAGAGCGCCAGCGGCATCGCCACCAGGGCGCGCCGCCCCGGGTTGTCCCCGCCCGCCGCCCAGGTGAGCAGCACAAACAGCATGGGAAAGGTGTTGAAGGCGAGCAGCGCCAGCGCCACCGGGATGATCGCTACCGCCGAGTACAGGCAGTAGCTCTGCACCGCCACCAGCAGGCCGATGCCGAGTCCGCGCAGCAACGTGGCGCTAGGCAACGCCATCGGGGTCGATTGCAGGCGCAGAAGGGCGATCATCACCAGCGCGGTCGCGCCGGAGCGCACCGCCACCGCCGCGGCGACGCTCGCACCGTGGTCGAAGGCCACCCGCGCAGCGATGTGGTTGGCCGCGAACACGGTGGCGATCACCATCAACAGCGGAACGCCGAGCCGGGGCGATAGAATTGCACTCATGACGCGGCAGCTTACGGCATGAAGAACCTGGCGCGCTTGCGCAGTTTCATTCACGACATGACGCGCCTGGTCGAGCGCCACGGCGAGCACGAGCCGCGCATGCTGGACGAAGGCGAGAAGCTGTTGCGCGCACTGATCGCGCAGGACGACTGGCTGCCCGAGTCCTGCGCCGACGCCAAAGCCGGCACCTACCAGCAGCACCTGCTGTACTGCGATCCGCAGGAGCGCTTCTCCGTCGTGAGCTTCGTCTGGGCGCCGGGCGCCTTCACGCCGGTGCACGATCATCTCACCTGGGGCCTGATCGGCATGCTGCGCGGTGCGGAGAGCGAGGAGCGCTACGAACGCTGCCTCGACAATGGCTGCCTCGAACCGGTGGCCCAGACGATCCTGCGCCCGGGCGAGGTCGGCATCGTCTCGCCGAGCCTCGGCGACATCCACCGCGTCAGCAACGCGCTGGCCGACCGCGCCTCGATCAGCATCCACGTCTATGGCGGCAATATCGGTGCCATCCGCCGGCACAAATTCGACCTCCAGCACAACCGCGCCGAGGATTTCATCTCCGGCTACAGCGCCACGCCGCTGCCCAACATC
>JANNTQ010000026.1:0-58973 GCA_031394435.1 Betaproteobacteria bacterium
GACGAGCTGCGCGCGGCCGCCGCGAAGTACATGGCCGGGATGCGCGGGGGACTGCCGATCCGCCCCGAGGACGTAGTGGTGGGCGCGGGGGCGAAACCCTTCATCGCCTATGCCATCCTTTCCACCACCGACTACGGCGCCGGGGACGAGGTGATCTACCCCAACCCGGGCTTCCCGATCTACGAGTCGCAGATCGTCGCCCACGGCGCCAGGCCCGTGCCGATCCACCTGCACGAGGCGCGCGACTTTGCCTTCGATCCGGCGGAACTCGAGCGCCTGATCACCTCGAAGACCAGGCTCCTGATCCTCAACTATCCCCACAATCCCACCGGCGGGCTGCTCTCGCGCAGGGACCTCGAGGCGGTCGCCGCGATCCTGCGCAAGCACCCGCAGGTCTGGGTGTATGCCGACGAGATCTACTCGCGGCTGTGCTACACGGGCGAATTTTTCTCCATCGCGCAGCTGCCGGACATGTACGAGCGCACCATCATCTCGGATGGCGCCTCGAAGACCTGGGCCATGACCGGCTGGAGGATCGGCTTCACCTCCAATCCGCTGCTGGCGGCACATTTCACGCGCTGGATCACCAACACCGAGTCCTGCGCTTCGCAGATTTCGCAGTGGGCGGCGCTGGAGGCGATCACCGGCCCGCAGGACGCGGCGGCGATGATGCGCGCGAGCTTCCTCGAGCGGCGAGACCTGATGCTGGGACTGCTCAACAAGGTGCCCGGCGTGGCCTGCCGCAACCCGGGCGGGGCGTTCTACGCCTGGCCCAACGTGACGCAAGCCTGCAAGATGATCGTCGCCGCGGACTCGGAAGAATTCAGAAAGCGCCTGCTGCACGAGGCCGGCGTGGCGGTGCTCGCCGACATCCACTTCGGCTCGCGCGTGCCGGGCGAGGGCCAGCACCTGCGCTTTTCCTACGCCGCGTCGAAGCAGGCGATCGAGCAGGGTGTGGCGCGCATGGCCGAGTTCATCAGGAAGAACACGCGCAAGGCCGCATGAGCCAGTGGCGGCCCAGCGTCACCGTCGCGGCGGTGATCGAGCGCGGCGGGAAATTCCTTTTCGTGGAGGAAATGGCGAACGGGCAGCGCGTGCTCAACCAGCCCGCCGGCCACCTAGACCCGGGCGAGTCGTTGCTGCAGGCAGTGGTTCGGGAGACGCTGGAGGAAACGGCGCACCGCATCACCCCCACGGCGCTCCTCGGCATCTACCGCTGGCGCTACGACAAGGAGGAAGACGTGACCTACCTGCGTTTCGCCTTTCGCGGGCGCGTGGACGGCGTGGACGGGGGACGGCAACTCGACAGGGAGATCGTGGCGGTGGTCTGGCTGACGCCCGCCGAGCTTGCCGCGCGGCGCGCCGAGCACCGCTCGCCGCTGGTGCAGCAGTGCGTGGACGACTGCCTCGCGGGACGCAGCTTTCCGCTCGAAGCGCTGTCGAAGGCCTATGCCTGAAAAAGTCGTCGTGGGAATGTCCGGCGGGGTGGACTCGTCGGTCGCCGCGCTGCTCTTGAAGCGCGCGGGCTACGAGGTGGTCGGGCTGTTCATGAAGAACTGGGAGGACGACGACGACGGCGAGTACTGCTCGACGCGCGAGGATTTTATGGACGCGGCCACGGCGGCGGACGTCATCGGCGTGGACCTCGAGGCGGCGAACTTCGCCGCCGAGTACCGCGAGCGCGTGTTCGCGAGCTTCCTCGCCGAATACTCGGCCGGGCGCACGCCGAACCCGGACGTGCTGTGCAATGCCGAGATCAAGTTCAAGGCTTTCCTCGACCACGCGATGAAGCTCGGCGCGCAGCGCATCGCTACCGGCCACTACGCGCAGCTGCGGGAGAAGGACAGCAAGGTGGAGCTGCTGCGCGGCGCGGACGCGGGCAAGGACCAGAGCTACTTCCTGCACCGGCTGACGCAGGGACAGTTGTCGCGCGTGATGTTCCCGCTCGGGCACCTGGAAAAGCCCGAGGTGCGCAGGATTGCGGCAGCGGCGGGCCTGCCGAACCACGCCAAGAAGGATTCGACCGGCATCTGTTTCATCGGCGAGCGGCCGTTCCGCGAATTCCTCAACCGCTACCTGCCGAAGACGCCCGGCCCGATGGTCACGGCGCAGGGCAAGCGCGTGGGAGAGCACATCGGGCTTGCGTTCTACACCATCGGGCAGAGGAAAGGCATCGGCCTCGGTGGCGCGGGAGAGCCGTGGTACGTGGCGGAAAAGCGCATGGCGGCGAACGAGCTGGTGGTGGTGCAGGGCCACGACCACCCGTCGCTGTTACGCTCCTCCTTGCAGGGAATGGATGCGAGCTGGGTGCTGGATGCACCGGCGTCCGGCACGGCGCATTCGGCCAAGACCCGCTACCGCCAGGCCGACTCCGCCTGCACAGTAACGCGCGTCGCAAACGGGAGCATCTCGGTGGACTTCCCCCAACCCCAGCGCGCCGTCACGCCTGGCCAGTCCGTCGTGCTCTACGACGGTGAGGTCTGTCTCGGGGGGGCGGTGATCGCCTAGGTGGAGGGAACGGTGTCGGCGAAGGCGGGGCGTTCTAGCAGTTTGTCGTAGTGCTTCGCCAGCCCCCTGTACTCGGCGCGCCAGTCAATGCCGGCGGGCTTCCTGAAGCCGACCCAGCCCAGGCAGCAGCCCAGCGCGATGTCAGCGAGCGTATAGCGCTCGCCCTGGCACCAGGGCTTGTCGCCCAGGTCGGCCTGCATCTGCGCGAGGCCGCGGCGCATGCGCGCCGCTTGCTTAGCGGCCCAGGCCGCGCTTTTCTCGTTCTGCGGCCGCAGCGATTCGTAGCGCACCAGCAGGCCCGCGTCCAGCACGCCGTCGGCGAGCGCTTCCCAGCGCCGCACCGCGACGCGCTCGCGGTTGTCCTCCGGGATCAGACGCGCGATGGGCGAGGCGTTGTCGAGGAATTCGACGATCACGCGCGAGTCATACAGCGCCGTGCCGTCGTCGAGCAGCAGCGTCGGGATCTTGCCGAGCGGGTTGTGCGCGTTGACCGGGTTCTCCACCGGCTGCACGTCCACGACCTCGATGTCGCAGTCGATGCGTTTCTCCGCGAGGACGATGCGCACCTTGCGCACGAAGGGGCTGACGGGAGATGCGAGCAGTTTCATGGTCATGGCGGCTGCGGATTATATCGTCCGCAGGCGCCCATCTATAATAGGGGCTATGCCCACGGCGCTTGGCGCAATCTCGCCCCTCGACGGCCGGTACGCAAAGTCCGCAGATCCGCTGCGGCCCTACTTCAGCGAAGCCGCCCTCATCCGCCACCGCGTGCTGGTGGAGCTGGAGTGGCTCAAGGCCCTCGCCGCCGAGCGCCGCATCCGCGAACTCAAGCCCTTCTCGCGGCAGACCGTAGCGGCGCTCGACCGCCTGGTGGCGGGCTTCGCGGAGAAGGACGCCACGCACATCAAGAACATCGAGGCCGAGACCAACCACGACGTCAAGGCGATCGAGTACTGGTTGAAAGGGAAACTGGCGAAGAACGCCCAGGTGCAGCGCTCGCTCGAGTTCATCCATTTCGCCTGCACCTCGGAGGACATCAGCAATCTCGCCTATGCGCTGATGCTGGCGCACTCGCGCGATCACGTCATGCTGCCGCGGCTGGACGCCCTGGTCGCCGCGCTGCGCGCGCTCGCGCGCCGGCACGCGTCGCGGCCGATGCTCTCTCGCACCCACGGCCAGCCCGCTTCGCCGACCACGCTGGGCAAGGAAATGGCCAATTTCGCGCAGCGCTTGAAGCGCGCGCGCGAGGCGATCGAGCGCGTGGCGATCCTCGGCAAGATCAATGGTGCGGTGGGCAATTACAACGCGCACGCCGCCGCGTACCCGGGCTTCGCGTGGGAACCATTCTGCCGCCGCTTCGTCGAGCGCCTGGGCCTCGAATTCAATCCCTACACCACGCAGATCGAGCCGCACGACTCCTACGCGGAACTGTTCGATGCCTACGCGCGCGCCAACACCGTGCTGCTCGACCTTGATCGAGACCTTTGGGGCTACGTGTCGCTGGGCTACTTCCGCCAGAAGCCCAAGGCGGGCGAAGTGGGCTCCTCGACCATGCCGCACAAGGTGAACCCGATCGACTTCGAGAACTCAGAGGGCAACGTCGGCGTGGCCAATGCGCTGCTGCGCCACCTTGCCGACAAGCTGCCGGTGTCGCGCTGGCAGCGCGACCTGTCGGACTCCACCGCACTGCGCAATGCCGGCACCGCGCTCGGCCACACGCTGCTCGCTTACGGCGCCTGCCTGCGCGGCCTCTCCAAGCTGGAGGCCGACGCGGCGCGCATGGCCGCGGACCTGGACGCGAACTGGGAGGTGCTCGCCGAGCCAGTGCAGCAGGTGATGCGCAAGCACGGTGTGCCTGACGCCTACGAGAAGCTGAAGGCCCTCACCCGCGGCAAGCGGCTCGACCGGCGCCAGCTCGCCGCCTTCGTCCGCTCGCTGCCGATCCCGGCGGACGCGAAGCAGCGCCTGCTGGCGCTCACGCCCGCGTCCTATATCGGCCTCGCGAGCGCGCTGGCGAAGAGAATTTGAGACCCTTTTCAGGGCTCTGCCTCGCCGCACTTCTCGCCTGCGCGGCGCCGCTGCACGCGCAGGAGCTCGTCACGCTGCCGACGCGGTCCGGGGTGACGCTTTCGTTCTTCATCGCCAGCATGGGCGCGATCGCCGCCTGGATGCTGGGCAAACCCTACCCCAAAGAAATCCAGTAGGCGGCTGATGCTGCACGCCGCTGTCATCGCGCTGTCGTCGTTCCTGCTGTTCCTGGTGCAGCCGTTGATCGCGCGCCTGATCCTGCCGTGGTTCGGCGGCGGCGCGGCGGTGTGGACCACCTGCATGCTGTTTTTCCAGAGCCTGCTGCTCGCCGGCTACGCCTACGCGCACGCCTCGAACGTCAGGCTCGCGCCGCGCAAGCAAGCGATCCTGCACATCGCTCTGCTTGCGGCTGCGGCGGCAACGCTGCCGATCGCACCCTCGGAACGCTGGAAGCCGCTCGGCGAGGAGGAGCCGATCAGCGCCATCCTGGTCCTGCTCGGCGCCGCGGTCGGGCTGCCCTACCTCTTGCTGTCGGCTACCAGTCCGCTGGTGCAAGCCTGGTTCGCGCGCGCGCGCCCGGGCCAGAACCCGTATCGCCTGTTCGCGCTGTCCAACGTCGCTTCGCTCGCCGCGCTGGTCGGCTACCCGCTCGCGGTGGAGCCTTTCCTTTCCAACGGCGAACAGGTGGCGGGATGGTCGTGGCTGTTCGCCCTGTTCGCGCTGCTGTGCGCGGCGCTCGCCTGGAGGAGCGCCGCGCCTCTCGCCGCGGATGCTTCGGCAGTGCCCGACGCGCCGCCGTCCAGGCGCTCGGAGGTGCTGCACTGGCTGGCACTGTCCACCACCGGCTCAGTGATGCTGCTCGCGGTGACCAACCATGTCACGCAGAACGTGGCGGCGATCCCGCTGTTGTGGCTCGCGCCGCTGACACTGTACCTGCTCACATTCATCCTCGCGTTCGAGGGCGGCTTGTACCGCACGGAAATCTTCTGGAGTTTCTGCCTGGTGTGGCTGATGGGCATGGCTTGGCTGCTGGTGGACGCCGACTACCAGTTCGACCTGGCGATGCAGCTGGGCGTGTTCCTGTCGGGGCTGTTCGTCACGTGCCTGTTTTGCCACGGCGAGCTCTATCGGCTGCGGCCGCCGCCACGCCACCTCACCGCGTTCTACCTGACGGTATCGGCGGGCGGGGCGCTGGGCGGGTTGCTGGTGGCGGTGGTGGCCCCGCTCGCCTTCGATGGCTACTACGAGCTCGGCCTGGCGATGGTCGCGGTGGCCTTCCTCGCCGCGCTGCGCTGCGCGACGCTGCACGAGCTTGCGCGCAACATGAGCCTCGCGGCGCTGATGGGGGTGACTGGCGCGGCGATTTACGACGGCCTGCGTTTTTCGCAGGACGTGCGCCTGGCGGCGCGCAATTTCTACGGCGTGCTGCGCGTGAAGGAATACGGCACGCCGGGCGAACCCAGCCACCTGCGCCGCCTGCTGCACGGCGTGATCATGCACGGCGAGCAGTACCTGCATCCGGAGCACCGCGGCATGCTCACCACCTACTACCAGCACAGCTCGGGCATCGGCGCGGCGCTGCTCGCACGCCGCGACCAGCCCGGGGCGATGCGCGTCGGGGTGATCGGCCTGGGCACCGGCACGCTCGCCGCTTACGGCCGCAAGGGCGACACCTACCGCTTCTACGACATCAACCCGCGGGTGGTGGAGGTCGCCGGGCGCGAATTCACCTACCTGGCGGACAGCGAGGCGACGATCGAGCTGGAAATCGGCGATGCGCGCCTCTCGCTGGAGCACGAGCCGCCGCAGCATTTCGATGTCCTGGCGGTGGACGCATTTTCCAGCGACGCGATCCCGGTGCACCTGATCACGCGGGAGGCGCTGGCGCTGTACCTGCGCCACGTGAAGCACGGCGGCATCGTCGCCTTCCACGTCTCCAACCGCTTCCTCGCGCTGGTGCCGGTGGTGGCGCGCCTCGCGCGAGAGAACGGCGCGCACGCGGTGGCGGTGTTCGAAGGCTCGGACGAAGACGAGTCGCGCACGCAGAGCGACTGGGTGCTGGTGTCGCGCGACCCCAAGGCGCTGCAGGGCAAGGAATTCGAGGCCGTGGGCGCGGAGGCGGCCGCGGACCGCGAAGGCCTGCGCACCTGGACCGACGACTACTCCAACCTTGTCAAAATTCTAAAGTAGGGACAGACCCAATTTTTCGCATAGTGGAAAAAGGGGTCTGACGCCGGTTTTCGGCAACGGGAGTAAGCTCGTTCGCTAGTGCGGTTTCAAGGCGGGGGTGGGGAGTGAACGAGAGGGTCGCCGGTGTGGCGGGGCCGGAGGCGCGGGCCGCCGGGCTTGAGGCCGAGATGCGCGTGCTGGAGATGATCGCGCTAGGCAGGCCGGTGCCCGAGGTGCTCGAAGCCCTGGTGCGCGCGGTCGAGCGGCAGTCCGCCGACGGCATGATCGGCTCGGTGCTGCTGCTGGACGCCGAAGGCAAGCGCCTGCGCCATGGCGCTGCGCCGGGGCTCCCCGCAGTGTACTGCGCCGCGATCGACGGGCTCGAAATAGGGCCGCAGGTCGGGTCCTGCGGCACGGCGGCGCACACCGGCCGGCGCGTGATCGTGAGCGACATCCGCAGCGACCCGTTGTGGGCCGCTTTCCGCGAGCTTGCTGCCGCCCACGACCTGCGCGCTTGCTGGTCCACACCGATCAAGTCGCGCACCGGGAAAGTGCTCGGCACCTTCGCCATGTATTACCGGGAGCCGCGCGCCCCGTCGGCGGCGGACCTGGAGCTGATCGAGCGCACCGAGCATCTCGCCGGCATCGTCCTCGAGCGCGACCGGGCCGACGTGGCGCTGCGCGACGCCGAGTCCCACCTGCGCATGATCTTCGACACGCTGCCGCTCGCGATGGGTCACATCGATCGCGAAGAGCGCTACGTGACCGTCAACCTCGGCATGGAGGCGCTGCTCGAACGCTCGCGCGACGAGGTGGAGGGGCGTACGGTGCGCGAGGTGCTGGGCGAGGCGGCGTACGAGGTGATCCGGCCGCACATCGCGACCGTGCTGCAGGGCCGAGAGGTCTCCTTCGAGCGCTCACGCAATCGCCCGGACGGCTCGACCATCTGGCTGCGCGTGCAGTACGTCCCGCGAAGCGCTGCGGAGGGCGTCAAAGGCTATTTCGTGCTGCTCACCGACATCACGGAGCAGAAGCGCGCCGAGATTGCCGCGCGCGAGGGCGAAGCGCGCTTTCGGGCGCTCACCAACCTATCCTCCGACTGGTACTGGGAGCAGGACGCGGCGTTCCGCTTCACGGTGCTGTCGGGACCCGGCGCCGCCGCGCTCGCCGACGGCGAGGTGTCGAAGTATCTCGGTACGACGCGCTGGGGCAGCGGGGACCTCGAGCCGCTCGAGGGCGACTGGGCGGCGCACCGCGCGATGCTCGAGCAGCATCAGCCGTTCCACGAGGTGGTGCTGCGGCGCAGGTTCGCCGACGGCAGCGATGGCTACATGGCCGTGAGCGGCGAGCCGCTGTTCGCCGCCGACCGGCGCTTCGCCGGCTACCGCGGCGTGGCGAAGAACGTGACCGATCGGGTGCGCGCGGCGCAGGCGCTGCGCGAGAGCGAAGAGCGCTTCCGCAGCCTGTCCAAGCTGTCCTCCGACTTTTACTGGGAGACGGATTCCGAGCACCGTTTCAAGGCACTGGCGGACGAGAGCGCGCTGAAAAGAGGCAACAGCGACCGCGCCGTGGGCAAGACCGCCTGGGAGATCCCCTCGGTGCATCCGTCGGAGGAGGGCTGGCGGGCGCACAAGGGGCTGATGGACAGGCACCTGCCGTTCCGCGACTTCGAGTTCGCGCGCCAGATCGCCGATGGCGAGGTGCACTGGTACTCGGTCAGCGGCGAGCCGGTGTTCGACGCTGCGGGCAACTTTACACGCTACCGCGGCGTGGGGCACGAGGTCACCGACCGCAAGCTCGCCGAGCATAAGCTGGAGCGCCTGGCGCACTACGACGAGCTCACGGGCCTGCCCAACCGCGCGATGTTGCAGGACCGGCTGGCGCAGGGGCTGTTGCGCGCCAAGCGCAGCGAAACGCTGCTGGCGGTGATGTTCCTCGACCTGGACAGGTTCAAGGAAGTGAACGACAGCCTCGGCCACGCGGTGGGCGACGAGCTGCTGCAGAGCGTGGCCGGGCGGCTGGCCGGCTGCCTGCGCACCACCGATACCGTGGCGCGCCTGGGCGGCGACGAGTTCACAGTGTTGCTCGAAGGCGTGCGCAACGTGGAGGAGATCGACAGCGTGGCGCGCAAGATCCTCGCCGCGATGACAAAGCCGCTGCGCGCCGGGGGCCACGAGCTGTTCGTCTCGGCCAGCGTGGGCGTCACCATCTACCCGCTGGACGACCAGGACCGGGACACGCTGCTGAAGAACGCGGACATGGCGATGTACCACGCCAAACAGGAAGGCCGCAACAACGTGCAGTACTTCTCCCCCGAGATGGGCGTGCGTTCCGGGCGCAAATTGGACCTGACGACGCACCTGCGCCATGCCATCGAGCGCGGCGAGTTCGAGCCCCACTACCAGCCGATCGTGGAAATCGTCACCGGCAGAATCTGCGGCCTGGAAGCCCTGATCCGCTGGCGCAACGCCGACCTGGGCATGGTCAGCCCCGCGCAATTCATCCCGATCGCGGAGGACACCGGGCTGATCGTGCCGATCGGCGAGTGGATGCTGCGCGCGGTGTGCAAGCAGATGGCCGTCTGGCGGCGTGCCGGTTGCGCGCCGGGTTACGTGGCGGTGAACCTGTCGCCGCGGCAGTTCCGGCAGGACGACCTGGTGGACGTGGTGGCGCGGGTGCTGCGCGAATCGCGCGTGCCGGCGAGATCGCTCGAGCTGGAGGTCACCGAGGGCACGATCATGCATCGCACCGAGGAGGCCATCGTCAGCCTGCGGCGCTTGCGCCGCCTGGGGGTGCGCATCGCGATCGACGATTTCGGCACCGGCTACTCGTCGCTCGCCTACCTGCAGCGCTTCCCGGTGCATACGCTCAAGGTCGACCAGTCCTTCGTGCGCGACATCCGCAGCGACAAAGACCAGGCGGCGATCGTCACCGCCGTCATCGGCCTGGCCAGGAGCCTCAAGCTCACGGCGCTGGCCGAGGGCGTGGAGACTCGCGAGCAGCTCGCGTTCCTGAAGGCGAACGGCTGCGACCGCTACCAGGGGTATTTCTACAGCCGCCCCGTTGCGGCGCAGGACGTGGAGGTCTTGCTGCGCAAGCAGGGCCGGGCGCGCGCCGTCGCTAGACCACGGCGCCTTCGTTCCGGTCCTTCTCGGCGCTCTTCACCGGCACGATGAACTGCGCGCGGTCCACGCCGAGCCACATCACCAGCGGGCTGGCGACGAGGACCGAGGAGTAGATGCCGAAGCAGATGCCGATGGTGAGGGCCAGCGCGAAGTAGTGCAGGGCGGGTCCGCCGAACACCAGCATGGTGGTGACCATCATCTGCGTGCTGCCGTGGGTGATGATGGTGCGCGAGATCACCCCGGTGATGGCGCTGTCGATCACTTCCGGCACGCTCGCCTTCCTCATCTTGCGTAAGTTCTCGCGCACCCGGTCGAACACCACCACCGACTCGTTCACCGAATAGCCGAGCACCGCCAGCACCGCCGCCAGCACCGGCAGCGAGAACTCCCACTGGAAAAAAGCGAAGCAGCCCAGGATGATCACCACGTCGTGCAGGTTGGCGATGATCGCCGACAGGCCGAAGCGCCACTCGAAGCGCATCCACAGGTACAGCACGATGCCCACCGCGGTCACCAGCAGCGCGAGCGCGCCGTACTCGGCCAGCTCCTCGCCGACCTGCGGGCCGACGAACTCCACGCGCCGCAGCTCGACCGGCTTGCCCTCCGCCTGCAGCAGGCCCAGCACTTTCTGCGACAGGTCGGCGTTTGACTGGTTCTTCTCCAGGTGCATGCGGATCAGCACGTCGCGCGAAGAGCCGAAGTTCTGCACCTCGGCCTTGAGGCCGGCCTTCTCCAGCGCCTGGCGGACGCGGTCCACGTCCGCTGACTCCCGGTAGCTCACTTCGATCAGCGTGCCGCCGGTGAACTCGACCGAGAAATTGAGGCCCTTGCTGGCGAGGAAGAACACGGCCAGCAGGAAGGTGGCCAGCGAGATGATGTTGAACACCAGCGCGTAGCGCATGAACGGGATGACGCGCCGGATCTTGAAGAATTCCATGTGGCCCGCCTTCGGCTAGGTCTCTTTCATTTCCACGCGGTGTTGCCGATATGCAGCTTGTCCACCTTGCGGCGGTGGCCGTAGGTCAAATTGACGATGGCGCGCGACACCACCACCGAGGAAAAGATCGAAGTCAGGATGCCCAGGCAGTGCACCACGGCGAAGCCGCGCACCGGCCCGGAGCCGAAAATCAGCAGCGACAGCCCGGCGATCAGCGTGGTGATGTTCGAATCCAGGATGGTGCCCCAGGCGCGCTCGTAGCCCGCCGCGATCGCCGCCTGCGGCGTGGCGCCGCCGCGCAGTTCTTCGCGGATGCGCTCGTTGATCAGCACGTTGGCGTCGATCGCCATGCCGAGCGTGAGCGCGATGGCGGCGATGCCGGGCAGCGTCAGCGTCGCCTGCAGCATGGACAGCAGCGCCACCAGGAACAGCAGGTTCACGCCCAGCGCCACCGAGGAGATCAGGCCGAACGCCAGGTAGTACACGGACATGAATACGGCGATGGCGATGAAGCCCCACTGGGTGGAGCTGAAGCCCTTGTCGATGTTGTCGCGGCCGAGGCTCGGGCCGACGGTGCGCTCCTCGATGATCTCCATCGGCGCGGCGAGCGAACCCGCGCGCAGCAGCAGCGCCACGTCGGCGGCTTCGCTGGTGCTCATGCGGCCGGAGATCTGCACCCGCCCGCCGCCGATCTCGCTGCGGATCACCGGCGCGGTCACCACCTCGCCCTTGCCCTTCTCGATCAGCAGGATTGCCATGCGCTTGCCGACGTTTTCGCGCGTCACTTCCTTGAAGATGCGCGCGCCGGCGCCGTCCAGCGTCAGGTGCACCGCTGGCTCGTTGGTCTGGTTGTCGAAGCCGGGTTGCGCGTCGGTGAGCCGGTCGCCGGTCAGCACAACTTGTTTCTTCACCAGCAATGGCGCGCCGTTGCGCTCGACGTAGTACTCGGTGCCGAAGGGCACCTCGCCGCGCGCCGCTGCCGCCAGGATGTCCGGCGTCACCTTGTCCTCGTCCACCATGCGGATCTCGAGAGTGGCGGTGCGGCCAAGTATGTCCTTCGCCTTGGCTGTGTCCTGCACACCGGGCAGCTGCACCACAATGCGGTCGGCCCCCTGCTGCTGGATCACCGGCTCGGCCACGCCGAGTTCGTTGATGCGGTTGTGCAGCGTGGTGATGTTCTGCTTGAGCGCGAAGTCCTGCGTGCGCTTGGCCGCCTCGGGCTTGAGCGTGGCGACCAGCAGCAGCTCGGCGCCTTCCTCGCGTTCGGCGAGCGCCAGGTCGGCGACGCCGGCGGCGATGATTTCGCGCGCCTTGGCGCGCGTCTCGGCTTCGCGGAAGCGCACGCGCAGGGACTGGCCCTCGCGCGCCACGCCGCCGTGGCGGATGCTCTTGTCGCGCAGCAGGCTCCTGATGTCGCCGGTAAGGCTCTCCAGGCGCTTGGTCTGCGCCGCCGGCATGTCCACCTGCAGCAGGAAATGCACGCCGCCGCGCAGGTCGAGGCCGAGGTACATCGGCAGCGCGTGGATTGCCGTCAGCCAGCCGGGCGAGGAGGAGAGCAGGTTCAGCGCCACCACGTAAGTCGCGTTGGCGGGGTCGGGATTGACTGCCCTGTCGATGGCGTCCTTCGCCTTGAGCTGGATGTCGGTGTCGGCGAAGCGCACGCGCGCACTGTTGGGGTCGAGCACCGCCCCGGTGTAGGGGATGGAGGCCTGCCTGAGCGTGCTCTCGATGCGCTGCAGCAGCGCGGTGTCGACGCGCACGGTCGCGCGCAGACTGGACACCTGCACCGCGGGCGACTCGCCGAAAAAGTTCGGCAGCGTGTAGAGCGCGGCGACGGCCACGCACAGCGCGACCAGCGCATACTTCCAGCTTGGGTAGCGATTCATTCCGCCGACGCTACTTCAGCGACTTCATCGTGCCCTTGGGCAGCAGGGTCTGCACCGCGGCGCGCTGCACGCTGATCACGGTGCTGGGTGCGATCTCGACGCTGAGGTAGGCGTCGCCCATCTCGCTGATGCGTCCCACCACGCCGCCGGAGGTCACCACCTCGTCGCCCTTTTGCAGCGCCTCGATCATCTGCTTTTGCTCCTTGGCGCGCTTCATCTGCGGCCGGATCATGAGGAAATACAGCAGCACGAACATCAGGACGATGGGCAGCAGGCCCATGTAACCGGAATCGGCGCCGCCGACGGCGGCCTGTGCGTAGGCCTTGGAAATGATCACTGCGGACTCCCCAGGAAAGGGCGCGAATTATAGCAGCCGCCGGCGCTCCTCCAGCAGCCGCGCGGCGGCCTGCGCGACCTTGCCGTCCTCGATCGCGGCGCGCAGCTCGCGCATCAGTTCCTGGTAGTAGTGCAGGTTGTGGATGGTGTTCAGCCGCGCGCCGAGGATCTCGTTGGCCTTCTGCAGGTGGTGCAGGTAGGCGCGGCTGAAATGGCGGCAGGCGTAGCAGGCGCATTGCGCATCGAGCGGCGCCGGGTCGTCGCGCCAGCGCGCGTTGCGGATTTTCACGTCGCCGTGGCGGGTGTAGAGCCAGCCGTTGCGCGCATTGCGCGTCGGCAGCACGCAGTCGAACATGTCCATGCCGGCGAGCACCGCCTCCACCAGGTCTTCAGGCGTGCCCATGCCCATCAGGTAGCGCGGCCGGTCCACGGGCAGGCGCGGTGCGATGTGCGCGAGGATGCGCTCGCGCTCCTCCTTCGGTTCGCCCACGGCCAGGCCGCCGATGGCGTAGCCATCGAAGCCGATCTGCCGCAGGCCGGCGAGGGACTCCTCGCGCAGCGCCTCGTAGTTGCTCCCCTGCACGATGCCGAACAGCGCGTTCGGCGAGCCGGCGAAGGCGTCCTTCGAGCGCCGCGCCCAGCGCAGGCTTAGCTGCATCGATTTTTGCGCCTGCTTCTCGGTCGCCGGGTGCGGTGTGCAGTCGTCGAAGATCATGGCGATGTCGGAATCGAGCGCGCGCTGCACGCGTATCGACTCCTCGGGGGTGAGCAGCAGCCGGTCGCCGTTGATCGGCGAGGCGAATTTCACGCCTTCCTCGGTGATCTTCCTCAGTGCGCCGAGGCTGAACACCTGGAAGCCGCCCGAGTCGGTGAGGACCGGCGCGTCCCAGCCCATGAAGCGGTGCAGGCCGCCGTGCTTGGCGATCACCTCGGTGCCCGGGCGCATCCACAGGTGGAAGGTGTTGCCGAGCACGATCTGCGCGCCGACCTCCTTCAGTTCGGCGGGCGACATGGCCTTCACCGTGCCGTAGGTGCCCACCGGCATGAAGGCGGGCGTGTCCACCGCGCCGTGCGCGAGTTCGAGCAGCCCGCGCCTGGCAGCGCCGTCGCGGTGGCTGAGCGTGAATTTCATGGCGTGCGCTCGATCAGCATGGCGTCGCCGTAGGAGAAGAAGCGGTAGCGCTTGGCGATGGCGTGCGCGTAGGCGCGGCGGATGTTCTCCAGGCCCGCGAAGGCGGCCGCCAGCATCAGCAGGCTCGATTTCGGCAAATGAAAGTTCGTCAGCAGCCGGTCCGCGAGCAGGAACTGGAACCCCGGGCGCACGAAGAGGTCCGTTTCGCCGCGCAGCTGGCCGCTTAACGCCGCGCTCTCCAGCGCCCGCAGCGAGGTGGTACCCACCGCCAGCACGCGCCGTCCGGCGATGGCATCCATGGTCGCGCGCGGGATCTGATAGTGCTCCTGGTGCATGCGGTGCGCCTCGATGTCCTCGGCCCGCACCGGCAGGAAGGTGCCGGCGCCGACGTGCAGCGTGAGATGCGCGATGCGCGCTCCGCGCGCCTCGATTTTCGCCAGCATGGCGCGGTCGAAGTGCAGCCCGGCGGTGGGCGCGGCCACCGCGCCCGGCTGCGCGGCGTACACGGTCTGGTAGCGCTCGGCGTCCGCCGCGTCGGGCGCATGCGTGATGTAGGGCGGCAGCGGCACCGCGCCGCAGCGCTCCAGCACTGCATGCACGTCCTCCGCGAAGCGCACCCGGTAGAGGTTCGCCTCGCGCCCGATGACGGTCACGCGCGCGCCGTCGCCGACGATGAGCTCGCCGCCCTCCCGCGGATGATGGCTCGAGCGGATCAGCGCCAGCGCCTCGCGCGCGCCGGTGACGCGCTCGATGAACAGCTCGATCTTCCCGCCGCTCGCCTTGGCGCCGGTGAGCCGTGCCTTGATCACGCGCGTGTCGTTGAGCACCAGGGTGTCGCGCCTCCCCACGAGCGAGGGCAGGTCGGCGAACGCGAGGTCCTCCAGCCGCCCGCTTGCCGCGTCGAGGTGCAGCAGGCGGCTCGACGCGCGCTCGGGCGCCGGGTGCTGGGCAATCAGCGCCTCGGGCAGCGCATAATCGAACTCCGCGAGGCGCATGTCGGGGCATTATAGGGTTCTATAATTCCGCTCCCCGCGCCGGAATGGCGGAATCGGTAGACGCAGCGGACTCAAAATCCGCCGGTGGCAACACCATGAGAGTTCGAGTCTCTCTTCCGGCACCAGGGCAGCGCCGCCGCCCGCACAAGCTCACGCTTTCTTGCTTTCGCGTCAGCCGCTTAACTGGACATCGGGAACCCCGCGGGGTAGGCTAAGCCGTCCCTTTTTCCCCTGGGAAGTGCATGGCGAAAGCGCAGCTACTCGTGCTGCCGGCGGCGCGCAACACGGCGATGGTGGTCGACGACCAGTCAACCGGCCGCGCCATCCTCGAGCAGGTGGTGCGCTCGCTCGACGGGCGGGTGTCGGTGGAAGGTTTCGGCCGCCCGGTGGACGCGGTGGTGTGGGCCACGCGCCACATCGCCGACCTGGTGCTCGTCGACTACATGATGCCGGAGATGAACGGCATCGAGCTGGCCAAGCGCCTGCGCGCGCTGCCCGGCTACGAGCACGTGCCGATCATGATGGTCACCGCGCACGACGACCGCAAGGTGCGCTACGACGCACTGGACGCGGGCGTCACCGATTTCCTCATCAAGCCGGTGGATGCGCGCGAATGCATGGCGCGCTGCAGGAACCTGCTTACCCTGCGCCGCCAGCACCTGGCGCTGGAGGACAAGCGGCGCCTGCTCGAAGGCATGGTGGAGGAGGCGACGCGCGAAGTGCGCGACCGCGAGAAGGAAACGCTGATGCGCCTGGCGCGCGCCGGCGAGTTCCGCGACGAAGAAACCGGCCACCACCTGGTGCGCATGGCGCGCTACTCGCGACTGATCGCCGACACCATCGGCTTGGAGCGCGAGGAAGCCGAGACCATCGAGCTCGCCGCGCCGCTGCACGACATCGGCAAGATCGGCATCCCCGACCAGATCCTGCTGAAAAAGGCCAAGCTCGACGGCCCAGAGTGGGACACCATGCGCAGCCACCCGCTGATCGGCCACGAAATCCTCAAGGGCAGCGCTTCCAAGTACGTGCGCATGGGTTCCTTGATCGCGCTCGGCCACCACGAGAAGTACGACGGTTCGGGCTATCCCAACGGCCTGGTGAGCGACCACATCGCGCTGTGCGCGCGCGTGGTGGCGGTGGCCGACGTTTACGACGCGCTCACTTCGGCGCGGCCCTACAAGAAGGCCTGGACGAGCGAGGAGGCCTTCGAGTTCCTGCGCCAGCAGCGCGGCAAGCACTTCGATCCGCACCTGGTGGACGCTTTCATCGGCGTGCAGGGCGAGGTCGAGCGCATCCATCGCGAGCTGCGCGACCCCGAGGCGGTGCGCGCATGATGCCGGGTGCGAGCCTGCTGCGATGGATGCGCGCGCGGCTCGCCGCACGGCCCGACACCGAGCACGAGCAGGCGATCGTGCGCATCGCGGTGGGGGTGGTGCTGTTCGTCTACCTGCTGCCGGGAGCGCTGCGCGAGACCGGCTTCGCGCCGGGCACCGACCGCCTGTACCTGGCGGTGATGGTCGGCTACCTGGCGTTCGCGCTGGCGGTGTATGCCGGCATCCTGTTCCAGCCCGGCATCTCGACCATGCGGCGCCTGGCGAGCGCCTGCGTGGACATCGGCGCAGTGACCTTCTTCATGGCGCAGTCCGGCGTGTACGGCGTGCCGATGTTCATGTTCTACATTTGGGTGACCCTGGCCAACGGCTTCCGCTTCGGCCAGCGTTACCTGTTGTTCGTCCTTGCGCTATCGGTATGCGGCTTCGGCGTGGTGCTGCTGGTGGACGAGTTCTGGTCGCTGCACAAGACCGAGGGCCTGGGGCTGATCACCGCCTTCATCGCGCTGAGCTTCTACGTGCGCTCGCTGGTGACGCGCATGTTCGATGCGGTGGCGCGCGCCGAGGCCGCCAACCAGGCCAAGCGCCGTTTCATCTCGGTGGTGAGCCACGAGATGAGAACGCCGCTGAACGCCATCATCGGCATGTCCGACCTGATGCGCGACACCACGCTGTCGCGCGAGCAGGCCGACATGCTGCAGACGCTGCGCGGCTCGAGCAACGTGATGCTGGGCCTGGTCGAGGACGTGCTCGACTTCTCCAAGATCGAGGCCGGCAAGCTGGTGCTGGAGCGCACCGATTTCGACCTGCACGCGCTGGTGAACAGCACCAGCCGCATCCTGCAGGCGCAGGCGCAGGCGAAGAGCGTCGAGTTCGTGGTGTCGATGATGCCGGAGGTGCCGCCGGCGTTGCGCGGCGACGCGCACCACCTGCGACAGGTGCTGATCAACCTTGCCGGCAACGCGGTCAAGTTCACCGAGCGCGGCAGCGTCACGGTGCACGTGTCGCTGCAGGAGGAGACTGAGGCGGCCGTGCGGCTCAAGTTCTCGGTGCGCGACACCGGTGTGGGTATCCCGCCGGTAGCGCAGCAGCGCATCTTCGACAGCTTCACCCAGGCCGACCAGTCCACCACGCGGCGCTTCGGCGGCACGGGGCTGGGCACCACCATCGCCAAGCAGTTGGTCGAGCTGATGGGCGGCAAAATTGGCCTGGAAAGCGCGGTCGGCCTGGGCAGCACTTTCTGGTTCGACATCCTGCTCGACAAGCAGGCCGAGCGCGCGGGTGCCGGCGCGGGAGAGCTGGCCGGGGCGCGCATCCTGCTGGTGGGCTTCCCGGAGGCGCGCGCACAGCCGATCGCCCTTTCACTGGCTGCCTGGGGCGCGCAGTCGGTGCACGCTGCCACGCTTGAAGAAGCAGGCGACCGCATTGTCGCCGACATCGCGCTTGCCAAGCCCTACCACAGCGCGCTGCTGTACTCGGAGCGCGGCGACCCGCAGCTCGCGCGGCGCTTCCGCCGTGTGGCGCCGGAGCCGGCGCCGCCGGTGGTGCTGGCGGCGCCGCGCGAAGCCGAGGTGCAGCGCTTCGCCGCGCTCTCGGGCGGCTTCGGCGCGGTGCTCGAGCTGCCCTTCGACAAGCGCCAGTTGTTCCACGTGCTGCACGCCATCTCGTCCGCCGGCGAGGCGCGCGACGGCGTGGTACGGCTGCAGGATTACGCCAAGCGCGACCAGGGCGCGAAACGACTGTCGGTGCTGGTGGCCGACGACAACCCCACCAACCGCGAGGTGCTGGGCAAGATCCTGGAGCGCGCCGGCCACGGGGTGACCCTGGCTGCCGACGGCGATCTGGCGCTCGACGCGATGGAGGCCGGCCACTTCGACATCGTGCTGCTCGACCGCAACATGCCCGGCCTGAGCGGTGTGGAGACCCTGCAGGCGATTCGCCTGATGACCCGCGGCCGCGAGCGCCTGCCAGTGGTGATGCTGTCGGCCGACGTGACCCTGGAAGCGAAACGCGAATGCCTGGAGGCGGGCGCCGACAGCTTCATCCCGAAGCCGGTGGAAGCGCTTCGGCTGCTGGACGAACTACGCACCCTTACCTCGGGCAAGGGCAAGGAGGCCGAGCGCGCCATGCATCCGGCGGCCGCGGCGCCGGTCGCGCCGAGCGCCGAGGCGGCGAACGCGGAAACGCTTTCGCACCTGGAAGAACTGGGCTCCACGCCCGACTTCCTCGAGCGGCTGGTCGGGGTGTTCATCGCCGACAGCCAGTCGCTGCTCGCCAGGATGGAAGCCTCGGTCGCAGCGCGCAATTTCGGCGAGTTCCGCGCCCACCTGCATGCCATGAAAGGCTCGGCGGCGAGCATCGGCACCGAACGTCTGACCCGCCTTTGCTCTGTGCTGGGCAAGACCTCCGACGCCGAGTTGCGCATGCAGGGCGCGGGGCTGTTGCGCTCCCTCAGCGAGGAGTTCGCGCTCGGCCGCGCAGCGCTGGAGCGTTACGTGCAGGAAAAGCGCAGCCGCTCGGCGAACTAGCGCCGTAGCGGCGCCCGCCTTGCGCGGGGGGCGACGAACTTTCCACTACAATCCCGGCTTCTCAATGCGGAGCCTGGGATGTCATTCTTCATCAAACTGGTCGAAGACAGCGACGCGGGGCGCCGCGCCCTGGAGGACGATCCGCGCGTGCACGCCATGATCCACCATGGCCTGAAGCTGGACGAATACCGGGCCTTCCTGCACGACCTGTATCACATCGTCTGGCATTTCTGCCCGGTGATGGCGGCCGCGGTGGCGCGCTGCGGGGACGAATTCCGCGACGTGCGCTATGCGCTGTATGAGCGCATCGAGGAAGAGAAGGGGCACGAACACTGGGTGCTGGAGGACATCGGGGCTATGGGGGGCGATGTCGCCGCGGCAGGGTCCGTGCTGCCGAGCATCCCGGTGCAGGCGATGATCGCGTTCAATTACTACGCGGTCGAACGCGTGCATCCGTGCTCGGTGCTGGGCATGCTCTACATGCTCGAGGTGGTCTCCTCGGTGTACGGCGGCCGGGTGTCGGATTCGATCGCCCGCGCGCTGGGCAGGGAGGCGGCGGCGGGCGGCTTCAAATTCCTGACCTCGCATGCGGCGATGGACCTCGACCACATGGCGAGCCTCAACCGGTTGCTGAAGACGGTCGCGGATCCAGCTGCACAGGCGGCGATCATCCGCACGACCAACGCCAACTTCCACCAGTTCGGCCAGATCTTCCGGCCGGGCGGCTCGCTCGCGCCAGCCTAGGCATCACGCGGCCTTGAGCAGCAAGGCCGGGCGCGGGGCCTGCTGCGCCTGCCGCGGCGCCAGCAGTTCCCTGGCCGTCACGCTGAACATGCGCGCCGTCCCGGTGGTCGGCTTGCCGTCGAAATCCAGCCAGCGGTGGTTGTCGAAGTCGTAGAGCTTGCAGCGGCGCAGCGTGTCGAGGAACGAGCGCAGGGTGAATTTCTGCACCACCGCGTGCTCGCCCAGCAGCAAGTTGAGCTTTGCCTGCGCCGCCTTGAGGCGGTAGCACGGGATGCGCGGATGCAGGTGGTGGACCGGGTGGTCCATCACGTCATGGGTCAGCCGGCCGAACCAGCCCGGCATCTTCCAGTGCACCGCCAGGAGCTCGCCGCGGTCGTAGAACACCTTGTTGTCCTCGTCCGTGCCGCGCAGCCAGGCGACGTCCGGGTGGGTGTGCTGCAGGTACAGGCCCCATCCGGTCACGGCCATGAATACAACGAACGGATAGACGACGCCCAGCGCAATCGCCTGCAGCGAGCCCGCGTTCGCGTAAAGCGGCGCCGAGGCCAGCGCGCCGAGGAACAGCGCGGCGTAGGCGAGCAGGAACCAGAAGTGCGGCCAGGCTGCCTTGCGGTGCGCTGCGGGCATCTGGCCACGGGGAAACAGCTTCATGTCCCACCAGCGCTCGACGAGGTAGTACAGTGCCCAGCCGATGACGGTGGGCCCGCGGTAGAGCCGCTCCAGCAACTGGCGCCATTTCGGCATGGCGTCGTATTCGGCCTTGGTGAACGGCGTGTAGGTGTCCTTGATCGGGCCGTTGGTGTGGGGGTGGTGGCGCACGTGGTGGTCGTATACCCACATCCGGTAGTTGTAGAGGCAGGGCGCATACACGATCACGCCCAGCAGCCAGTTGAGGCGTTTTCCCCGCACCAGGCAGCCGTGCGCGGCGTCGTGCCCGAGCGTCTTGAGGGCGCTGAGCTTGAAGCCGGCCACCGTGGCCGCCAGCACCTTCATCCACAGCTCGGGCAGCAACAGCACGCCGGCGATGCCCGCCCAGTACAGGCCGAAGTCGTAAAGGAAGAATGCCAGGCCGACGGCCGTGCTGGACCTGACGTGGGGCGCGATCTGTCGCAGCGCTTCGCGTTGACTGATAAGCATGGGAGTCTCCTTGTGCTCAGCCTACGGCCGCCAGCGCGCCGGTGCTCTCGTTCGCCGCGTCCGCCGTGATGTCGACGACGTCGCCGTGCTCCATGCGCCTCATTTGCGAGCGCACGATGCGGCTCATCATCTTCAGGTCGCGGTCCTCGATGCGCAGCGCCGCGTCCACCCAGGTCTCGGCGATGGCGTCCAGCTCCTCGCGCGTGATCGGCGACACCTGCTGGCGCGTGCGGTGCAGCGCCTGCATGCCGTTGCGCCGGCGGTCGTTCTTCATGATCCACTCCGCGACCGCCGCCTCGCCCTGGCCGTCTTTCGCCAGCACGTCGACGATACCCATCTCGTGCAGCTTCGCCGCCGGCAGCACCTTGCCGGAGAGGATCAGTTCCTCCGCCGCGCGCAGGCCGATGCGGCGCGTGAGCAGGCTCACCGCGCCCATGCCCGGAAACAGGTTGAACAGGATCTCCGGCAGTCCGAGCTGCGCCGACTCCTCCGCCACCAGCACGTCGGAGGACATGGCGCATTCGAAGCCGCCGCCCAGCGCGTCGCCCTGCACCAGGGAAATGGTGGTGAGCGTCGGGCAGAAGTAGTTCTGGATGCGCGGGTGGACGTTGTCGATGCACAGGCGCGCGTAGTGCGCAAGTGCTTCGCGATCGCGCGCCTTGATCAGCAGCACGAACAGGGCCAGGTCACCGCCCAGGTTGAATACGCGCGGCACGCGCGACGCGCACACGTAGTAGTGCGCTTTCTGCAGCTCGCCGCCGACTTCCACGCGGCCGCCGTTGGCGGCCAGCGCGCTGTCGTGCTGCCGGATGTCCTTCAGCAGGCCCAGGCTGAAGCAGGGTGTGCCTTTCGGCTGGAAATAGCCCCAGATCGTGCCCGTCGCCGGTTCGAACTCCGTAAGGTACTGCGAAGTGGCCTTGCCGTAAGGCAACCTCAGGCCAAGTACGTCGCGCATGTTGCTCATTTGATGTTCCTTCTCCGTAAAGAAGGCCCCCCTGGCGGGAGCCGATGCCCAAGGTCCGGACGGTGCGTTACCCGTTTCGAACCTCCCAGTAGTCATTTAACGCTGTTTGACAATCAATATGCAAATCATGGTTTTCCCGAGGTTTACCTCCGAGAATTCCTTATGTGCAGTTGTGCACACTAGGGCAGAGCTGGGGAATTCGGGCTGGGTTCACTGTTTGCGTGAGCTGACGCAAGTAGAGCCATTGTTTTGACAGCGATTGTTGCAATTCCGCCACATTTGTCGTGCTGGACGCGCCACTGGAGGAATCGGTTATAACGTGGTCGTCGCAGTGCCGCGGAATGCGAAGGGGGCACCATGTACGCGATCGTCTACAAATCCGACGGTTTTCCGGTCTGCCGGCAGATTGCGGGCGTGATGCCAGACCCGGTGGTGACCTGGAACACCGAAGCCGCGGCGAAGGCGTTCATCTCCTCCAAGGACGGCGACAAGGATTTCCAGGCGGTGGCGCTGACCGACGAGGCGATGGACAAGATGGCCGCGTCGATGGGCTGCCCGGTCGAGTCGATCACCTTCGACCCCTACCCAGGTTAGCCGGCCGCTCAGCCGAGGTTGAAGTACTCGCGCCGGCTTTTCATGCCGCGCATGCGCGCCAGCAGCAGGTCGAAGTCGGCGTCGCGCTCTACAAAATTCAGGTTCTCCGAGTTCACGATCAGCACCGGCGCCGCCGCGTAGTGGTAGAAGAAGCGCGCGTAGCCCTCCGCCAGCAGCGCCAGGTACTCCTCGCCGATGCCGCGCTCGAACTGCGCCGCACGGCGCCGCACGCGCTCGATCAGCACCTGCGGCGCGGCCTGCAGGTAGATCACCAGGTCAGGCAGCGGAGAGCGCAGGCTGAGCGAATCGTAGATTCGCTGGTACAGCGCCAGCTCGTCGCCCGAAAGCGTGATGCGCGCGAACAGCGGGTCCTTGTCGAGCAGGAAGTCGGCCACCGTGGCGCGGCCGAACATGTCGGGCTGGGCCAGGGGCTCGAGCTGGCGCGCGCGCTGGAACAGGAAAAACAGCTGGGTCGGCAGGGCGTAGCGAGCCATGTCCTGGTAGAAGCGCGCCAGGAACGGGTTCTCGGCGGGCTGCTCGAGCAGCAGGTCCGCGCCAAGGCGCGCGGCGAGGCGCCGCGCGAGGCTGGTCTTGCCCGAACCGATCGGGCCTTCCACGGCGATGTAGCGCAGGGGTTGCATCTCAATCCATGCGCGCGATGCGCTGTCCCGCGCAGCGCGCGAGCAACTCGCGCACCGTGCCGAGGCCCGGCACCTCCAGGCGCGGGTCGAGATCGAGCAGCGGCAGCAGCACGAAAGCGCGCTGATGCATGCGCGGGTGCGGCAGGGTCAGCATCTCGGATCGGAAGACCGCGTCGCCGTAGAGCAGCAGGTCGAGGTCGAGCGTGCGCGGCGCGTTGCGCCGGGGCCGCTCGCGGCCGTGGCGCAATTCGAGGTCCTGCAGCGCAGCGAGCAATTGCGCCGCGGACAGTTCCGTGTCCACGCCGGCCGCGGCATTGACGTAATCAGCTTGCCCTGGTGCCTCGAGCGGAGCGCTGCGATACAGCACCGAGCGGCCCTCGAGCTGCGTTCCGGGCAGGCGCGCCAACTCTTCGAAGGCTTGCAGGACTTGGGCGCGCGGTTCGCTCTGGTTGGAACCGATGCCGATATAGGCGATGGTCACGCCGGCGCGGGGCCCGGCTCCGCGCCTGCCTTGCGCCGGCGGCGCCGGCGCCGCTTGCGCGGGCCGGTATCGGGCAGCAGCATTGCGTGGCGCGTCTCGGCGTCGGCGGCCTGGAAGGCGCGCCACCAGGCTTCCAGTTCCGCGCTCACTTCGCCGCTCGCCGCGCGCAGCGCGAGGAAATCATAAGCCATGCGGAAACGCTCCGACTCGACCAGGCGGTAGGGACGCTGGCCGCCGCGCTGCTCGAACCTGGGCTGCATGGCCCAGACCTCACGCATCAGGGCAGTGAGCTTGCGCGTCAGTGCCAGCTTCTCGAACTGCTTGTCGAGCACCCGGTCCATCGCCGCCTCGAGCGCCGGCAGCGGCCGCTCGCCCTTCGCCTGGCGCGCCTGCGATGCTGCCAGCACCTCGTGCCACAGCAGCGCCGCGAACAGGAACGCCGGCGACACCGGGCGCCCCGACTGCACGCGCTCATCGGTCTGCGCGAGCGCCAGCGTCACGAAGCGCTCGCCCAGCGGCTGTTCGAGGATCACGTCGAGCAGCGGCAGCACGCCCTTGGACAACCCTTCTTCGCGCAGCTGGCGCACGCAGGCGCTGGCATGCCCGGACATGAGCAGCTTCAACATTTCGTCGTACAAACGCGCCGGCGGCACGTGCTCGAGCAGCGGCGCGAGGCGCCGGATCGGCGCCCGCGTGGCAGACTCGATGGTGAGGCCGAGCTTTGCTGCCAGCCGGACAGCGCGCAACATGCGCACCGGGTCTTCGCGGAAGCGCGTCTCCGGGTTGCCGATCATGCGCAGCAGGCGCTTCTTCAAGTCGGCCATGCCGCCGTGGTAGTCGACGATTTCCTCGGTGGCCGGGTCAAAGTAAAGCGCGTTGACGGTGAAGTCGCGGCGGCGCGCGTCTTCCTCCTGGGTGCCGAACACGTTATCGCGCAGCACGCGGCCGTGTTCGTCCTTCTCGGCGGCGGCGGCGTCGGCGGCACGGAAGGTGGAGGTCTCCACCGTGTCGCCGCCGATCATTACGTGCACCAGGCGAAAACGCCGGCCGATGACGATGGCGCGCCGGAACAGCGGCTTCACCTGCTCGGGGCGCGCCTCGGTGGCGATGTCGAAGTCCTTGGGCGTGATGCCGAGCAGCAGGTCGCGCACCGCGCCGCCCACCACGAAGGAGGAGTAGCCGGCCTCGCGCAGCACGTCGCAAACCTTAAGTGCGCCGTTGCTCAGGGCGTTGCGCCGCAAGTGGTGGCGCTCGCTCGGCACACGGAGCGGCGCGTCCGTCCGCAGTCCCAGTACGCGGCGGATGAAGCGTTTGATCATCGAGGCGGCGATTCTAGCGCAGCGAGATCACCGGCCAGCCGCGGCGCGCGGCCTCGGCGGCGAGCCCGGGGTCCGGATCCACCGCCACCGGCCGGCGCACCCGCTCGAGCAGCGGCAGGTCGTTGTGCGAGTCGCTGTAAAAGTGGCTGTCCGAGAAGTCCTCCAGGCGCCGCCCCATGCCGTCAAGCCACCCGTCGACGCAGCGAACCTTGCCCTCGCGAAAGCACGGCGTGCCCGCGACGCGGCCGGTGAAGCGGCCGTCCTTTGCTTCGGGCTCGGTGGCGATCAGGTGCGGCACGCCGAACTCGCGCGCGATGGGCGCAGTGACGAAGCGGTTGGTGGCGGTGACGATCGCGCACAGTTCGCCCGCCGCCAGGTGCCGGCGCACCAGCGCCCGCGCGCGCGGCGTGATCATCGGCAGGATGCGGCTGCGCATGAACTCAGCGTGCCAGCGCGCCAGGTCCTGCGGCGTGTGCGCTGCGAGCGGCCGCAGCGCGAAGCCCAGGTATTCGTGGATGTCGAGCGTGCCGGTCTTGTACTGCTCGAAAAACGCGGCGTTCTGCGCCTCGTACTCTGCGCGCGCCAGCACGCCGCGGTCGACCAGGAACTGGCCCCACTCGTAGTCGCTGTCGCACGCCAGCAGGGTGTTGTCCAGGTCGAACAGGCCGAGCTTCACTGTTCCAGGTTCCGGATCAGTTCCCTCACCAGCGGCAGCGTGACCGCACGGCGCTGCTCGAGCGAGGTGCGGTCGAGCTGGTCGAGCAGCCCGGTGAGCGAGTGCAGGTCGCGGCGCACGTGGGTGAGCAGGTACCACACCACTTCGTCGGACAGCTTCAGGCCGCGGCGCGCCGCCTCGCCGTGCAGGGTCAGCGCCTTCTCCGCGTCGCTCAGCGGCTTTACCTGGTACACCAGGCCCCAGGCGAGCCGGCTCTTCAGGTCGTCGCGCAACGCAAGTTGCGCCGGCGGGGCATTGCCCGCGGCGAGCACCGTACCGCCCGAGTCGCGCGCGGCGTTGATGGCGTTGAACAGCTCGATCTGGCGCGGCTCGTCGAGCCGCTCGACGTCGTCTGCGACGGCGAGGCCGGGGCGAGCGCTTGCCTGCAGCAGGTGGCTGCGCCCGCTGCCCGGCTCGCCCCACAGGTAGAGCACCGATTCCGCCAGCTGCCCGGCGCGCAGCGCGCGCAGCCGCGCCAGCAGCTCGGCGTTGGCACCCGGAACGAAGTTGTCGAGCGTGGGCTCGGGCAGCGGCGAGATGGGCAGCGCGAGCTGGCGCGTCACTTCGCGTTGCCGTACAGCGAGCTCGCGAGGTAGGCGCGTCGCAGGTGGCGCAGTGCGACCAGCAGCGCCGCGCTCGCCGGCAGGGCAAGCAGCACGCCAAAGAAGCCGAACAGCTGGCCGAAGGCGAGCAGCGCGAAGATTACCGCCACCGGGTGCAGGCCGATGCGCTCACCGACCAGCAGCGGCGTCACGACCATGCCCTCCAGCGCTTGGCCGATGCCGAAGGCGAGCCACACCCAGGCGAGGCCCCCGATGCCGTCGAACTGCATCAGCGCGGCAATGCTGCCCAGCACGAAGCCGAGCAGCGCGCCGACGTAGGGGATGAACACCAGCACGCCGGTGATCAGGCCGATCGGCAGCGCGAACTCCAGGCCGGCGAGCCACAGCGCGAGCACATAGAACGTGCTCATCACCAGGATCACCAGCAGTTGGCCGCGCAGGAACTCGGCCAGCACGGCGTTCACCTCGAGCAGGATTTCGCGCACCTTGGCGTGCACTTGGCGCGGGATCAGGTGGTCCAGGCGGCCGCGCAGCGCGTGCCAGTCGCGCAGCAGGTAGAACAGCACCACCGGCACCAGCACAAGGTTGACCAGGAACGCGACCACCGCAAGGCCGCCGATCTTGAGCGAGCCGAGCAAGCGTCCCGCCAGGTCCTGGTTGTCGGCCACCAGCCCGGAGGCGAGCCGGCGTACCGTGTCCACGTCCAGGCGCAGCTCCATGCCCAGGTGCTGATCGAGCAGCGGCGCGAGGTGCTGGTTGAGCCAGCCGATGAAGGCGGGCAGCCGCTCGGCGAGCAGGCGCAGCTCCTTGTCGAACAGCGGCAGCAGTACCAGCACGAAGGCCACCAGCAGCGTCAGCAGACCTACCATCACCAGCAGCACGGCCAGCGTGCGCGGCAGGTACTTGCCGGCGAGGCGCTCGATGATCGGGTCGAGGATGTAAGCGAGGATTGCCGCGAACAGGAACGGCGCGAGGATCGGTGACAGGAGATAGAGCAGCCCGCCGATGACCAGCGCCACTGCGATCCAGCCCCAGAACTGCGGATTGGCGGAGAAGAGGGTGGTCATCTCAAGTAAAATCGCACGGCAAACGCGAAACTCTAGCATGCGCAACCCGCTTTCCTACCGCGACACCGGCGTCGACATCGACGCCGGCGACGCCCTGGTCGAGGCCATCAGGCCCTACGCCCGGCGCACCATGCGGCCCGAGGTGCTGGCTGGCATCGGCGGCTTCGGCGCGCTGTGCGAAATCCCGAGGAAGTACCGCCAGCCGGTGCTGGTGTCGGGCACCGACGGCGTCGGCACCAAGCTCAAGCTTGCCTTCGCGCTCGGCCGCCACGACACCGTGGGCATCGACCTGGTGGCGATGAGCGTGAACGACGTGCTGGTGCAGGGCGCGGAACCGCTTTTTTTCCTCGACTACTACGCCTGCGGCAAGCTCGACACCGTGGTGGCCGCGCAAGTGGTGCAGGGCATCGCACGCGGCTGCGAACTCGCCGGCTGTGCGCTGATCGGCGGCGAGACCGCGGAGATGCCGGGTATGTACCCGGCAGGCGAGTACGACCTGGCGGGCTTCTGCGTCGGCGTGGTGGAGAAAAAGCGCATCGTCAGCGGACGATCGATCAGGCCCGGCGATGCGCTGCTCGGCCTGGCGTCGAGCGGCGCGCATTCCAACGGCTACTCGCTGATCCGCAAGATCGTCGAGCGCGGCAGGCCGGACCAGGCGATGCTCGATGCATTGATGAAACCGACACGGATCTACGTGAAGTCGATCCTCAAGCTATTGCGCTCGGTTCCGGTCAAAGGCCTGGCGCATATCACCGGCGGCGGACTTACCGGCAACGTTGCCCGCATCCTGCCCAAGGGTACGCAAGCGGTGATACGCAAGGCGAGCTGGCCCCGGCCGAAATTGTTCCAGTGGCTGCAGCAGCAGGGCGACGTTGCCGAAGACGAGATGCACCGGGTGTTCAATTGCGGCATCGGCATGGTCGCCGTGGTCGCAGCCGCCGATGCGAAGCGCGCGGCAGGCAAGCTGCGCGCGGCGGGGGAAACAGTCTACGAAATCGGCGGTGTGGAAAAAGCCAAAGGCGAACCCATTGCAGTGATCAGCTAGCGGGCAGCCTATAGACGACGTCGTGCTCGCGCGCGTGCTGCACGACCTTGATGCCGAAATCGTCATTCGGCCCGACCTCGTTGACCGCAAGGTGCTCAACCTGGAGGGATTCCACGCGCTGGCTGAAGTCGCTGGTGTGTCCCAGGATGTGGATGGTGTCGCCGACGCGCAGGGTTCCGGTTTCCAGCTTCACGATGGCAACCATGGGCTTGGCGTAGTAGTGGCTCACGACGCCGATGCGCTCGCCGGGAGCGGGCTGCTCGGGCAGGCTCGCCGGCTTCGGCCTGGCCACCGGGCGCGCGGCCTTGTTGCGCGCGGTCGGCGTGGCTGTCTTCGGCGCTGCGCGCCTGACCGGTGCCTTGCGAGCGGGCTTCCTGGCTGGCTTTGCGATTCTCCTGCTCTTGGCTTTCGCCTTCACCTTCACCTTCGCCTTCACCTTCACCTTCACCTTCCTCTTGACTGCCATGCGTCTCTCCCCGCGGCGCTCACCGCCTGAACCGACCGGCTATTGTGTTCCTTTCGAGCCGCGGCTCGCAAGATAGATTCCCGCCAGCACCACCGCGCCGCCGCCCACCTGCAGTGCGACCAGCGGCTCGCCGAGCAGCACCCAGGCGAACGCCGCGGCCATCACCGGCTGGAACAACAGGCCCACCGAGGAAAACGCCGCCGGCAGGTGAGCGAGCGCATAGGCGATCAGCCCCTGTCCCGCCGCATGCGAGATCCACGCCAGCCCGAGCAGGATCAGCCAGCCGGACGCGCCGGCGGGCAACAGCACCTCGCCGGAGGCGAGCGCCGCCGGCAGCAGGATGACGGCGGTCAGCGTGGTGGTCACCGCCATCAACTGCAGCGTGGCCGCGCCCCGGTCACGCAGCCGTTTCACCGACAACAGGTACCAGGCGTAGAACATCGCGGTGACCACGCCCAGCCCGTCGCCGAGCAAGGCTCGCGGCGAGAAATCCAGGCTGGAGCGCACCAGCAGGCCGACACCGGCCAGCGCAAGGGCGAGTCCCACCAGGAACAGCGCGCTTGGCTTGTGACGCCACAGCAACCACGCCGCGAGCGTCACAAAAATGGAAGCCAGGTTGGCCAGCAGCGTGGAGTTCGCCACCGACGTGAACTGAATCGACCAGTGCCAGAAGGCGAGGTCGCCGGCGAAGGCAAGGCCCGTCGCCGCGAGCAGCGGCCAGCGGGGCGCCGCTGCAGGCGCGTGCGGCACCAGGAGCAGTGCGCTCCACAGCAGCGGCGCCGCCAGCGCGACGCGCCAAAACGCGCTTGCCGTCGGCCCGACCTCGGACATGCGCACCCAGATCGGCGACAGCGCGATGCAAGTTGCGCCCGCGAACAGGGCGAGAAGGGCCGAAGCGCGCATGCGCGGATGGTAAACTTTCGCTGCTTCCCATGCCTGCTCCTCGCTACGTCCACCTCAGGCTGCACAGCGAGTACTCGGTCACGGACGGCATCGTCCGGCTCGACGACGCGGTGCGCAGGGCGGCGCAGGACGGTATGCCTGCGCTGGCGCTCACCGACAGCGCAAATCTGTTCGGCATGGTCAAGTTCTACCGCGCCGCGCGCGCGGCGGGCGTCAAGCCGGTCATCGGCGCTGATTGCTGGGTGCAAAACGAGGCCGAGGCCGACAAGCCCTCGCGCCTGTTGCTGCTGTGCTCCTCGCGCGCCGGCTACCTCAGGCTGTGCGAGCTGCTGTCGCGCGCCTGGCTGAAGAATCAGCACCGTGCGCGCGCCGAGATCGCCAGGTCATGGCTGCGCGAATCCGGCACCGAAGGCCTGGTCGCGCTCTCCGGCGCCGCGGGCGGCGACGCCGGGCAGGCCTTGGCCGCAGGCAACACGGCAGCGGCCGAAAGAGCAGCAAGCGATTGGGCCGAGCTGTTTCCTGGACGCTACTACCTGGAGATCCAGCGCGCCGGCTTCGCGCACGGCGAAGCGCTGCTCGCGCGCACGCTGGAGTTGGCCGCGCGGCTCGGGCTGCCGGTGGTTGCCACGCACCCGGTGCAGTTCCTCGCGCGAGACGATTTCAAGGCGCACGAGGCGCGAGTGTGCATCGCGCAGGGCTACGTGCTCGGTGACCAGCGCCGGCCGAGACTGTTCACCGCGGAGCAGTATTTCAAGTCGCAGGAGGAAATGGCTCGGTTGTTCGCCGACGTGCCGCAGGCGCTCGACAACGCGATCGAGATTGCGCGGCGCTGCAGCCTGGAGATCGAACTGGGCAGGAGCCGCCTGCCCGCATTCCCGACGCCGCCGGGCACGACGGTCGACCAGTACCTGCGCCAGCAGGCCGAGCAGGGGCTGGCGGCGCGGCTGGTGAGGTTGTTTTCCGCGGAGGCGGCGCGCACCGCGGCGGCGCCGCGCTACCGCAAGCGCCTCGATTTCGAGATCCGCACCATCATCCAGATGGGCTTCGCCGGCTACTTTCTCATCGTCGCCGACTTCATCAACTGGGCCAGGCACAACGGCGTGCCGGTTGGTCCCGGACGCGGCTCCGGTGCCGGCTCGCTGGTGGCGTATTCACTCGGCATCACCGACCTTGACCCGATCACCTACGACCTGCTGTTCGAGCGCTTCCTCAACCCGGAGCGCGTGTCGATGCCGGATTTCGACATCGACTTCTGCCAGGACGGGCGCGACAAGGTGATCGATTACGTACGGCGCAAGTACGGCGAGGAATGCGTATCGCAGATCGTCACCTTCGGCACCATGGCGGCGCGCGCGGTGGTGCGCGACTGCGGCCGCGTGCTCGACCTGGGATACAACTTCTGCGACCAGGTGGCGAAGCTGATTCCGGTGCAGCCGGGGCGCACCATCACGCTGGCCGATGCGCGCGAGATGGAGCCGCTGCTGGCGCAGCGCGAGCGCAACGAGGACGAGGTGAAGGAGTTGTTGGCCTTGGGCGAGAAGCTCGAGGGCCTGACGCGAAACGTCGGCATGCACGCCGGCGGCGTGCTGATCGCGCCCGGCCGGCTGACGGACTTCTGCCCACTTTACGCCGCCGAGGGCACCAGCAATGTCATCTCCCAGCTCGACAAGGATGACGTGGAAGCGGTGGGGCTGGTGAAATTCGACTTCCTCGGCCTCACGACGCTCACCATCCTCGACTGGGCGGAGCGCTACGTGCGTGCGCTGGGCGAAGCCGAGTTTTCGCTGGAGCGCGTGCCATTGGACGACAGGGCGACCTACCAGCTGCTTTCCTCGGGCAACACCACTGCGGTTTTCCAGCTGGAATCGCGTGGCATGCGCGACCTGATCAAGCGCGCGCGCCCGGACCGGTTCGAGGACGTGATTGCGCTGGTGGCGTTATACCGGCCCGGCCCGATGGACCTGATCCCGGACTTCATCGCGCGCAAGCACGGCAGCCAGCGCGTCGAGTACCTCGACAAACGGATCGAGCCGATCCTCAATCCGACCTACGGCATCATGGTCTACCAGGAGCAGGTGATGCAGATCGGGCAGGTGATCGGCGGCCTGACGCTGGGCGGCGCGGACCTGCTGCGGCGCGCGATGGGCAAGAAGAACGCCGAGGAGATGGCTCAGCAACGCGACGTGTTCGTCGCCGGCGCGGAAAAGAACGGCCTGACCAAAGGCAAGGCGACCCAGCTGTTCGACCTGATGGAGAAGTTCGCGGGCTACGGCTTCAACCGCTCGCACGCCGCGGCTTACGCGCTGCTCGCCTATCAGACCGCGTATATGAAGGCGCACCATGCCGCGGCATTCATGGCGGCGAACCTTTCGCTGGTGATGGACGACACGGACAAAGTGCGCCAGTTCCACGAGGACGCGCTGGCCAATGGCCTGGTCGTGCTGCCGCCGGACATCAACGCCTCGGACTACCGCTTCCGCCCGGTGGATGCGAAGACCGTCCGCTACGGCTTGGGCGCGGTGCGCGGCACCGGCGAGTCTGCGGTCGGCGCGATCCTGCAAGCGCGCAAAGCCGGGCTGTTCACGGACCTGTTCGACTTGTGCCGGCGCGTCGACAAGCGCACCGTGAACCGCCGCGCGGTCGAGGCACTGGTGCGCGCGGGGGCGTTCGACGCGCTGGAGAAGAACCGCGCCAGCCTGCTGGCGAGCGTGGGGCGCGCGCTGGAGGCGGCAGAGCAGGCCGAGCGCCAGGCGGCCCAGGTGAGCCTGTTCGGCGACGCTGAGGGCGCTTGCGGCGCGGCGGTCCCGCTGATCGAGGCGCGGCCCTGGGAATTGAGGCAACAACTGCTGGAGGAGAAGGCGGCGCTTGGCTTTGCGTTGTCGGGTCACCTGTTCACCGTGTACGCGCGCGAGCTCGCGGGATTCTCGCGCACGCCGCTGGCCCGGCTCTCACCCTCCGAGCAGCGAGTGTGGCTGGCGGGCGTGGTGAACGAGGCGCGCACGCAGATGACGCGCCGCGGGCGCATGATGGCAGTGCTGCTGGACGACGGTACGGCGCAGGTGGAGGTCTCGGTGTTCAACGAGCTGTTCGAGAAGCACCGCGACAAGCTGAAGGAGGATTCGCTGCTGGTCGTGCAGGGCAAGGTGCAGCGCGACGACTTCGCGGGCGGCATGCGAGTCACTGCGGACGAGCTCTATGACCTGCCGGGCTTACGCGCGCGCTACGCTGCGCGTCTGCGCCTGGAGATGAACGGCAAGGCCGACGCGCGGCAGCTGATGGACTTGCTCGCTCCGTATCGCGCCGATGGCGCGTGCCCGGTGTTCGTGCACTACGAGAGCGGCGTCGCCGCTTGCGACGTCGCCTTGGGTGATGCCTGGCGCGTGCGCCCGGATGCGCAGTTGATCGAGCGGCTGGGCGCCTGGCTCACGCCGGAAAACGTCCAGGTCGTCTACTCGAACGGCGCCGCCTAGTCGCGCCGCCAGAGGCCGCGCGTGCCGAGGTACCAGGCGTTCGTCACGCGGCCGGCGGGATCGAGGCGCCGCTTTTCCGCGAGGAAAGCACCGAGCATCGGGTAGCTGGCCGCGGCTTGCGCGCGGCTCGCCACCGGCAGGCTGGCAGGCGCGATGACGCCGCCCGCCGCCAGCGCCAGTTCGACCAACCGCGTGCGCAACTGGGTGGCGCCGACGCAGCCGCCCAGGGTGGAGCGCGCGCGGTATTCGATGCGCAGCGCGGCGTATTCGCGCCGCGCCCAGCGCAAGAAGGTTTCCTCCTCGGGCAGCGTGCGGCGCACCTCGAGCCGGGCGAGGGCGTAGCGGTGCTGGTCCAGTTCGGCGCGCGCCTGGGCGATGAACGTTTCGCTCGTTTCGGGCGGCACCAGCAGATCGATGCCGCTGCTGGTGCCGGCGGCGGGGGCCTTGGGCAACTCCAGGCGCACCGGCGCTGCCCCGACCGCGGCGGCCTGCGCCAGCGACGCCAGGTCGAGCGTCACGCTGTAGAACGGCCCGAACACGCCGAATCCGCCAACTGCCAGCCTGAACAGTTCCGGTGCCTGGTGCCGGCTGGCACGCCGCAGCTCGCCGTCCGCAGTGACCAGGGTCAGTGAGCGCAGGTGCGCCACCATCGGCCGGCCGTCCGGACCGGGCGCGTTGGCCGCGGCGCTTTCCCCTACCGTGCCAGGCCCGAACGCGCTGCCGCCATGCGCAGCGAGGGCGTGCCACGGAGTGCCCGACTGCACTTCGAGCACCCCGCGTCGCGGGTCGTGGCACAGGACGCGGTCGAGGCCCGAATCGTCGAACGGGCCGGCCAGCATTGCCTTGCACAGGTCGCCTGCGGAATACACGCGCAGGCCGACCGGGGCGGGGAGGGGAAGGCTGTGAGTTGCGAGCATGGCGTTCTCCAGGCGGGTGAAGGGCGGGCCATTGTTCGCGCAGCGCTTGGTGCAATGCAATACCTGGGATGCATAGTCTCGCTTTACGATACCTGCAGTTCCATGCCCCAATCCCACCGCCTGGTCGAAACGCTGAAGAAATGCCTCAGGGCGCGAGGCATCACCTACGCCATGCTGTCGCGCGAGCTGCGCCTGTCCGAGGCGAGCGTGAAGCGCCTGTTCTCGCAAGGCCGCTTCACCTTGGCGCGCATCGACGAAATCCTGCGGGTGCTGGAGATGGACCTGGTGGAACTCGCGCGCATGGCGCGCGGCGCCGACAGCGGCCCGGCCGAGCTCAGCGTCGAGCAGGAGGCCCTGCTCGCGCGCGACGAGCGCCTGCTATCCGTGTTCTGGCTGCTGCTCAACGGCTGGCGCTTCGCCGATATCGTGGAGGAGTTTGCCATTACGCGCACCGAACTGACGCTGGCGCTGGCGAATTTCGAGCGCGCGCGCCTGATCGAATGGGACGCGGGCGAGCGCGTGCGGCTGCGCGTGGCGAAGGATTTCGTCTGGCGCGCGGGCGGTCCGGTGAAGAAGGCCTACGGCCTGCGCGTCACCGCGGAATTCCTGCGCTCGCGCTTTTCCGGGCCGCTCGAGTTGCTGCGCTTCGAGGCGCGCGACCTGTCGCCCGAATCGGCCGCCGTGCTCAAGCGCAGGCTGGAGCGCCTGCTGGCGGAGTTCGGCGAGCTGGCCGAAGTGGACTCGACCCTGTCGCCGCGCCGGCGCGAAGGCGTCGGCCTGCTGGTCGCCTGCAGGCCCTGGTCGTTCTCGGTGGTCAATGCGCTGAAGAAGCGCGCTCACGCGCTCGGCCAGCGCTCGAACCGCGCATAGGGCCGGTCGTGCTCGACGGCGAGCGGGCAGCATTCCACCCGCCCCACCCGCGCGGCCGAGGGCCCGCGGCGCGCCCACTCCAGCAGCGCGGCGACGGCGGCGGGATCGCCCTGTGCCAGCGCCTCGACGCCGCCGTCGGCGAGGTTGCGTACCCAGCCGGTTACGCCCAGCCGCAGCGCCTCGCCGCGCAACGCGTCGCGGAAGCCGACGCCCTGTACGCATCCAATAATGCGCAGTCGGATTGTCTGGTGTTGCAAATCTTCTCCTTGGCGCCGGCTTGGCCCGTGAAAGCGCCGGGACTCCATGGTAAGCTGCCGTGAAAATTTATCGCCCCATCCTGCCGCCGATTGTGCGGATGATCGTGCAAGCGCGGGACGGGTCTGTAAGGGGGAACCGCAATGCGCGCCGCTCTGTTGATCATCGCTGCACTGGCTCTGGCCGGTTTTCTTGCAGTAGCAGTGGTACTGCCGCAGATGGCGGGCAGCGAGGCCAAGGACGCCGCCCAGGCGCTGGTCTCGGGGGCGGACGCTGCGAAGCAGCAGGTGGCCGCGGTGGCGGAGAAGGCCGGCAACCTGTCGGGCTCAGGCGAAGCCGTCAAGATCGCGGCGCGCAGCGACGCCAAGCACGGCGAGCTGAAGTGGATCGTCGAGACGAACGGTTCGGTCCGCGGCTGGAACGAAAAGAATGCCATCGAGGTATCGATGTCGCCCGCGCTGCAGGGCGGCAAGGTGAGCTGGAACTGCCGCGGCTATCCGATCACCGCGATGCCCGCGAGCTGCGGCGGCAAGTCCTGACCTAGCGCTTCGCTGCCGTCACCGCGGTGACGATGGCCTGCTCCAGCCGTCGCAGTTGCAGTCGCCTACTGCCACCACCTGCGTCGCGTGCAGCGGGCCAAGCTCCGCTATGCCCACACGATGATGGCCGCCACGACCAGTCCCGCGATGGCGCCTGCCGCCACGACAGCGGAGTCGCGCCGGTTCCAGCCGCCGCCGGCCATCATCGTCGTCTGCATCGTGAGCGGCATGGTTCTGGCACTGGGGTCGATGGCCTTGCCCGTGTCGCTGAGCGCCACCAGGCGCTGCGTCGCTTCCAGCGAGTCGAAGGTACGCGACAGTCCCCGCGCTGGCGCGGTATCCGGTGGCGGCGTTTCCTCCTCTACGCGGCGCGAGCGCTCGACGGTCTGGGCGAGCAGGGCGGCCTTAACTTCCGGTTCCACCACGGCGGGCGTCGGGCCCGGCGCCAGAGCCGCCAGCGGCAGTGTGATGGTGGCGCTGGGCGCGACGTGCGCCTGGTACTCAATTTCTCGCAAGCCAAGCGCGATCTCGGCGGCGCTCTGGAAGCGCTCCTCCAGGGCCTTGGCGATCATGCGCCCGACGATCACGTCGAGCGCCGCGGGCGCCGCCGGGTTGATGGCGCTGGGCGCCGGCGGCGCGAAGTTCACGATCTGGTACATCACCGCGTTAACGCTCTCGCCGGTGAAAGGCGCCGCCCCGGTCAGCATCTCGTAGAGGATCACGCCGAGGGAGAAGATGTCGCAACGGTGGTCAGCGCGCTTGCCGATCACCTGTTCAGGCGACATGTACTTCGGCGAGCCCATCATCATGCCGGTCTGCGTCTGCACGTTCGACGAGCGCATGCGCGCGATGCCGAAGTCGGTGATCTTCACCGGCCCGCTATCGGGCACCATGATGTTCGCCGGCTTGATGTCCCGGTGCACCACGCCGCGTTCGTGCGCATAGGCCAGGCCTTCCGCCATCTGCGCTGCGATCGACAGCGAGCGCGGCACCGACAGCGGCTTGCCCGGCAGCAGCAGCGTGCGCAGCTCCGGGCCCTCGATGAACTCCATCGCCATGTAGCAGACACTCTCGGTCTTGCCAATGTCGTAGATGGTGACGATGTTGGGGTGGTTCAGCCCGCCTGCTGCGCGCGCCTCCTGGTAGAAGCGTTTTTCGTACATCTCGGCGCCGTCCTTGTCCATCCCCATGTTGATGGTCTTGATGGCGACCGTGCGCTCGAGCATCGGGTCCTTCGCCTTATAGACGATGCCCATCGCCCCGCGACCGATCTCGGCCAGCAGTTCAAAGCGGCCGAGCTTTTGTTCATCCATGGAATATGGACCGGCGCCGGCTAGCGGCCGGCCTTGACCGAGCGGAACGCCGGTCCCCAGGTCGGGTGGCCCGCCTCGGCTGGGGAGAGGTCTAGCCCGGGCTCGATCGCCAGCGCCTTGCGGAATTCCTCTCGGCACGCGGAGGTGCGGCCGGAAACGCAATGAATGAACGCCAGGTGCTTGTGGGCTTTCACGCGGTCGGACCTGCCCAGGCCCTGCTCGACCGCCGACTGCAACTTCTTGGACGCCTCGGCGTAATTGCCGTCCTCGTACTGGCGCAGTCCCGCGGCCAGCTCCGGCTCACCTTTTCTGCTGCCGAACAGGTTCATGAAATCCGTCTGCAGATTGCGCATCGGCTCGGTCTGGCAGCCGACGAGAAGCAGCGCACCGGCCGCTGCGACGATTGCCGCGTACTTCATGCCTCGTTCCCCTTGGAACTGCGTTGTCCAGTTCTGTGCGGTGGAAGATACCACCGCGAGGGCAAGTCAGCGAAACCGGTGCCGGAAACGCACCTGCTCGCCGGAGCGCACTTCGAGGCGCTGGGTATAGCTAGGGAAGGACGTGTTGCGCACTTCGACGACGTGCGGGCCGGGCGGCAACTCGATCGAGCGCAGCGGCGGGCTGACGCCGCGGCTTTTTCCGTCCACGAACACTTCGCCCCAAGGCAGGATGGCGAGCTGAACAACTCCCGCAGCGACCACCGGGACCGGGCTTGCCGCCGGCGCCGGCGCTGGCGCGGTTTCGGGTTTGGCCGCCGCGACTTGAACGCGCGGCGCCTTGGCGACGGGCTTTTTCTGCGGGGCTGGCGGGAAGTCGACTTTCCGTGGTTCGGCCAGATGCTCGGTCTTGGGCGCCGGCACCGGCTCGGGTTTGGCCGCGCCGACCAGTGCGGCCTTCGCCGCGGTCGCGGGCTCAATCTTGGCCACTGTCGCAGGCTTCACGATGGGTTTGGCCGCCGCGCCGGGACCGGGCAATGCCTCGGGCGGCGGCCTCATCTGCGCGCGGACGGCGACCCCGCCGCCCACCAGCAGCGCAAACGCCAGTGGCGCGCCGAGCAGCGCCATGCGGTGCATGCCGAACGGGCGCGCGTCGGTGAGCTCGCCGATGAAGCGCGGCGCCGCGCGGCGCGGCGCCACGCGCTGCGAGCCGGTCTCAAGCACGCGGCGGGCAGCGTCGGTACCGATGCCAACCGAGTACACCTCGTGCTCGCGCACGTGCTTGTCGGTACGCGCCCCGACATAGCTGAACAGGCTGGCGTAGTCCAGCGACAGGCAGGACACGACCTCGTAAAAAGAGCGCGACACCAGCAGCTGGCCCGACTGCGCGAAGCTCATCACGCGCTGAGCGACGTTGATGCCGTCGCCAATGATGTTCATCTGGCCGTTGATGTCCTTGACCACGCGCACCGGTCCCAGGTTGATGCCGAAGCGAATGGCGATTGCGCCAGTGGCTTCGGCGCGCGCCGCGGCGCGCAGCGACATGGCGACGAACAGCGCGTCTTCCGGGTCGCCGAGGAAGGTGATCGCCGCGCCATCGCCGGTGTCGAGCACCACGCGGTCGCGCGCGTGCACGTTTTCCAGGGCGGCGCTGAGCAGTTTATTGAACGCCTGCTTGAACAGCATCTGCTCCGCCACGGGCCTCGCCGAGTAATCGACGATGTCCAGGAACACGATGCTGCAAACCAGCGTGCGACTTGGCTGTTCGATCATGCGTCGCGCAGGGGGCGGCGCGGCGGCCGCAGGGAGAGCTATTTTACGCGCATGCCCGGTTTCGCCCCGGCATCGGGCGAAATGAGGAATATTCCCGCTTCCTCCCCAGAGGCGGCCAGCACCATGCCTTCGGAAACCCCGAATTTCATCGTGCGCGGAGCCAGATTGGCGACCAACACTGCGAGCTTGCCCTCGAGTGCGGCCGGGTCGTAGGCGGCTTTGATGCCGGCGAACGCCGTGCGCGTGGCGCCGCCGAGGTCGAGGGTGAGTTTGAGCAGCTTGTCGGCGCCTTCGACCTGCTCCGCCTTGGCAATTCTCGCCACGCGCAGGTCGAGCTTGTTGAAGTCGTCGATGGTAATGGTGTCGGGCACGGACATCTCCTTGGCGGCGTGCTGCTGGTGTTCGGCGTGCTGCTGCGGGGCGGTGGCCTGCGGCACGGACTGTATGTCGAACAGTTGGTCAAGATGCCTGGTCTGTACGCGCTCAATTAGATGCCTGTATTGGTTAATCTGATGTCCCGGTGGAAGCAACGCCGAAGACACCGGTCTAGCGCCGAGATCTGGCCAATTAAGTGGGTGGTTTAGCAATTTCTCTGCAAATTCAGCAGTCTGGGGAAGTATGGGCTTTAAGTAGACAGCGAGCAGATAGAACAGATTGATCCCAAGTGAGCAGGTGCGTTGGAGTTCAGCAGTTCGATCTGGGAACTTCGCGGCATCCCAAGGCTTAAGTTCGTCCAACATCTTGTTGGCTTCGTCTGCAAGCTCCATGACGTAACGCACAACCTTTCCAAATTCGCGGTCCTCGTAGTGTTTCTGGATGGATCCTGGTCTATAGCTGGTTAGCCGGTTGTCGACGAGTTCGGCGAGTGCTTTGTAGTCATCACCGTCAACTAGTCGTCCGTCGAATCGCCTCCACAGAAAGCCAGCGCAGCGACTCGCGATATTTATGAATTTCCCTACGAGGTCGCTATTGACCCGAGCCATGAAATCGTCAGGATTGAAATCGATGTCCTCGACGTTTGCGTTCAGTTTTGCCGCGATGTAATAGCGCAGCCACTCCGGGTTCATGCCCAGTTCAAGGTAGCGCAGCGGGCTGATGCCGGTGCCGCGCGATTTGGACATCTTGTCGCCGGACACGGTGATGAAGCCGTGCACGAAGACGTGGTCGGGCACCCTGTAGGGTTTGCCCGCGTACTCCAGCATTGCCGGCCAGAACAGGGTGTGGAAATAGATGATGTCCTTGCCGATGAAATGGATCTGCTCGGTGCCCGGGTCCTGCAGGAATTTCTCGAAGTCGATGCCCGCTTTGGCGCAATAATTCTTGAAGCTGGCGAGGTAGCCGATCGGCGCGTCGAGCCAGACATACAGGTACTTCTCTTCCTCGATGTCGGGCACGCGGATGCCGAAGTAGGGCGGGTCGCGCGAAATGTCCCAGTCGCCCAGCGCCCTGTCGCCTTCCCCGTCCAGCCATTCCTTGGCCTTGTTCACCACCTGCGGCTGCAGGCGCCCCGGTTTCTCCAGCCAGCCTTTCAGGAAGGTTCTGCACTTCGGGTCGGCCAGGCGGAAGAAATGGTGCTCGGAGGTCTTCAGCACCGGCTTGGCGCCCGACAGCGCAGAGTAGGGATTCCTCAGGTCGGTGGCCGAGTACGCGGCGCTGCAGTTCTCGCAGGCGTCGCCGTACTGGTCCCTGGCGCCGCAGTTCGGGCACTCGCCCTTGATGTAGCGGTCCGCGAGGAACATGCTTTTCACCGGATCGAAGAACTGCTCGACCGGCTTGGTGTAGACCAGCCCCGCTTTCTTCAGCCGGCGGTATATGTCCTGCGACAGCTCGGTGTTCTCCGGCGAATGGGTCGAGTGCCAGTTGTCGAAGGCGATGTGGAAGCCATCGAGGTACTGCTTGCGGCTCTTGGCAATCTCGGCGACGAACGCCGCGGGCGCCTTGCCAGCCTTTTCCGCGGCGAGCATGATCGGTGCGCCATGCGCGTCGTCGGCGCCGACGAAATGCACCACGTGGCCTTGCATGCGCTGGAAGCGCACCCAGATGTCGGCCTGGATGTACTCCATGATGTGGCCGATGTGGAACGGCCCGTTGGCGTAGGGCAGCGCGGTGGTGACGAACAGCCTGCGGTGCGGCATTGCTGGCCCGAGGAAAACGCGGATTTTAGCTTACACTTGCATCATGCCCGTGAGTGAATCTGATGTGCGCTCCCTCCTCTCCAATCTGGTCGATCCGAACACCGGCAAGGACTACGTCAGCACCCGCTCGGTGAAGAGCCTCACGGTGGCCGGGACCGAGGTGCAGCTGGAGATCGAGTTGGGCTATCCGGGCAAGAGCCAGTTCGAGCCGATCAAGCGCGCAGTCATCGCGGCGCTGAAGCAGGCCGGCGCCGGCAACGTCGCGCTGAGCGTCGTTTCCAAGGTGGTGTCGCACTCGGTGCAGCGCGGCGTAAAGCTGGTGCCGGGCATCAAGAACATCATCGCGGTGGCCTCCGGCAAGGGCGGCGTGGGCAAGAGCACCACCGCGGTCAACCTGGCGCTGGCGCTGTCCGCCGAAGGCGCGTCGGTTGGCATCCTCGACGCCGACATCTATGGCCCGTCGCAGCCGATGATGCTCGGCATCGCGGGCCGGCCCGAATCGAAAGACGGCAAGGGCCTCGAACCGATGATGGGGCACGGTTTGCAGGCGATCTCGATCGGTTTCCTCATCGACGTGGATACGCCGATGGTCTGGCGCGGCCCGATGGTGACGCAGGCGCTCGAGCAGCTGCTGAAGGACACGCGCTGGCGCGAACTCGACTACCTGGTGGTGGATCTCCCGCCCGGCACCGGCGACATCCAGCTGACGCTCGCGCAGAAGGTGCCGGTGACCGGTGCGGTAATCGTGACCACACCGCAGGATATCGCGCTGATCGACGCGCGCAAGGGCCTCAAGATGTTTGAAAAGGTCGGCATCCCGATCCTCGGCGTGGTGGAGAACATGTCGATCCACGTCTGCCCGCAGTGCGGCCACCAGAGCCACATCTTCGGCAGCGGCGGCGCCGAGCGCATGTGCAAGGACTACGGCACCGAGCTCCTCGGCCAGTTGCCGCTCGACGAATCGATCCGCCAGCAGGCCGATTCGGGCAAGCCGACGGTGGTCGCCGATCCCGACGGCGAGGCGGCGCAGATCTACCGGCGCATCGCGCGCCGCTGTGCGGTCAAGATCGCCGAGTCGCAGAAGGACATGACCGGCAAATTCCCCAATATCGTCGTGCAGAACACATGAGCGTCAAATCCGACAAGTGGATCCGCCGCATGGCGGCGCAGGGCATGATCGAGCCGTTCGAGGCCGGGCAGGTGAAGGAGGTCGCCGGCAGGCGCGTGGTGTCCTACGGCACCTCCAGTTACGGCTACGACATCCGCTGTTCGGAGGAATTCAAGATCTTCACCAACATCAACTCGACCATCGTCGATCCGAAGGACTTCGACGCCAAGTCTTTCGTCGATTTCAAGGGCGAGGTGTGCATCATCCCGCCCAATTCCTTTGCGCTCGCGCGCACCGTGGAGTTCTTCCGCATCCCGCGCAGCGTGCTCACCATCTGCCTGGGCAAGTCCACCTACGCGCGCTGCGGCATCATCGTCAACGTGACACCGCTCGAGCCCGAGTGGCAGGGCCATGTGACCCTGGAGTTCTCCAACACCACGCCGCTGCCGGCCAAGATCTACGCCGGCGAAGGCTGCGCGCAGGTGATCTTCCTCGAGTCCGACGAGATCTGTGAGACCTCCTACCGTGACCGCGGCGGCAAGTACCAGGGCCAGCGCGGCGTCACCTTGCCGCGCATCTGACCTACAAGTATTAGTGGTTCGGCGGGTTAGCGTTCCTACCTATAGTGGTTTCTCAGAGTCGGCGGCCCGCTGCTCCCAGTGTGGCGCCGCAGGATTCCCTCACAAAGCCCTTGACTGCCGGGGGGTCATCCCTATAATCGCCCCAGGAATTCGCTGTCGGCTCAACGAACTATGAAGAAAGGGGAGGTCAGCGTGATGACAAGCCAAAGGAACTCGTGCCCGGTGTACGACGTCGTGGTTCGCGACATCCCTGAGACCTAGAGACACCCGGGAGAACATTGATGGGCGATAGCCCCAGTAGCCTCGTACGCAACAGACAGCAGTCCTCGCTTGCGCAAGAACAGCTCTTCGACACCCATCCCGAAGTCAGCCTCGACTTCGAGATCGTCCGCCAGGCGGCACGGCAGAAATACACGCGGCCGTTCCTGATCATCGATACCGCCATCGTGCGCGAAAAGCTGCGCCGCTTCCGCGCGGCCATGCCACGCGTGCGGCCGCATTACGCGGTGAAGGCTAATCCCGACCGGCGCGTGGTGAAGGCGCTGGCGCAGGAGGGCGCGGGCTTCGAGATCGCCTCGACCACCGAGCTCGACCTGCTGCTGTCCCTCGGCGTGCCCGCTGCGGAAGTGTTTTTCTCCAACCCGATGCGCTCGCGCGCGGCGGACGGCTACGCCGCGGCCAAGGGCATGCGCTGGTTCGTCGTCGACAGCGTGGACGAGCTGCGCCGCATGCACGGCGTGGATCCGACGGCACAGCTTTACCTGCGCATCGCCACCCCGAACATCGGCAGTGACTGGCCCCTGTCCGGCAAATTCGGCGCCGGCGCCGGCGATACGCGCGAGATCATCGCTACCGCTGCAAAGCTCGGCGCGGACCTCGCGGGGGTCACCTTCCACGCCGGCTCACAGTGCCGCAACCCGGCGAATTGGCGCGTCGGCATCGAAAAGGCGCGCACCCTGTTCGACGCCATGGGCAAAGCCGGGCTCAAGCCGCGCCTGCTGGACATCGGCGGCGGCTTCCCTGTGCGCCACGTCAGGCCAATACCGGCGATCGAAGTGATCGGCGAGGTGGTAAACGAGGCGCTGAAGGTTTTCCCGGAGGACGTGCAGGTGATCGCCGAACCCGGCCGCTACCTGGTTTCGGACGCGGGATACTTCGTGTGCCGCGTACTCGGCACCGCCACGCGCGCCGGCAAGCGCTGGATGCACTGGGATGCCGGCCTGTTCGGCGGCGTGATCGAAACCACCGAGGGGCTGAAATACAAGATCCGCTCCGACCGTTCGGGGCCTGACGTCGCCTGGAACGTCGCCGGCCCGACCTGCGATTCGGTGGACGTGGTGATGCGGGACGAGCCGCTGCCTTCGGACCTGCAAGAGGGCGATTTCATCTATCTGCGCAACGCCGGCGCCTACACCACGGCCTACGCCAGCGAGTTCAACGGCTTCCCGCTGCCGGAAGTCCGGGTGTTCGAGTCGAAGCCGAAGTAGGGTGGGCCTTGGCGCACCATCGGTGGGCTGCTAGCCCACCCTACGCTTTCTCGTACAGCACGAAATCGAACCGCAGGCCGTCGGCACCGGTGTGCGGTTGTCTTTGCGTCTCGCGCCAGGCCGCGCGGTCGTAAACCGGAAAGCGCGCGTCCCCGGCGTAGTCGCCTTGAATCTCGGTCAGCACCAGTCCGTCGGCAACTGACAACGCCTCGGCATAGAGTTCGCTGCCGCCGATGACGAACACCTTCGACTCGCCCGCGCAGAGCGCTAGCGCCCCCTCGAGGGACGAGGCAACACCGGCGCCAGGCGCCTCATAGCCGGGCGCGCGCGTTACGACGATGTTCTCACGGCCGGGTAGCGCTTTGCCCAGCGACTCCCAGGTCTTGCGTCCCATGACCACGGGGTGGCCCAGCGTGAGCGACTTGAAATGCTTCAGGTCCTCCGGCAGGTGCCAGGGCAACTTGCCGTTAGAGCCGATGACGCCATTGGCCGCCACGGCCGCGACTAAATACACACGCGGCCCTGCCGGCTCGTTTGCGGCCTGTGACATATGGCTCGTCCTTGCATTGTCTTACGTGAGATTATAGGGACATGGCACCTCAGGACACCTCCCCGAGGGCGGCCCTGCGTTTTCCGCGTTCCTTCCTCGGCTTGCTGGTGACGGGATTCCTGCTCGTCGCAGCGCCGCTAGCCGGCGCGTTGCTCTACTCGGCGTGGAATACGCAGCACCTGGCGGAGCAGAGCCGCAGCGCGGTGTACAACGCGGCGCAGGCTGCCCGCGGCAGCCGCGAACTGGTCAACCGCGTCGGCTCGATCGAGCGGCTGGCGCAGCAGGTCGCGCTGCTGCCCGACGCCGAGCTGCTGCAGGATTACGAGCGGCTGCACCTCGGATTCAAGCAACTGGCGCAAGAGCTCGCGCGCCTGCCGCTCGACGCCACGCAGCTCGCCGCACTTCGCCGCACCATGGGCGAGGAGCAGTCCCTCTACGAGGTCCTCGCCCCGAACGCGGCCTTGCCGCCCGACGCACGCGCCGTGGCGGCTCGGGTGGCCGAGCTTGCCGAGAGCGCGCACGAAGTGCTGGCGATCAGCTATCGCGTGGCCGACGGCGAAGTCGAGCGGCTGCGCGCCGCCGCGGAGGGCGTGCAGCGCCGGCTGCTGCAACTGGTGCTTGCCACCATCGCGGTGGCGCTCATCATCGCGCTGGCGCTGACGCGCGTCATCGCGCGCCCGATCGCCGAGCTCGACGCTTCCATCCGCCAGCTCGGCGGCGCCGACTTCGCTCAGCCGATACGCGTCAGCGGGCCGCAGGATCTGCGCGACCTCGGCGAACGCCTGGACTGGCTGCGGCGCCGGCTGACCGAACTGGAGGCGCAGAAGAACCGATTTCTGCGCCATCTGTCGCATGAACTCAAGACGCCGCTTGCCTCGCTGCGCGAGGGCGCGGAATTGCTCAACGACCAGGTCGCTGGCCCGCTTGCGCCGTCGCAGCGCGCAGTGGTCGGCATCATTCGCGACAACAGCGTGAAGCTGCAGAAGCTGATCGAGGAACTGCTGGACTACCAGCGCGCGATGCACGCTGCCGCTTCGCTCGAGGTGCAGCCGGTGCGGCTCGACGCGCTGGTGCGCGAGGTGGCCGAGGCGCACCGGCTGTCCGCGCTCGCCAAGGAGCAGCGCGTGGCGCTGGAGTTGGCACCGCTGGCGGTGGACGCCGACCCGGAGAAGCTGCGCTCGATCGTCGACAACCTGCTCGGCAACGCTATCAAGTTCACGCCGCGCGGCGGCAGCATCTCGGTGCTGGCGCGAGAGGCCGACGGCCGCGTCACTATCGAGGTGATCGACTCCGGCCCGGGCGTCCCGCTCGAGGAGCGCGAGGCGGTGTTCGAGTCCTTTTTCCGCGGCCGCGCCAAGGCCGGCGGGCGCGTGGCAGGCAGCGGGCTGGGCCTGGCCATCGCGCGCGAGTTTGCCGAGGCGCATGGCGGGCGCATTTCTCTGGTGGCGGGTGGGCCGGGCGGGCATTTTCGCGTCATCCTGCCCAAGCGGCCGGAGCCTCTGATGCTGGCGGAGGCGGCATGAGGCTGCTCGCGCTTCTGATGTTGCTCCTGCTGGTGGGCTGCACGGGGTTGCGGCCAGGTGCCGGCGAAGCGGTGCAGATGCGCGAGGTTGTCGGCGCGGCGGTGACCGCGTTGCGCGCTGCGACCGAGGAGCAGCGCCGGCAGCTCAACCACGCCCAACAGCAGTTCGCTGCGGTACAGGATGACCTGAACCGCGTACGCCTCGCGGCGCTGCTGGCGACGCTGCCGGCGCCATTGCGCGACGACGTGCGCGCCGCGGCATTGCTCGAGCCGCTGGCGGCGCGCCGCCCGGAAACGCCGCTCGTGCAGTTCGCCGGACTGCTTGCGGCCGGTGCGGCGGAGCGCCAGAAACTCACGCGCGACCTGCGCGCGACGGAGAAGCGCGAAGAGGAACTCACACGCGACCTGCGCGCCGCGGAGCGGCGCGAAGAGGCGGCGGACGAGCGTGCCAGCACCTTGCGCCAGCAGATGGATGCGCTCAAATCGATCGAGCGCGGCATCCTCGAGCGCGAGGAGCGGCGCCGTGCAACGAACAGGTGAACCCATGAACCACGAAGCCCCCTCCATCCTGCTGGTCGACGACGATCGCGATCTGCTGCAGTTGATTTCGATGCGACTGAACGCTGCCGGTTACCGCGTGACCGCGGTCGAGTCGGCCGATGCGGCGCTGGCGAGTCTATCGGTGCAGCGGCCGCAACTGGTGATCACCGACTTGCGCATGCACGGCATGGACGGCTTGGGCTTGTTCGACGCCATCCATCGCCAGGCGCCCTCCCTGCCGGTGGTGATCCTGACCGCGCACGGCACGATCCCGGACGCGGTGGCAGCGACGCGCCGCGGCGTGTTCAGTTTCCTCACCAAGCCCTTCGAGCCAAAGGTACTGCTGGAAACGGTCGCCAGCGCGCTGCGCCTGTCGAGCGAGCCGAGCGGCTACGACGAGTACTGGCGCGCCGAGATCATCACGCGCTCGGCATCCATGGAGGCACTGCTCGGCCAGGCGCAGCGCGTGGCGGCCTCGGACGCCAGCGTGTGCATCTTCGGCGCAAGTGGCACCGGCAAGGAGCTGTTGGCGCGCGCCATCCATCGCGCCAGCCGCCGCAGCGGGGCTCCCTTTGTCGCCATCAACTGCGGAGCAATTCCCGAGGGCCTGCTCGAGTCCGAATTGTTCGGGCACAAGAAGGGCTCATTCACCGGCGCGATCCAGGACCGCCGCGGCCTGTTCCAGGCCGCAGAAGGCGGCACGCTGTTCCTCGATGAGGTCGGCGACATGCCGCCGGCGCTGCAGGTGAAATTGCTGCGTACACTCGAGCACCACGTGGTGCGCCCAGTGGGCTCCAACGATGACGTGACAGTGGACGTGCGCATCATCTCCGCCACCCACCGCAAACTCGAGGAGCGCATTGCCAGCGGGGAATTCCGCGAAGACCTTTACTACCGCCTTAACGTGGTGAAGCTCGAACTGCCGGCGCTGGCACAACGGCGCGAGGACGTGCCCTTGCTTGCCGGGCATTTTCTCTCGCGCCTCGCGCAACGCTACGGCCGGCCGCGCCTTGGTATCTCCCCGGAGGCGATGGAACTGCTGGTGTCGGCGGCCTGGCCGGGCAACGTACGCCAGTTGCTCAACGTCGTGGAGCGCGCAGTCGCGCTTACCGCGACCGAGGTGATTCCGGCCTCGCTTGTGCGCCAGGCGCTGGATGCAGGTGCCGGCTCCCTCACGCCGCTGGACGAAGCGCGCCGCGCTTTCGAGCGCGAATACCTGGTGCGCATCCTCAAGATCACCGGCGGCGGCGTCACGCAGGCCGCGCGCCTTGCAGGCCGCAACCGCACGGAGTTCTACCGTCTGCTGGAGCGCCATGCCCTCGAGCCAGCGATGTTCAAGGCCAAAGTCGCCGCTGAGTCCTGAGCGTCGCTTCCCGGCGACAGCAAATCCTGCGCTCGGTCAGTCGCTTGGCGACAACGTGCATTCGTTCGTCGCCGCGGGGAGACGATTTTGCCGTTTCCGGCTGCGCCAATTCGGTCACGAAGATCCCTCAAGCCATTGATTTCGCTAACACGCTGCTGCATGGCACGGCAGTTGCAAGAGAGTAAGAGAGTGTCAACCGATGGAACAGACCAAGACCAAGTTCGAGATCCCGGTCCTAGCGCAAGCGCTGGCCGGATTCGCCATCAGCGCCTGTGTGCTGATCGGCATTGGCGGCTCCATCTATAAATTGATCGCGCCGGAAGGCTGGTTCGTGCAGGCCTTCGGACACAGTTTCGGCCTTGGCGCGGCCCTGCTTGCCGCGCTGCTTGGCGCCGCTGCGGTAGTTTGGGCGCTGCCGGGTTGGGTGCCTACGCAGCGCGCGCGCATCTCGGATGTGGTGGTCTACGGATTTGCATCGGCCGGAATACTGTATCTCGGCCAGTTTCTGGTGTCCGGGGGTTTCTAGGGCTCCCGCCAACGCCAGCACCGCAGCTGCTCCCCCGGGCCCGCCGTTTCCCCCCTACAGGCGGGCCTTCTTTTTTTACACCGCGATCGGCGCCTTGATGGCTGGATGCGGGTCGTAGCCCTCGAGCGCAAAGTCCTCGTAGCTGAAGCCAAATACGTCCTGCACCTTGGCATCGAGCCGCAGGCGTGGGAACGGCCGCGGCGCGCGCGCGATCTGCTCGCGCGCCTGCTCGAGGTGATTGAGATAAAGGTGCGCGTCGCCAAGCGTGAGCACGAATTCGCCCGGCGCCAGGCCGGTGACCTGAGCGATGATCAGCGTCAGCAGCGCGTAGGACGCGATGTTGAACGGCACGCCGAGGAACAGGTCCGCGCTCCTTTGGTACATCTGGCAGGATAGCCGCCCGTCGGCGACGTAGAACTGGAACAGGGCGTGGCAGGGCGGCAGCGCCATCTTGTCCACGTCGGCCGGGTTCCAGGCGGTGACCAGGTGGCGCCGGGAGTCCGGCCGCGCCCGGATCTGCTCTACCACCTGGCGCAGTTGGTCGATTTCGCGGCCGTCGGGCGTACGCCAGTGGCGCCACTGGTAGCCGTAGACCGGGCCGAGTTCGCCTTTCGCATCGGCCCACTCATCCCAGATGCTGACGCCGTGCTGCTGCAGCCAGCGCACGTTGGTGTCTCCGCGCAGGAACCACAACAGCTCGTAGATGATTGACTTGAGGTGCAACTTCTTGGTGGTGAGCAGCGGAAAGCTCTGCGCCAGCGCAAAGCGCATCTGCCGCCCGAACACCGAGCGCGTGCCTGTTCCGGTGCGATCGGACTTGAGCGCGCCGTCCGCCAGCACTTGCGCCAGCAGATCGAGGTATTGCTGTTCGCCGGAATTGAGGCTCATATCGCGATCATCGCAAACAGCTCGCGCGCGCTCTGGAAGCGCTCGTCCGGATTCTTTGCCAACAGCCGGTCCATGGTCGACTGGTAGCCGGCGAGCCGCGTCGGCATGCTCGGCATCGGGCCGTGCACGTGCTGATACACCATTCCGGCCGGACCCTCCGCCTCGTACAGTCTGCGGCCGGTGAGCATCTCGTAGAAGATCACGCCCAGGCTGTAGAGGTCCGAGCGGTGGTCCGCCGGCTTGCCCAGGCACTGCTCCGGGCTCATGTAGCGCGGCGTGGCGATTACCTCGCCGTGGCGCGTGAGGGTCGTGTGCGCGCTGACGCTTTTTGCGAGGCCGAAGTCGACCAGCACCGGCCTGTCGCTTTCGCGGAACAGGATGTTCTGCGGCTTGAGGTCGCGGTGGATCACGCCGCGCGAGTGGATGGCGTCGAGCGCGCGCGCGATCTGCGACGTGATGCGCAGCGCTTCGCGCGACGTCAGCCCCTCGTGGATGCGCGCGGCGAGCGTGCCGCCCGACAGGTATTCCATGGCGATGTACGGATGCTCGCCGGCGAAGCCATGGTCGTAGATCTGCGCGACGTGCTCGTTGTGCAGGCCCGAGATCAGCCGGAACTCCTGGGCGAAGCGCTTGCGGAATGTCTCGTCCTCGCGCAGCTTGGGATCGAGTACTTTGAGAACCAGCAGCAGGCCGTCCCGCACGCGCTCAGCGAGATACACCTGCGCCATGCCGCCCTCGCCGATCTTGCGCAGGTTGCGGTAGCCCGGAATCAGCGACTCGCCGCCCTCGCCCTGCGCGCCGGCGCGGCGCGGCACGGGCCCGCGCCGCGCATCGCTCTCGCGCACGGCATCCTCGACCGAGCGCACCAGGACTTCACCGACCAGCCCGGCCTTGCGCACGAAATCCGCCGCGCCCGCTTTCAATCCCATGATCGCCAGGCTTTCGGCGCGGCTATCTGCCAGCAAGAGTACCGGCGCTACGTCCGGCTCGCGCAGCACGTCGGCCATCCAGCTCAGGGCGCCGGCGTCCGCCGGATCGAGATCGATCAGCACTGCGGTGTAGCGGTCGCGCTGCGGCGCGGGCGGGCGGCCGCGCTCGCGCGGATCCCACTCCTCGATTTCCGCGACCGGCCAGCGTGCGTGCAGCATGCCGGCGACCGCGCTGCGGAACTCGCGGGATTCGTCCACGATGAGGAATCGCATAGGGCCTGCGTGGTAGGATTTTCGCATGATTAGGCTGTTCGGCAGCGCCGCTCCGGACCATCCGATGGCGGATGCGAAGGAAGCCAAACGCCTTCTCGACGAGTTGCGGGCGCAGGACCCGGTCAAGGCGCTGGAGGAGCTCGGCCACTGGCACGAGTCTGTGTCGTTGGCCGAGGGTTTTCGACCGGATCGGCGCATCCGACTGCTGCTGCAGGTCGACGACGCGGCGCAGGGCCGCGTGACGAAGATCACGCGCGAATACCTGGCGCCTTCGCGCCAGTCCCGTGTGCAGGAAAACAGGCTGTGGACGGCAGTGCACGGCTATTGGCGCGAGGCCGGGCTTGCCTTCGCGCGCGGCGTGGACCTGTTCGTGCAGGGCGGCAAAGGCGCGGAAAGCGCCAAGCCGTTCCTGCCGCAGCTGCTGGTCCGCTGCCTGCGCTCGCTCGCTCAACAGATCAAGTGGATGCACTTTCGCTACGGGCCCTGTGACCTGGCGGTGTGGGGCGTATTCAACAGGGTCTACGGCTATGCCGAGGCGCGCAATCTTGCGCACGCGAGAGTTCCGGCGCAGGCTGGCGCGCAGGGCGACGCCACGCCGCAGCTGGAGTATCTGCACGGACTCATGTTCAGCGCCAGCTCGCCCGAGGGCCTGTTGCCGGCGCAGATCGAACTTGCGGATCAGTTGATCGCGCAGTTTGCGCCGCACTTCTCCTTGGCGGCGGCGTGCGCTGCCGAACTCCCTTACTGGATCGACATCAGTCAGCCGATGGCACCGCTGCGCGCCGTGCGGCCGCCCGCGCCGGCAGCCGGTCTGCGCTGCTTCGGCGCCGGCGCGGCGCTGGGCGAGATACACGCGCTCGCCGATCGGATACGCGCCACCGCAGCCGTGCCCTCAAGCCTGAATCTGGGTGCCCCGGTTGAAGCGGACGAAGTGCTCGAAGTGCTCGAGCACCTGGCGATGTACTGGTCGATGCAGCCGCCCGAGCGCAAACACCAGCGCCACAGCGTCAAGTCGCGCCTCAGCGTGGCCAACAGCTTGCGCGGCGTGATCGAGGCGCTGGGCGAGCCGGCTTCGCCCGGCATCGAGAGCCGCGCTACCGAGAGCTGGATCGTGGAGAACGTGAGCGCCGGCGGATTCGGCACCGTCGTCTCGCAGGTGAAGGGCGACTGGCTGCGCGTCGGGGCACTGGTCGCGATGCAGCCCGAGGGTGGCAGCAACTGGGTGGTCGGCCTGGTGCGCCGCGTCAACAAGACGGTCGGGCAGGAAGCACGGGTCGGCATCCAGACTTTGTCGCGCGCGCCGGCAGTGTCGCAATTCTCCATCAGCGGCTCGCGCGCCGCCGCGGGCGAGCAGGGCGTGCTGTTGAAGGGCAACGACCCTGCGTCGGCAGAGGTGCAGATTGCGCTGCGCCCCGGGATGTTCGCGCCTGGGCAGAACCTCGAAGCGACGCGGGCCGGGCGCCTGCACATCTACATGCCGACCGGTTTCGGCGAGCGCGGCGAGGATTACGAAATCGGCAGGTTCAGGGAGATGGTGCGAGAAGCCTGAGCAGCCAGGCGGCAATATCGGCGACCTCGTCGCCGCACACGGAGTGCGCCATGGGGTACTCCTGCCATTGCACCGGGTACCCCAGCGATTGCAGCGCCACGCGCGATTCGCGCGCCCGCGCGATGTCGATCATCGGGTCGTGCGTGCCGTGCGCCATGAACACAGGAGTGTCGCTGTTGGCAGCGCTGCACTCGGCGGCGAACACGCCCGCCAGCGGCAGGTAGGTGGAGAGCGCCAATACCCCTGCCAGACGTTCAGAGTGGCGCAGCCCGGTATGCAGCACCACGGCGCCGCCCTGGGAAAAACCGGCCAGCACGATGCGGCGTGGGTTTACGCCGCGGCCTTTTTCCCGCTCGATCAGCGCTTGGACCAACGCCTGCGAGGCGCGGATGCCGGCCTCGTCCTCCCTGCCGCCTCCCATCTGCAGGATGTCGTACCAGGCCCGCATAGGCATGCCCATGTTGATCCGCACCGGCCTTATCGGGGCGTGAGGGAACACGAAGCGCAGGCGCAGTCGCGCCGGCAGGCGCAGCTCGGGGACGATCGGTTCAAAGTCGTGGCCGTCGGCACCCAGGCCGTGCAGCCAGATCACGGCCGCGTCGGGTGCCGGGGCGGACTCGATTTCGATCGTTTCCGGATCTTGAGTCACGCCGGCCTGGGCCGAAGCGCGGATTTCGGCCTGAAGACCTTGACCACGGACTCGTCGGTCTCGATGTAAGGGCCGCCGATCAGGTCGATGCAGTAGGGCACGGCGGCGAACACGCCGTCCAGCGTCTCCTTGATCGCCTTGGGCTGGCCGGGCAGGTTGATGATCAGCGCCTGCTTCCTCACCACCGCCACCTGCCGCGACAGGATCGCCGTCGGCACGTATTTCAGGCTCACCGCGCGCATCTGCTCGCCGAATCCCGGCATCACCTTGTCGGCTACCGCCAGCGTGGCTTCGGGCGTCACGTCGCGCGGCGCCGGGCCGGTGCCGCCGGTGGTGAGCACCAGGTGGCAGCCTTGCAGATCCACCAGTTCGACCAGCGCCGATTCGATCAGCGCCTGCTCGTCGGGAACTAGGCGCTCCTCGAAGCGCAGCGCCGGTGCCACGATCACCTTCTGCAGCCACTGTTTGAGCGAGGGGATCCCCTCGTCCCGGTAGACGCCGCCCGAGGCGCGGTCGCTTGCCGACAGCAGCCCGACGATCAGCGTGTCATTCATTGGCGGCATCGCGGATGGCCCGGAACAGCTCGCGGTAGGCGCGCGGTGGCTTTGCCGCATTCTGCTCCTTGCGCGCGTTGCGCAGCAGGGCTCGCAGATTCTGCAGATCGGCGCCGGGGTGCATGGCGGCAAACTCGGTGAGCGCGCCATCGTCCTCCATCAGGCGTGCGCGCCAATGCTCCATGCGCTGGTGGCTGGCGCGCGCCTGCGCCGAACCGCCTGCGACGCTGGCGAGCTGCGCGCGGATCGGCTCTGGGTCGATGCCGCGCATCAGCCGGCCGATGAGCTGCATCTGGCGGCGCTTCGCTTCGTGGCTGCGCATGCGGCGCGCTTCGTGCACTGCCCGCGCCAGCTCCTCGGGCAGCGCCATGTGCTCGAGGTGCGCGGCGGACAAATCCACCAGCGCGGCGCCGAGCTGCTGCAGTGCGTGCATTTCCTGCTTCTTCTTCGTCTTGCTGGGAATTTCGCCTTGCATTGCGCTGCTATGATAGCGCGCCATGAAAAACGGCGGCCGCTTCAGCTACACGCAGGCGCAGTTGCAGCAATTCGCGTCAGATGTGCTTGCGCATGCAAAGAGGCTGGGTGCCAGCGCCTGCGAATGCGACGTGTCGGAAGGACAAGGCCTGTCGGTGACGGTGCGCAAGGGCGCCGTGGACACCATCGAGCACAACCGCGACAAGGGTATCGGGGTGAGCGTGTACCTCGGCGAGCGGCCCGGCGCGCATCGCGGGCACGCCAGCACTTCGGCTTTTTCCGCGGCGGCGCTGCAACAGACGGTGGCGGCGGCGCTGGCCATTGCGCGCCACACCGCGGTAGACGACTGCGCCGGGCTGCCCGAACCTGAGCTGCTGGCACGCGATACGCCCGACCTCGACCTGTACCATCCCTGGGCGCTCGCCACCGAGGAAGCGATCGGCATCGCGCGTCGTTGCGAGGCCGCGGCCTTCGCGTTGTCGCCCAAGATCCGCAACTCGGAAGGGGCGTCGGTGTCGGCGCAGCATTCGCAGTTCGTGTTCGCCAACAGCCTGGGCTTCATGGGCGGTTTTCCGACCTCGCGCCACTCGCTCAACCTGTCGGTGATCGCCGAGGACAAGGGCGGCATGCAGCGCGACGATTGGTACAGCGCAGTGCGCGTACCGGCGCAGCTGGCGCGGGCCGAGGCGCTGGGCCGCTACGCCGGCGCGCGCGCGCTGGCGCGGCTCGGCGCGCGCAAGATCGGCACGCGCCGGGCGCCGGTGTTGTTCGAGGCGCCGCAGGCAGCGATGCTGCTGGGCAGTTTCGTCTCCGCGGCGAGCGGCGGCAGCTTGTACCGCAAGGCGAGCTTCCTTGGCGGCAGCCTCGGTCAGCAGGTGTTCGCCCGCGGGGTGAACATCGAGGAGCGCCCGCACGAGCGTAAGGCGCTCGCCAGCTCGCCGTTCGACGAGGAGGGCGTGGCAACCCGCGCGCGCAGTGTGGTGCGCGACGGCGTGCTACAAGGCTATTTCCTGGGCTGCTACTCGGCGCGCAAGCTCGGCATGCAGAGCACCGGCAGCGCGGGCGGCAACCACAATCTCAGCCTGGAGTCCGCCGGGCCGGATTTCCGCGGCATGCTGCGGCAACTGGGCCGCGGACTGCTGGTGACCGAGCTGCTCGGCCACGGCATCAACCTGGTGACCGGCGACTACTCGAGGGGCGCCGCAGGCTACTGGGTGCAAGGCGGGGAGATCGCCTATCCCGTGGAGGAAATCACCATCGCCGGCAACCTCAAGCAGATGTTCCGGGGCATCGCGGCAGTGGGCAGCGACGTGGTGGTGCGCGGCTCGCGCCGCAGCGGCTCGATCCTGGTGGAGAACATGACTATCGCCGGGGCGTGAAAGCGCCCGCTGCGTGTTGGTGCATAATCGGCGCCCGGCCAATGTCGGAGGGCGCCATGCGCGGACTGGTTTGGATCGTCTCGATGTTGCTTGCTGCCGCACCGGCGCTCGCCCTGGACGGGGCGACGCGGGCGCAGATCGATCGAGGCGAGCGCAATCCCGACGTCATATACGTGCCCACGCCGCAGGAAGTGGTCGAGGACATGCTGCGCCTGGCAAACGTCAGGCACGGCGACGTGCTGTACGACCTCGGCTCGGGCGACGGTCGCATCCCGGTGACGGCAGCAAGGCGGTACGGCGTGCGCGCAGTCGGCATCGACATCGACCCTGAGCGCATCCGCGAAGCGCGGGAAAACGCGCGCAGGAACGGCGTCGACCAGCTGGTGCAGTTCCGCATCGGAGACCTGTTCAAAGCGGACTTCCGCGATGCCACCGTCATCACGCTGTACCTGCTGCCCGACCTCAACCTGAAACTGCGTCCGAAGCTGCTGCGCGAGCTGAACCCCGGCACGCGCGTCGTTTCGCACCAATTCGACATGGGCAGCTGGGAGCCCGACAAAAAGCTCGAGTCGAACGGCCGCACGATCTATTTCTGGGTGGTGCCCGAGGCGAAGAAGCACGCCAGATGAAGATCGAGGTGGTTTCCGACGTGGTGTGCCCCTGGTGCTACTTCGGCGTGTCCGGCGCGCAGCCACCGCAGGCGCTGGCCGCGGCGATGCGCGAGGCGGCTACGTCGTAAAGTCGAGCCGGTCGTTGCGCAGCACGCCGTAGATGCGGATCGGCGGGCGATTGTGCAGCTCGAGCGGCGGCAAGGGCTGCGCGTCCAGCTCCAACTCGGCCACCGACACCACGCCCAGCACGGTGTCCGACAGCACAAGTTCGCCGGCGCGCGCGCGGTGCACCAGGCGCTCGGCAATGCTGACGCAATCGCCGAACACCACGGAGTTACGTTGGCTGGCCGGGCCGGCCTCGCCGAACACCGCGTCGCCGAGGTGTACGCCCAACGAGATCGCCACGCGCAGGCCGTAGTCACGTTGCCAAGCCTGCACTACCGGGTCGAATTCCGCCGCCATGCGTTGCACTGCGCGCACGGCGCCGCGCGCCTGGTCCGCCGGCGCGCCGCGCCGGAATGCGGCAATCAGCGAATCGTTGTGGACGGCGATGACTTCGCCGCCGTTCGACGGCGCCGCCGCGGCGGCGCAGTCGAAAAACTGGTCCGCCAGCGCCAGCACGCGCGCCGCGTCGAGCATTTCCGACATGCTGGTGAAATTGCGCAGTTCGGCGATCATGATCACCGCAGGCGTGCGCTCTGCCGGATTGTCACGTTGCGTAGCGACGGCCACTACCTGGGCTCCCATGGGACGTACTCCGCTCCGGGCGACGCGGACATATTAGGCAGACGGTCGCGCCCGGGGGAGGAACTAGTTCCGCTCCGGGGACACGGTCGGGACATGCGGCGTGCCATGGTCGATCGGCGGCCTCAGCCGTACAGGGCAAACAAGGCCGCCACGAACACCACCAGCGCACCCGCCGCGAGCAACATCAGCGAGGCGTCGGACACCGTCGGCAGGTCCGGGTCGCGCGGCACCGGCTGCGCTTGGTGCTCGTCGTGCCCGGCGGTGGCCGGCGCGCCATGCAGCGCGCCCACCTTTTCGTTGAAGGCGCTGAAAAAGTCCTGCGAGATTTTTTTCGCCGCCGCGTCCACCAGGCGTGAGCCGATCTGCGCCAGTTTTCCGCCGACGTTGGCCTTGACCTGGTAGCTGAGCCGGGTACCGTCGCCGTCGGCAGCGAGCGCCACCTGCGCCGATCCCTTGGCGAAGCCGGCGGCGCCTCCCTGGCCCTCGAAAGCGATCGCGTAGGAGTGTGGCGGTTTCAGATCCGACAGGCCGAGCTTGCCCTTGAACTTGGCGCTTACCGGCCCGATGCGCGCCACCATCAGCACCTGAAATTCGTTGTCCGCGATGCGCTCGATGGATTCGCAGCCCGGCACGCAGGCTTTCAGGATCTCCGGGTCGTTGAGCGCGGCCCAGGTATCGGCCTGCGACGCCGGGACCAACTGCTCGCCGCTCATCTCCACGCGCTGTCCTCTGTTTTCCGCGTCAACGGGCGTCTCAGCGTATGCGCCAAGTCGACCAGGCTTTTCAGATTATGCACCGGCAGGAACAGGTCCACGTGCGGCAGCATGGCGCGCACCCCCGCCGGCTTGGCCTCGAACTTGTCGTAGCGCAGCAGCGGATTGAGCCAGACGAGGAAGCGGCAGGACTTCGACAGCCGCTCCATTTCCTCGGCCAGGCCTTCGCCCGCCTCGCGGTCCAGGCCGTCGGACACCAGCAGCACGCAGGCATTCTGGCCGAGCAGGCGCCGCGCCCAGCGCCAGTTGAACTCGCGCAGGCACACGCCGATGCGCGTGCCGCCCGACCAGTCCTTGATCGCGTCGGCCACGCGCGTCATCGCCACGTCGACGTCGCGGTGGCGCAGCTGGCGGGTCACGTTGGTGAGCCGCGTGCCGAAAACGAAGGTGTGCACGCGGTCGCGATCGTTGGTGAGCGCGTGCAGGAAGTGCAGGAACATGCGCGCGTAGGGATTCATCGAGCCCGAGATGTCGCACAGCACCACCAGCGGCGGGTGGATTTCCACCGGCTTCGAGCGCACCAGCGGGATCACGTCGCCGCCCTCGCGCAGGCTCTCGCGCAGCGTGGCGCGCAGGTGCACGCGCCGGCCGCGCAGGTCGGGCGCGTGGCGCCGGGTGCGGATCAGCGGCAGCGGCAGGCGCAGCTGGCGGATCATTTTCTTCGCCTCGGCGAGTTCTGCCGCCGACATGGTGTCGAAATCCATGCGCTGCAGCACCTCGCGCGAGGAGAAGGTGAGGCGCGCGTCGAGCTCCACTTTCTGCTCCTCGCGCTGCTCCTCGAGTTTGTTCTGTCCGTACAGAGCGTCGGTCAGGCGCTGGCTTTGCTGCTCCTCGGGCTTGGGCGTGCGGCCGTAGGTCTGCGGCAGCAGCATTTGCATCATCTTCTCGGTCAGCTTGGGGTCGCGCCAGAACAGGCGAAACGCCTGGTCGAAGATCGGGCGCTGCTCCTCGCGTGACAGCAGCACCGCCGACATGGTCCAGTACCAGTCCTCGCGCCCGTGGGCTGTACTGAGGGCACCCGCCATCTCCAGCGCACGCACGCAATCGACGACGCGGTCGGGGCCGACCCGCAGGCCCGCGCCGCGCAGCAGGCGCGCGAAGTGCATCACATTTTCTGCCAGCTTGTGGCCGGGTCCGGCCGCGTCGAGCTCGGGGAACATTCAGGCCGCGGCCGCCGCCGCCTTCGATTCGCCCACCAGGCGGGTCGCTTCCTCGCCCGCGATGCGCTCGATGTCGTCCTGGTACTTGAGCAGCACGCCGAGCGTGTTGTTCACCGTCTCGGGGTCGAGCGTGATGCGATCGAGCGCCACCAGGCAGTTGGCCCAGTCGATGGTCTCGGCCACGCCGGGCAGTTTGAACAGATCCACGCCGCGCAGGCGCTGCACGAAGGCGACGACTTCCTTCGAGAGCGCGCCGGCCGCCTTGGGCGCCTTGCGCCGCAGGATTTCCAGCTCGCGCACCGCATCCGGGTAATCCACCCAGTGGTAGAAGCAGCGGCGCTTCACCGCATCGTGGATTTCACGTGTGCGGTTCGAGGTAATCACCACCACCGGTGGCTCCACCGCCTTGAGCGTGCCGATCTCCGGAATCGTGATCTGCCAGTCGGAGAGCACTTCCAGCAGGTAGGCCTCGAAGGGCTCGTCGGTGC
>JANNTQ010000066.1:0-3717 GCA_031394435.1 Betaproteobacteria bacterium
TGTCGCAGAATTCCCTGGTGCTGGCGCTCGCGCTCACCGCGCTCGCCGGCATCGTGCTCGGCATGGGCCTACCGACGACGCCCTCCTACATCCTGATGGTCGCGCTGCTGGTGCCGGCGGTGGTCAAGCTCGGGGTGGTGACGCCCGCGGCTCACATGTTCGCGTTCTACTTCGCCATCCTTTCGGCGATCACGCCGCCGGTCGCGCTCGCGGTGTTCGCCGCCGCCAGCCTCGCCAAAGCCGACATGTGGGACACCGGCTGGGCGGCGATGCGCATCGGCGCTGCGGGCTACATCGTGCCGTTCATGTTCGTTTACGAGCCCGCCCTGCTGCTGATCGGGCCCTGGCACATCTCGCTGTTCGCCTTCGTCAGCGCGGCGATCGGCGTGATGGCGCTTGCCGCGGGCCTGCACGGCTACCTGCTCGCCTCGGCGCGCATGTGGGAACGCGCCGTGCTTGTGGTGGCGGCGCTGCTGCTGATCGCCCCGGAGCTGATTTCCAGCGTGGTGGGCCTGGGGCTGCTCGGTGTGGTGGCCGCGGCGCAATGGCCGCGGCGGTCTATCGCGGCGGCTCGTCCAGCCGCCTGATCTCGCCCGCGACGTGCTGAAGCAGGTTCAAGCCGGCGCGGGCTCGGCAGCGTCGAAGTCGATCTCGACCTTGGCGCTGTTCGGGTCGAGGAAAAACAGCTGCCAGGTGCCGTAGGCCGGGAGTTTCCTCAGTTCGTAGGCGATGCCGCGCGACTTGAGTTTGTCCACCGTGGCGGCAAGGCCGGTGCCGAAGAATGCCATGTGGTCGATCACGCCCTTCACCAGGTCCTTCTTCGGTTTGCCGGCCACTACGTGCAGGATCGGTTGTTTGCCCTTGCCCCCGTCGGCGTAGAGCCAGGCGCCCGGAAAAGTGAATGGCGGCCGCGCACCGGGCTTCAGGTTCAGGTGCTCCTCGTAGAACGCCAGCGTCGCGGGCAGGTCGTCGGTGAGGATGTTGAAGTGGTCCATCCGCGTGATCGGCATCTCACACCCCCTTGGCCGCGGCTTGCGTCTGGCGCGTCTTGTCGAGCACCGTCATCGCCGTGGTGACCAGCGCGGCGATGTCGGCGGCGTTGGCCGGCACGATCAGCGTGTTGGACTGCTTGGCGAGGCCGGCAAACGCTGCCACGTATTCCTGCGCCACTTTCAGGTTGGCGGCGTCCATGCCGCCCTTTTCGGAAATCGCCTCGCCCACCGCGCGCACCGCCGCGGCATTGGCCTCGGCGATCAGGCGCAGCGCCGTGGCCTCGCCCTGCGCGCGGTTGATCGCCGCCGCCTTCTCGCCCTCCGACCTGAGCACCGCCGCCTGCTTCTCGCCGTCGGCGACGTTGATCTCCTGCTGGCGCTCGCCCTCGGACTTGGCGATCAGCGCGCGCTTCTCGCGCTCGGCGGTGATCTGCTGCTGCATCGAGCGCAGGATCGCCTCGGGCGGGGTGAGGCTCTTGATTTCGTAGCGCAGCACCTTGATGCCCCAGTTGCGCCCCGCCTCGTCGAGCGAGGCGACGATCTGCCGGTTGATCTCCTCGCGCGATTCGAAGGTCTTGTCCAGCTCCATCTTGCCGATCTCGCTCCTCAGCGTGGTCTGCGCCAGCTGCGAGATCGCCGCGATGTAGTTCGACGAGCCGTAGGAGGCGAGGCGCGGGTCGGTGACCTGGTAATACAGGATGCCGTCGACGCCGAGCTGCGTGTTGTCCCTGGTGATGCAGACCTGCTCGGGCACATCGAGCGGCACCTCCTTGAGCGAATGGCGGTAGGCCACCCGGTCGAACACCGGCACGATGAAATTGAGACCCGGCTCGAGCGAGGCATGGAAGCGCCCGAAGCGCTCCACGATGAAGGCGCTCTGCTGCGGCACCACGCGCACCCCCTCCAGCACGAACGCCACCACCGCCGCGATGAGGAACACCCATACCGCGTAGGTCGGCGTCCGGGTCAGCGCAAAGGTGGCGCCGGCCAAGAGGACCGCGACGATCAGTTTGACGAACATGCTTGCCTTCCTCCTGTCAGGCGCGCGTCAGGCAGGGCGCCTGGCGCTCACTTTGAGCGTATTGCCTTCGGTCGCGAGCACGTACACCAGCGAGCCGGGCTGCAGCGCCGCCCCGCTCTCGAGGCGCGCGTCCCAACTCGCGCCCCGGTAGCGCACCCGCGCCAACCCCGCCGTCTGGTCCACCCAGCTCTCGAAATTCGCCGGCTGGCCGGCGTCGATCGACGCCATCTGGTGTGCGGCATTGCGTGCACGGTAAGCGTGCACGAAGTAGGCGCCGAGCAGCGCGATCACCGCCGCCGCGACGGACTGCAGCGCGAACCCGCCGCCGAACCAGGCCGCCGCGCCCGCGCCGAAGGCCGCCACGCCGAGGACGAGCAGATAAAAGGTCCCGCTGAGCAGTTCCACGATCACCAGCGTCAGCCCGAGCAGCAGCCAGACCAGGTAGGCATCCATGGCGGGTATTTTGCACGTGAAACGCCCCGGCGCAACCTCGGCCGGGGGGTAGAATTTTCGCCATGCCCGAATCCACCCTGCGCGCGGTGTCCGAGGAACTGATCGAGCTGGCGGCGAGCGGCCACATGGCGCCGCCGTTCAGCGCGCGCCACCCGAAGCTCGACGCCGACATGGGCTATCGCGCCATGCTGCGTCTGCACCGGCACCGCCTGGCGATCGGCTGGAAACCCGTGGGGCGCAAGATCGGTTTCACCAACCGCAGTATCTGGCAGCGCTACGGCGTGCACGAGCCGATCTGGGGCTTCGTCTACGACCATACGCTGATCCGCGCCCCGGACAATCGCGCCGAAGTCGTGCTCGAGGGCCTGTCGCAGCCACGCATCGAGCCGGAGATCTGCTTCGGCCTCAAGGCGCCGCCGCCTCGTTCGCACGACGCGCACGCCATTCTTGCCGCGATCGACTGGGTGGCGCACGCCGTCGAAATCGTGCATACCTTCCACCCGGACTGGAAATTCGCGTTGCCGGACTGCACCGCCGCCAACGGCCTGCACGGTCGCCTGGTGCTTGGCCGACAGATTTCCGTCGGCGACATCCCAGACCTCGAGACCCGCCTGCCTGCGGCGCGCGTGGCGCTGCGCAGGGCGGGAAAACCGGTTGATGAGGGAACCGGTGCCAACGTGCTCGACAGCCCGCTCTACGCGCTCGCCCACCTGGTCGAGGTGCTGGCGATCCAGCCCGACTTCGACCAGTTGCACGCGGGAGAAATCGTCAGCACCGGCACGCTCACCGACGCGCACCCGGTCGAGGCGGGGGAAACCTGGAGCACCGCTTTCGAAGGCCTGCCGCTGCCGGGCCTGACCGTCGCCTTCAGGTGATGCGGCCGCTGGAGGGCGTCACTGTCGTGGCGCTCGAGCAGGTGATCGCCGGACCTTTCTGCACGCGGCAACTGGCCGAGCTCGGCGCGCGCGTGATCAAGATCGAGCGGCCCGAGGGCGGCGACGCGGCGCGCGGCTACGACGGCACGGTGCGGGGCCTGTCCTCGCATTTCGTCTGGACCAACCGGTCGAAGGAAAGCCTGGCGCTCGACGTCAAGCATCCGGCGGCGAATGAGATCCTCGCCCGCCTGCTGGCCAGGGCCGACGTCTTCGTGCAGAACCTGGCGCCCGGCGCGGTCGAGCGCCTTGGCCTGGGGGCGGCCGAGCTGCGGGCACGCCATCCGCGCCTGGTCTGGTGCGGCATCTCCGGCTACGG
>JANNTQ010000082.1:0-5607 GCA_031394435.1 Betaproteobacteria bacterium
CACGACGGCGGGCTGCGCAGCATCCCGATGATGGAAGCGGGCTATGCCGGCACGCGCTACGGCAAGGACAATCCGGATTGCAGCATGAAAAAGGCGGCGCGCGTGGAGAGCTACCGCGGCTTCGTCTTCGCCAGCCTCGCCGCTGACGGGCCGACGCTGCTCGAATTCCTCGGCGCCTCGAAGATTGCCTTCGACGACATGTGCGACCGCGCGCCCGGGGGCGAGGTCGAGGTGGTGCCAAACTGCTTTCGCGTCATTCAGCACTCGAACTGGAAGATCTTCCTCGAGAACCAGCTCGATGCGCTGCACCCTTCGGTGGTGCACCAGTCCACCGGGCGTGCGGCGCACGAAGTTGAAAAGGACATCGCGAAGAAGACCGGCAAGGCGCCGCTTTCCTACCACATGCTCTCGGCGTTCGCGACCGTGACCATCGACAAGTGGGACAACTTCCAGACGCTCAACTATCCCCACGGCCACTGCATCCTCACCGGCTACATGGGCTTGCGGCCGAAGGACCCTGACACGCTCGCCTACGAGAAGGTGATGCACAAGGCCTACGGCAAGGCGCGCACCGAGGAGATCCTCGGGATCAACATCCACCACGTGCTGATTTATCCGGGACTGTCGGTGCAATCGCCGCTGCAGCAGTTGCGCGCGGTGCGGCCCCTGGGCGTGGACAAGACGCTGACCGAGATCTGGCACTTCCGCCTGAAGGGCGCACCCGAGCCGATCTACCGGCGTTCGCTCGCCTACTACAACCTGGTCAATTCGCCGGCGACGCTGATCAACGCCGACGACCTCGAGAACTTCTGGAAGGTCCAGCAGGGCCTCTCCTCGGACGGCGGCGACTGGGTGAGCTTCGGCCGCTTCCACGGCCGCGACCTGGAAAAGAACGGCGTGGTCGAGACCGGGCCCGGCATGGGCACCTCGGAAGCGCCGATGCGCAATCAAATGAAGGCCTGGGCGCAATACATGGGGAACGGCCGGTGAGCGCCAGGCATCAGCACGACGCGGAGCAGTTCCTCTACCGCCAGGCGGACCTGCTCGATGCGAAAAAGTGGCAACAATGGATCGACCTGTTCGCGCCCGACGGCGTGTATTGGATGCCGCCGGAGGCTTCCTACACGACCTGGGACGGCACGCCCGCGATCTTCGCCGAGGACAAGGACCTGATGACCGTGAGGATGAAGCGCGTGCTGCATCCGGACGCCTGGTCCCAGCGCCCGCTATGGGGCACCAATCACGTGGTTTCCAACGTGGTGGTCGACAAGGCGGCGAAGAACGGCGACCTGGTGGTGCGTTCGCGTTTCCACATGATGGAACTTCGGCGCGACGACGTGCGCCATTTCGCCGGGCAATACACCCACCACCTGAGGAAAGCGAAAGGCGGTTATCGCATCAAGCTGCAGCGCGTGGACATGACCAACGCGCAGGCGGCCTTCGACTACGTGCTGCAGGTGTGGGTTTAGGTCGTTTCGCGAGTTGAGCGACAATCTTCGCGGCGGCGGCGGGCTATATGGCTTCAAAAAGCGCGCACTTCCGCCCGGCGTTCAATCTGATGTGTGTTGAGCGAAACGGCCTTCGCGGAACTGGTGGTCTGGCGCGTGCCCGCGCCGGTTCGAGGGTCCGAGCACCGCTACCGGTATCGGCTGGCGCTGGTCGTGAAAAACGAGTGTGTGTTGCGTTACGACAACGAGGCCGGCAAGGGCGATCATCGACACGTCGGCAAGACCGAGCGGCCCTACAGATTCACTACGCCGGCGCAGTTGCTGGCCGATTTCTGGTCAGACGTGGAGAACTGGAGGTTCTGACATGAAGACCGTGACTCTTTCCCTGGCGGCGCGCGAGGACGTCACGCGCCGCGCGCTCGACGCGTTCTCGGGCAAGCGCCGGGGAGCGCATCTGTCCTTTGCGTCTGCCGATCTGCTGTGGAAAGTACTTACCGCCAAGCGCTGGGAGCTGCTCAAGACCATGGCGGGCGGCGGCGCGATGACCTTGCGCGAAGCGGCGCGGCGCGCCGGCCGGGACGTAAAGGCCGTGCACGGGGACGCGCATGCCCTACTTGCTGCAGGAGTGCTGCGCAAGAACGCCAGCGGGAAAATAGAGTTCCCGTTCGACGCGGTGCGCGTCGAATTCATGCTCAAGGCTGCTTAGCGGACCATCAGCGTGAGTCCGAGAACAGCGTGGTTCGTTCTGCTGGCGGCGGCGATCGCCCTTCCCAGCGCCGCACAGAACTACCCTGTGCGCCCGGTCCGGCTGATCGTCGGCTTCGCCCCGGGCGGCGGCGTGGACATCAACGCGCGGCTGCTCGCGCCCAAGCTCTCCGAGCACCTCGGCCAGCAGGTGGTGGTGGAGAACGTGCCCGGCGCAGGCACCAACATCGCCAACGAGCGCGTCGCCAAGTCGGCGCCGGACGGCTACACGCTGCTGATCAACACCGCCGCGCTGGCGATCAACATGTCGCTGTACCGCGACCTGCCCTTCGACGCGTTGCGCGATTTCGCGCCGGTGTCGGTGTTCTCCGAGAGCCCGAACGTGCTGGTGGTGAACGCCAAGCTCGCGGCGCAGAACGTGAAGGAACTGGTGGCGATGGCGCGCAGCGCGCCCGGTAAGCTCAACTACTCCTCGGCCGGCGTGGGTACCACGCAGCACCTGGCGGCGGAACTGTTCAAACTGCGCACAGGCACCTTCATCGTCCACATCCCCTACAAGGGCACCGCGCCTTCGATGACGGCGCTCATCGCCGGCGAAGTGGACCTTTCCTTCGCCAATATCCCGTCGATCCAGGCGCACGTGAAGTCCGGCCGGCTGCGCGCGCTCGCCGCCACGGCGCCGCGGCGCGACCCGCAGCTGCCCGAGGTGCCGACGATGAAGGAAGCCGGCGTCGAGGGCGTGGAAGTGGTGGTCTGGTACGGCGTGCTCGCGCCAGCCGGCACGCCGCGCGAGATCGTGCAGAAGCTTGCCGACGGCATCGTGCGAGCAACGCGCGACACCGATGTGCGCAGGCGCATGCTCGAGCAGGGCGCCGAGCCGGTGGGTAGCACGCCCGAGGAGTTCTCCAAGCTCCTGCGCGAGGAGGTCGCGCGCTGGGCCGAAGTGGTGAAGATCTCCGGCGCGCGCGCCGAGTAGGCCTCCGCCGGCGCGTTGCACCGAGCCGATCCTCCGACACAACTGGCGTTGCGAATCGGAGATCGAACGCGCAAAATTCCCGCATGCACGAGCTCAGTTCGTCCGACGGGAGAGCGAAAACGGCGATCACCGACAGCCCGCGCACCGCGCTCGAAGCACGCGTTCAGCAGCACGTCATCTACTCGTCGGCCCATGAACTGGCCGGCGCCATCCGGCGCCGTGAGCTGTCCGCAAGCGATGTGGTCGAGGCCCATCTTTCCCGCATCCACAGCCACAACCCGGCGCTCAATGCCGTTGTCACCCTGGATGAAGAAGGCGCCCGGCGCCGTGCGCGGGCGGCGGACGAGGCGCTCGCACGCGGCGAATCGTGGGGACCGCTGCACGGAGTGCCGTTTACGCTCAAGGATGTCCTCGAGACCGCCGGCATGCGAACCACCGCCGGGCATCCGCCGCTCACCGATTACGTACCGTCCCGGGACAGCACGGTCGCCGCGCGCCTGAAGGCTGCGGGCGCTGTGCTGCTCGGCAAGACGAATGTGCCGCCGCTGGCGATGAGCTTGCAGACCAACAATGCCATCTTTGGCCGCACCAACAATCCCTGGGACCTGACGCGCACGGTAGGCGGCTCAAGCGGCGGCGCCGCCGCGGCAGTCGCGGCCGGACTCGTGCCGTTCGAGGTCGGCAGCGACATGGCGGGTTCGATTCGCATTCCCGCCCACTACTGCGGCGTGTTCGGACTTAAGCCGACCGCCAACCGTCTGCCGATCACCGGCCACATCCCGCCCGTTCCCGGCGCGCTGTGGCCGGACCGGCAGATGTGCGTCGTTGGACCGATTGCCCGTTGCGTCGAGGATCTCGCGCTGGTATCCCGCGTGCTGTCCGGACCTGACGGCATCAGCATCGAGGTGCCTCCGGTGCCGTGGGTCGATCAGCCGGTCGGCGACGTCTCGCGTCTGCGCATTGCGTATATGCCCCTCTTTCCCGGTGTGCCGACCGCACGCGTGGTGCGCGCAGCCGTCGAGCGCGTGGCCGATCAACTCGCGAGAGCGGGGGCGCGCGTCGAGCAGCGCGAACCCGGCGTGTCGATCGACGAGATCAGGCAAGTGTGGAGCGAATATTTTCCGTTGCTCTCGGCGTGCCTGATGGAGGTTTCCAGCACCGCGATGGCCATCAAGGCGCCCGAGGGACCGTCCGTGACGTTCGCGAACTGGGCGCGCGTCCTTGCCGGGCGCGATCGACTGATCACGTCGATCGACGGATTCCTGACCGAGTTTGACGCGTTCCTCTGCCCGGCGGTTATTTCGCCCGCGTTTCCCCACAGCGAGCCTCGCACGCCTTTCCCGGTCGACGATCAACTCGTGGAATCGCGATATGTCGATCATTACCTCTATCCTTTCAACATGACCGGCCATCCCGCGCTGGTGATGCCCGCCGGTCACGCGGAGGACGGACTCCCGGTGGGTATCCAACTTGTGGGGCGCCGCTGGGAGGACGAGCGTCTGCTTGCGACCGCGCAGGCGGTCGTGTCGGTGATTGGAGGATTCCGCGCACCACCTGAGCCGAAGCGTTAAAGTCCGAGAACATTTTCAGCTGGAGATGCAATGAGCGTTCCTCCCATGTACCACGCGCAGAGCCGAGAGCTCCAGGACCTGTTCGACACGCGGCGCCTTGCCGATCGGTTGGTCGAGAAGCTCGTCAGAGCGCGCTTCACCGAAGAAGACCGCGCATTCATCGAAAAGCAGAGCATGTTCTTTCTCGCTACTGCGGATGCCGAGGGGTACCCCGACTGTTCGTACAAAGGCGGCGCACCCGGGTTCGTGCGTATGCTCGACGAGACGACGCTTGCGTTTCCAAGCTACGACGGGAACGGCATGTTCAAGAGTCTTGGGAACCTCCGGTCCAATCCACGTGTGGGTCTCCTGTTCTTGAACTTCGAGAAACCGCAGCGGCTACGGGTAAACGGAACGGCGAGCGTCAACACCGAGGATGCATTGCTGTCGCTGGTGCCGGGGGCGCAGGCGATAGTGCGCGTTCAAGCGCATCACATTTTTCCCAACTGTCCGCGCTACATTCACCGCATGCAATTTGTCGAGCGCTCGCCGTATGTCCCGGCCGAGGGAGTCACGCCGCCCGTTCCTGCGTGGAAGACGTTTCCCGATTTCAAGGATGTTCTGCCCTCCGGAGACCCGGCGCGCTCCAAGGACGCATGACGGTGCAGTATCTGATTGCCCCGATCGACTTGGCTAGGTAACCGGTGGGCGCGAGTCTATGATGCCCGCTCAACCGAGAAGGTGAGTATGGCGGTCAAACTGTATTCTTCGCCGCGAAGCTCGGGTACGCGCGTCGCCTGGGCGCTCGAGGAGCTTGGCCTGCCCTACGAGTTCGCCCAACTCGATCCAAAAAAGCAGGAGCATCGATCGGCCGAGTACCTCGCCGTCAACCCGCACGGCAAGGTGCCCGCGCTGCTGGACGGGGAGC
>JANNTQ010000091.1:0-4858 GCA_031394435.1 Betaproteobacteria bacterium
GTGTGCCGCCAACGCGCGGTGGGACCATGGGGGGGGATTTCACATAACCGCTTACGTATCCTTCCCCCTACATGACAAATTATCAATTTCCCCCCCCCCCCCCCCCCCCTTGGGTCACTCCTAGCATCGCCAAGGGGGGAATTCCGTACTTTTGCAGCGCGCTGGAATCAAAAAAAGGAAACAAGCATGATTGCGCAGTCTTTGGGGCGTTGGGGGTTGAGTGGGGTCTTAGTTGCTGCGGCGCTGGTCGCTGTCCAGCCAGCGGCAGCGGACACGCTCAGGTATGACGGCCCGATGTACGCGCCGTACTTCGGCACCTACAGGATCAACGACAATCCTCCCGCGCCGAGCGTGTCGCGCACGGTGTCCGCGGGCGCATTCCAGATGACCAACCTGTCGGCGACGCCGCAGAACTCGTTCGCAGCCTGGTGCGTGGACATCTACGGCACGATCCAGAGCAGCGCCAACTACACGCTGCGCACCGGCGAGCAGTTCTACGGCGCTAGCTCGCGCACGGTGACGGACCTCGAGCGGCTGGCATCTTATGCATTCGCCAACTGGAGCGCGCCGGCCAACGTTGCTTCGGCGGCGTTTCAGCTTGCGGTCTGGGAAATCGTGAATGAGACGGCGTCCGCCTATAATCTATCGGCCAATAATTTTACGGTCACTAGTGGCAATTCGACGGTGGGACAGTTGGCGAGCGACTGGCTCGGTGTGGTGAATGCCGGCAGCTATGCGATCACGCAAGATCTGGGCATTTGGCAGAAGAATGCGGGCTCGAATACGCAGAACCTGGCGATCTTCGCCCCGATTCCAGAGCCTGAGACCTACGCCATGCTGCTCGCTGGCCTCGGCCTGATGGTTTTTGTGGCGCGTCGTCGGCGGCGGAATTCGGTGACGTGATCCGGATCATTCGCGAGAAACCCCGCTGCGGCGGGGTTTTTTTTGATCCGGCCATCCTGCATGCACCGCTGGCGCACCGATCCGGCGTACGCGCGTTGTATCCCTTTCGGGCTGTTTATTGCGATGCTCGTGCTTGCTCCCTATCTGTGGGCGCTGGGGGCGCTGGGAAGTTCAGACGCCGCGAACTGGCTTGTGCTTGGGCGTGGCGCAATCGTCGCGCTGGCCTTGGCCTGGTTCTGGCCCACCTACAGCGAGTTGAGCCGCCCGGCATCTGCGCGACCGGCCGACTGGCTGCTCGCAGCCGCCGGCGGCATCGCCGTGTTCCTCCTCTGGATCTGGTTCGACCAGGATTGGGCAGTGCTGTCGCGCTCGGTCGGCTTCATCCCGCATGACCCGGAGGGCGGCATGGACTGGTTTAAGGCGCTAGCGCGTCTTGCCGGCTTCGCCTTGGTGGTGCCCCTGATGGAGGAACTTTTCTGGCGTTCTTTCCTGCTGCGCTGGCTCGAAAGACACGATTTCCTCTCGGTGGAGCCGCGGCAGATCGGTGCGCGGGCGTTTTTCATCACCGCGGCGCTGTTTGCGCTCGAGCATGACCGGTGGTTCGCCGGTGTCATCGCGGGTGCGGTCTACGCCGCGCTTTACATTCGGTCGGGAAATCTCTGGGTGCCGATTGCGGCCCACGTGGTAACCAACGCCGTCCTTGGATCGTGGATCCTCTATACGCAGAACTGGCGGTTCTGGTGATGGGATCTCGCCCTACGCGGTGTGCGCTGATACCTGGCGCTGGCAGCAGTGGGCGGCAGAGCAGAGCAAAACGGACGATTCCTGACCCGCCTAGTCCATAGTAGCTATTGACCCCCTCTATAGACGTTTCTAGCATCGGCGCGGGGAATTCCGTATCTTTGCCGCGCGTTGGAATCAAGAATAGGAAGCCAAAAATGATGGCGAAGTCTTCGGGACGTTGGGGGTTGAGCGCGATAATCATTGCGGCGGCACTGGTGGGATTCGGCTCAGCGGCCCAGGCTCAGACGTATTCGTTCGGCTGCGTAAGCAACAACAGCGTGGCCAACTGCACCACCGGCGCAGCCCAGCTCAGCCTGACGCTGACGCAGACCATTGGGTCGGTCGATTTCCTGTTTCGCAACGTCGGTACGGCGGCATCTTCGATCGCCGACATTTACTTTGACTGGGCGAACAATTCGGCCGTGTTCTCGCCGGGCCAGATCATTAACGGAAGCGGCGTAAGTTTCGCGTGGGGTGCCAGCCCCCCCAATTTGCCCGCTGGCAATAACCTGATTCCTAACTTTGTCGCCGACCTCGCGGCCGATTCGAACGCGCCGGTGCAACCGAATGGCGTGAACCCGGGCGAGCAGTTGACGTTCAGGTTCCTGTCAACTTCCACCTCCACCGCCGCTAATCTAAACTCTGGCGCCCTGCGCGTCGGCCTGCACGTGCAGGGATTCTCGAACGGCGGCAGCGAAAGTTTCGTGACGTCTCCAATTCCTGAGCCTGAGACCTATGCCATGTTGCTCGCCGGGCTTGGATTGATGGCGTTCGTTGCGCGCCGCCGCCGGCGGAATTTGGCGGCCTGATACGCATTATTCGCAAGAAGTCCCCGCAGCGGCGGCGTTCGGCGCGCGGCAAAGGCCGCGCAGGCGCGCGCGCTCCTCAATGGTCAATCCCTTCGGGTCGAACCGAAGGCGCTGGTGCAGCCGTAACGCCTCCCCGTACCTCCCGGGTGCGACGCGCGCAAGCCACCCCGTAAGCGTCTCTCCTGCCGCGCGCGGCGGCAGCGACTGCGTAAGTTTGTATAACTCCGAATCGGCACCCGGGTAGCGGCGTGCCTGCGGGATTTTCGCACCCGCGCCCCGCAGCACCCGTTTCCCACGCAGCACCCGCCACGCGAGGATCGCCACCAGCACCGCCAGCACGGCCCACCAGGCGTCGCTCGCCTGCAGTTCCTCGCGCTGGCTCCAGCGGTAGGCCGCCCAGCGCAGGAAGTCGGCAACTTTCTCCCAGGCCGGCGCCAGGCGGCTCGCCTCCTCCCCGAACCAGTCCGGCGGCGTGGGATCAAGGTCGATCCAGCGCCCGTCCACCCAGGCGCGCGTCCAGGCGTGCGCGTGCCGCGCGCGCACGACATAGGCGCCCTCGAGCGCGCTGTGCTCCATCACGGAGTAACCCGTGGCATAGCGAGCCGGGATCCCGGCGGCGCGCAGCAGCAGCACGGCGGAGGCCGCGAAGTACTCGCAGTGCCCGCTCTTCGTGCGCGTCATGAAATCGTCGAGCGGCGTCACGCCTGCGGGGGGCGGCGCTTCGCGCCACAGCGAATACTTGAACCCTGTGAAGTGCTGCATCACGCGCCGCACCGCCTGCTCCGGCGGCAAGCCTGACAGCCCGAGCGCCTGCGCGAGCCGCTTGAAGGTCTCGCGCTCCTGCACCGGCACCTGGTCGTCGTCCTGCGCCGGCGGATCGTAATAGGCGATTTCGAGACCGAACTCGGCGCCGTACTGGATCCAGTCGCCCTCCGCCGCGGCCTGCAGGACGCCGAGGCCGGTGCGGGTCGCTTCCGTCACCGCGAGACCGGTCACGCGAGTGACGCCCGAGGGCAGCGCGAGCAGCATGCGCCGTTGGTCTACTCGCTGCGCGATCCGTACGCGCCGGTCGCCTTTGTCCGGCGCCAGGGTCCAGGTGGCGCCGCCTTCCCCGGCCTGCAGGTCGCCGCGCGTGGTGCGCCGCCCGACCCAGGTGGTGCCGACGTAGGCGTTGTAGCTCGCGCGGTGCAGCAGGCGCGCATGCGCGACGTCCTGCGGCGTGCCGTAGACGCGCGCCACGATCGTGTCGCGCAGCTTCAGCCTCCCAATCGTGCCGATGTCGGTCATGCCGCGCGCGGGATCGGATTCGACGCGGCGCATGTGCCATTCGGCGATCCATTCGCCGATCCGGGTCTGCAGCTCGATGGCGCCCAGCTGGCCACCGTAACCCAGGCCCGCACCGGCGGCGAAGAGGAGCGCCCAGGCGGCCAAGCTCGCATGCCGCGGCCGCAGGGCGTAGAGCGCCCACGCGGCGAGCAGCACGGCGCCGGCGTAGTAGCCGCGCGCCTGCGGGTTACCCACACCCGCCGTAATGACGCACAAGGCCACGTACACGCCGGCCGTGTCGATCATCGGCACCTTGAGCTGCGGATCGCGCTGCTTCATCTTGCGCAGGTAGCGGAACAGCGCGGTGAGCGGCACGCGGTCGGACGGGCCGAGGCGCTGCGCGAGCAGGATCGGCGAAAGGATGGCCGGCAGCCATTGCACGGCGCCGATCACGCCGTGCGCCACGCCGCGGTTGGCGGCGAGCACCACTGCCGAGCCGACGAAGAACACCGTGCACAGGTCCGAGATGCGCGCGTAGTCGGCGTCCTCCAGCGCGAAGCGCAGCCGCACCCAGCGCGGCGCTTCCACCAGCAACGCGAGTGGCGCGGCGAGCGCGATATTGCCGCCCTGCCAGCCCCAGAACAGCAGGGCCGCGCCGACGAGGAATGGCGGCAGCGTCATCGCAGCACCAGGCGCTCAAGCCGCGCGAGGCCGGCCTCCACGGCGCCGGGGTGGACGACGAGCAGCCAGGCGGGAGCTTCACTCGGTGCTTCCTCCGGCGCGCTGACGAGGATCGCGCGCACTTCGACGCCGTTCGCCGCAAGGCGCTCGGCGAGGGCGCGGCGCGCCTCGTCCCAGGCCACCAGCACCAGGATGCAGCTGGAGAGTTGCGCGCACTGGGCCAGCACCGCTCGTCCCAGGCGCTCGAAGCCCAGGGGTTCGCTCGCCCTGACGCCCGCCAGGGTCTCGAGCATCTGCTCGGCATGAAATTGACCGCGGCCCACGGTGCTGTGGTGCACTTCAGCTCCCACGAACAGCAAGTCGAGCAGGCACTCTTGCGTGTCGATGGTGTGGACGAAGGAGGCCGCCACCGCCAC
>JANNTQ010000101.1:0-52761 GCA_031394435.1 Betaproteobacteria bacterium
AAGATGCACTTCACCAGGTCGATGTCGTAGCGCGTGGTGCGGCGCGTGCCGTCGGCGCGCGCCTCGGATTCGATGTGAATGGCGAGCGCCGGGCAAACCGCTTCGCACAGCTTGCAGGCGATGCAGCGCTCTTCGCCGTTCGGGTAGCGGCGCAGCGCGTGCAGGCCGCGGAAACGCGGGCTCTGCGGCGTCTTTTCCTCCGGGAACTGCACCGTGATCTTGCGCGCGAACAGGTGGCGCCCGGTGAGCATCATGCCGCGCAGCAGCTCGAGCAACAGGAACGAGCGGAAGAAATCGGCCAGGCGCGTGATCATTGCCACAGGCTCCACGGCGTCTGCATCCACAGGCCGATCAGCGCGATCCACACCAGGGTCAGCGGGATGAACACCTTCCAGCCCAGGCGCATGATCTGGTCGTAGCGGTAGCGCGGGAAGGTGGCGCGGATCCACAGGAACAGCGACACGATGACGAACACCTAGGCCAGCAGCCAGAAGAACGGCGGCACCGCGTCGAACAGGGCGCTCGAGATCGGCGGCTGCCAGCCGCCGAAGAACATCACCGCGGTCAGCGTGCTGATCAGGATCATGTTCATGTATTCGGCGAGGAAGAACAGGGCGAAGGTCATGCCCGAATACTCGACCATGTGCCCGGCGACGATCTCCGACTCGCCTTCCACCACGTCGAACGGCGCGCGGTTGGTCTCGGCGATGCCGGAGACGAAGTACACCACCAGCATCGGCGCCAGCGGCAGCCAGTTCCAGGAGAGGAAATTGAGCCCCTGGTCGGCGAACCTTCCCTTGCCCTGCCCCTGCACGATGTCCGACATGTTCAGGCTGCCCGATACCATCAGCACCACCACCAGCGCGAAGCCCATCGCCAGCTCGTAGGACACCATCTGCGCCGCCGAGCGCATCGCGCCGAGGAACGCATACTTGGAGTTCGAGGCCCAGCCGGCGATGATCACGCCGTACACTCCCATCGAGGTGAGCGCCAGCACGTACAGCAGACCGGCGTTGATGTCGGCGAGCACCATCTCCGGCGCGAACGGGATCACCGCCCAGGCGGCGAGCGCCGGCATCAGCATCAGGATCGGCGCCAGGATGAACAGGCCTTTGCTGGCGTTCGTAGGGACGATGATTTCCTTGAACAGCAGCTTCACGCCGTCGGCGATCGGCTGCAGCAGGCCGAGCGGCCCGACGCGGTTCGGTCCGATGCGGATCTGCATCCAGCCGATAAGCTTGCGCTCCCACAAGGTGAGGTAAGCCACCGACAGCATCAGCGGCACCAGGATGGCGACGATGTACGCCAGGTTCCAGGCCGTATCCGTGAGCGCGGCGCGCCAGTCCATCTAGGCCGCCTTCTCCGCCAGCGCCTTCTCTACGCTCAGGCTGCCGAACATCGCGCCCAGGCCGGCGGTCGAAAGGTGCGCCGCCGCCACGCGCACGCAGTCCTCGGGCAGCTTGTCGTCCAGCGCCGCGGTTAGCTTCGCGGCGCCGCTGCCCTGCCGCACGATCACCGGCTGGCCCGCGGCGACGCCGAGCTTGTGCAGCAGCCGCGCGTTGATCCAGGCCTTGGGCGGCTGCGCGTCGCGCGTTCTCTGCAGTGAAGGCGCGCGGCGCACCAGGGGATCGGCGAAGTAGATCGGCACGTCGGCGATGCGCTGGATGCCGGTGGCGCCCGGGGCGGACAGCGCGATCGCCTCGACCCTGTTCGACAGCAGACTGGCGATGTCCCGGCCACCGAGGCAGGCCTGCCGGAGCTGTTCAACCGTGTCGAATTCGAAGCCCGGCTTGCCGAGCAGCGTGCCCAGCACGCGCAGCACTTTCCAGCCCGGCCGCGCTTCGCCGAGCGGCTGCACGGTGGCTTGGAAGCTCTGCACCCGCCCCTCGGTGCTGATGAAGGTGCCCGCCGTTTCGCTGAACGGCGCGATCGGCAGCAGGACATCGCCCAGGTCCGACTGCCAGCTCGTCAGGTTGACGATGAAACCGGCGTTTTTCGCCACCTGCGAGTCCGCGCAGTCGAGCTCCGGTTCGACGTTGAGCAACAGCAGCGCCTGCTTGCGGCTTGCGGCGGGCAGACCGCCTCCGGTCGGCAATCCGGCGACATAGCCGCCCACCGAGTTGGCGGCCTCGCCGAGGAAGCCGAGCTTGACGCCCAGCGACTGCGCCGCCGCGTGGATCTGCGCCGCCTGCGGATGCTGCTGCGCAAAATTGCCGAGCAGCACGGCGGCGTTCTTGCCGCCGGCAAGCTGGTCCCTGAATGCAGCGATCGCGCCCGGGATCGCCGAAGGCGCCACGATGGTCTTGCTCGCGACCGGCATCAACCAGTCGTCGTCCACCGAATGCAGCACGTGAATCTGCGCACCGCGCTTGGCGGCCTGGCGCAGGCGCTGCGCGATCAGCGGATGGTCCTTGCGCAGGAAGGAACCCACCACCAGCACGCGGTCGAGATTGCCCAGCTCGGCGATCGACATGCCGAGCCAGGGCGCGCCGGCGCGCTTGCCGTCGGCGGAGAAATCGCTGTGTCGCAGGCGGAAATCCGCCGCGCCCAGCTTGCCGGCGAGGTAGAGCTCCTCCAGCGTGGCATGCGGCGAGGCGAGGATGCCGGCGTCCCTGAGGCCCGCGGCAGCACGCTCGAGCGCCACTTCCCAGTCCACTTCCTCCAGCGTGCCGTTGATCCTGAGCATCGGACGCTTCAGCCGGTCCGGGGCATTCAGGCCTTCATAGGAGAAGCGATCCTTGTCCGACAGCCAGCATTCGTTGATAGCCTCGTTCTCCAGCGGCAACACGCGCATTACCCTGCCCTGATTCACCTGCACCACGAGATTCGCACCGAGGCCGTCGTGCGGCGACACGCTCTTGCGGCGCGAAAGCTCCCAGGTGCGCGCGCTGTAGCGGAAGGGCCTGGAGGTCAGCGCACCCACCGGGCACAGGTCGATCATGTTGCCGGAGAGTTCGGAATCCACCGTCTTGCCGACGAAGGCCACGATCTCGGCGTTCTCGCCGCGGCCGATCATGCCCAGTTCCATCACCCCGGCCACTTCCTGGCCGAAGCGCACGCAGCGCGTGCACTGGATGCAGCGGCTCATCTCCTCGGCGGCCACCAGGGGGCCGATGTCCTTGTGCAGCACCACGCGCTTTTCTTCCTGGTAGCGCGAGGCCGAGCCGCCGTAGCCCACTGCCAGGTCCTGCAGCTGGCACTCGCCGCCCTGGTCGCAGATCGGGCAGTCGAGCGGGTGGTTGATGAGCAGGAACTCCATGACGCCGTTCTGCGCATTCTTCGCCACGGGTGATTGCGTCTGCACCTTCATGCCGTCGGTGACTGGCGTGGCGCACGCCGGCAACGGCTTGGGCGCCTTTTCCACCTCCACCAGGCACATGCGGCAGTTGGCCGCGATGGAGAGCTTCTTGTGGTAGCAGAAGTGCGGCACGTAGATGCCGAGCTTGTGCGCCGCGTCCATCACCGTGGCGCCGTGCTGGACTTCGACTTCGCGGCCGTCGATCTCGAGCTTGAGCATCTAGGCGGCCTGCTTCACGGCGTGGATGGCGTGCGCGCCCGAGCGCCCCCACTTGGGCTCTGTCTGCGTGCCCTGCACCAGGCAGCGCTGCTGCGCGATGTGGTGCTCGAACTCGTGGCGGAAATGCTTGAGGAAACTCTTCACCGGCAGCGCCGCCGCGTCGCCCAGCGCGCAGATGGTGCGTCCGGCGATGTTGTCGGCGACGTTGTCGAGCAGCGCCAGGTCTGCCATGCGGCCCTGCCCGTTTTCGATGCGATTTACCACGCGGTACAGCCAACCGGTGCCCTCGCGGCAGGGCGTGCACTGTCCGCAGGATTCCTCGAAGTAGAAGTAGGACAGGCGCTCCAGCGCGCGCACCATGCAGGTGGTCTCGTCCATCACGATCACCGCGCCCGAACCGAGCATCGAGCCCGCCTTGGCGATCGAGTCGTAATCCATGTCGGTTTTCATCATCAGGTCGGCGGGCAGCACGGGCATGCTGGAGCCCCCCGGGATCACGGCCTTGAGTTTGTGTGCGCCGCGCATGCCGCCCGCCATCTGCAGCAGCTCCGCGAACGGCGTGCCGAGCTTCACTTCGTAGTTGCCCGGCCTCGCCACGTGCCCGGTGACCGAGAACAGCTTGGTGCCGCCGTTGTTCGGCTTGCCAAGCGCGAGGAAGGCGTCCGCCCCGTGGCGCATGATCCAGGGCACCGCGGCGAAGGTTTCGGTGTTGTTGATCGTCGTCGGCTTGCCGTACAGCCCGTAGCTCGCCGGGAACGGCGGCTTGAAGCGCGGCTGGCCCTTCTTGCCCTCGAGCGATTCGAGCAGCGCTGTTTCCTCGCCGCAGATGTAGGCGCCGTAGCCGGCGTGCGCGTACATCTCGAAGCTGTAACCGGAACCGAGGATGTTGTTGCCGAGATAGCCGGCGGCGTAGGCCTCGCGCAGCGCGTCCTCGTACTGTTCGTACACCGACCAGATCTCGCCGTGGATGTAGTTGTAGCCGGCGCTGGCGCCCATCGCGTAACCGGCGATGATCATGCCTTCGATCACCATGTGCGGGTTGTAGCGCAAGAGATCCCGGTCCTTGCAGGTGCCCGGTTCGCCTTCGTCCGAATTGCACACCAGGTACTTGGCGCCCGGGAAGCCGCGCGGCATGAACGACCACTTGAGCCCCGTCGGGAAGCCCGCGCCGCCGCGGCCGCGCAGCGCGGACTTCTTCACCTCGGCGATCACCGCCCCGGGCGCAATCTTCCCGGCGATGATCTTGCGCAGCGCGGCATAGCCGTCGCGCTTCTCGTAATCCTGCAGGCGCCAGTTGGCACCGTCCAGGCCGGCCATCAGGATCGCGTCGGGTCCGTAGTCGAGCATCGTCAGCTGTTCTTCGACAGCTCGGCGATCAGCGCATCGAGCTTGTCATGGGTCATGTAATCGCACATGCGCTTGTTGTTCACCAGCACCACCGGCGCCATGGCGCAGGCGCCCATGCACTCGGCTTCCCGCAGCGTGAACCAGCCGTCCGGGGTAGTCTCGCCGAAGCCGACGCCGAGCTTTTTCTTCAGGTAATCGGCGGCCTGCAGCGCACCCTGCAGCCCGCAAGGCAGGCAAGTGCAGATGGCGAGTTTGTGCGTGCCCGTGGGTGCGAGGTTGTACATGCCGTAGAAGCTCGCCACTTCGTACACCGCCACCGGCGCCATGCCGAGGACGCGCGCCACGGCGTCCATGGTCTCGGTCGACAGCCAGCCCTTTTCGTCCTGCGCGACGATGAGCGCGCTCATCACCGCCGATTGCTTGTGCTCGGCGGGATACTTGGCGACTTCGCGCTCGATCCTGTGCAGGGATTCGGGCGACAGCAGCGCGCGCTCGCTCATCTGTCGATATCCCCGAATACGATGTCCAGCGTGCCGAAGATGGCGACGGCGTCGGCCAGCATATGTCCTTTCGCCAGCTCGCTCATCGCCGACAAGTGCGCGAATCCCGGCGAGCGCAGCTTCATGCGGTAGGGCTTGTTGGCGCCGTCGGAGATGATATAGACGCCGAACTCGCCCTTGGGATGCTCGACCGCCGCGTAGGCCTCGCCCGCGGGCACATGCATGCCTTCGGTGAACAGCTTGAAGTGGTGGATCAGCTCCTCCATGTTGCCCTTCATGCCGACGCGCGAAGGCGGCGCCACCTTGTGGTCGTCGACGATCACCGGCCCCGGGTTGCGGCGCAGCCAGTCGACGCACTGGCGCACGATGCGATTGGACTGCCGCATCTCCTCGATGCGCACCAGGTAGCGGTCGTAGGTGTCGCCGTTCCTGCCTACCGGAATGCCGAACTCGAGACGGTCGTAGACCGCGTAAGGCTGCTTCCTGCGCAGGTCCCACTCGATGCCCGAGCCGCGCAGCATCACTCCGGAGAAGCCCAGTGCCAGTGCGCGCTCGGGCGACGCCACGCCGATGCCGACCGTGCGCTGCTTCCAGATGCGGTTTTCGGTGAGCAGCGTCTCGTAGTCGTCCACGCACTTGGGAAAGCGCGCGCTGAAGTCCTCGATGAAGTCGAGCAGCGTGCCCTGGCGGTTGGCGTTCATTCCGGCCAGCGCGCTTGCGCTGCGCGTGTGCTGCGCGTGGTAGCGCGGCATGGTATCCGGCAGGTCGCGGTACACGCCGCCCGGGCGGTAGTAAGCCGCGTGCATGCGCGCGCCCGACACCGCCTCGTAGCAGTCCATCAGGTCCTCGCGCTCGCGGAAACAGTACAGGAATACCGTCATCGCCCCGAGATCGAGGGCCTGCGTGCCGAGGAACAGCAGGTGGTTCAGGATGCGTGTGATCTCGTCGAACATGACGCGGATGTATTGCGCGCGCAGCGGCACCTTGATGCCGACCAGCTTCTCGATCGCGAGCACATAGGCATGCTCGTTGCACATCATGGACACGTAATCGAGCCGGTCCATGTACGGCAGGTTCTGCAGGTAGGTGCGCGTCTCGGCCAGCTTCTCGGTGGCCCGGTGCAGCAGGCCGATGTGCGGGTCGGCGCGCTGGATCACCTCGCCGTCGAGCTCGAGCACCAGCCGCAGCACGCCGTGCGCCGCGGGATGCTGCGGTCCGAAATTCAGGGTGTAGTTGCGGATTTCCGGCATCGTGCTAGTTGCGGCCCTCGCCGTAGTGCTCCTCGCGCACGATGCGCGGCGTGACTTCGCGCGGCTCGATGGTCACCGGCTGATACACCACGCGTTTCTGCTCGGGGTCGTAGCGCATCTCGACATGTCCAGAAATCGGAAAATCCTTGCGAAACGGGTGGCCCATGAAGCCGTAGTCGGTGAGGATGCGGCGCAGGTCGGGATGGCCGTCGAACAGCATGCCGAAAAGATCGAAGGCTTCGCGCTCGTACCAGTTCACGCTCGGCCAGATCTCGTGCAGCGACGGCAGCAGCGGGAACTCCTCGTCGGCGAACATGCAGCGCACGCGCAGCCGCCAGTTGTGGGTGATCGACAGCAGGTGCAGCACCACGGCGAAGCGCCCACCCTGCGGCGCGCGCTCGCCGTAGGTGGAATAGTCCACGCCGCACAGATCCATCAACTGCTCGAACCGCAGCTCGGCGTGGTCGCGCAACTTCAGGCACGCGGCCTTGTAATCCGCGGCCGCGACCTCGACGGTGAGCTCGTTGAGGCGCTCGCGCGGGGCGTAGCCTTCTCGCGCCAGCAGATCGCCCAGCTTCTGCAGCTCGGGTGTCATCGCGCGATGGTGTTGGTTCTCTTGATCTTGTTCTGCAGCTGCAGGATGCCGTACAGCAGCGCCTCGGCGGTCGGCGGGCAGCCCGGCACGTAGATGTCGACCGGAACGATGCGGTCGGCACCGCGCACCACCGAGTAGGAGTAGTGGTAATACCCGCCGCCGTTGGCGCACGAGCCCATCGAGATCACCCAGCGCGGCTCGGCCATCTGGTCGTACACCTTGCGCAGCGCCGGCGCCATCTTGTTGCACAGCGTGCCGGCGATGATCATGACGTCGGATTGCCGCGGGCTGGGGCGGAACACGATGCCGAATCGATCGAGGTCGTAGCGCGCCGCGCCTGCGTGCATCATCTCGATGGCGCAGCACGCCAGCCCGAAAGTCACCGGCCACATCGAGCCGGTGCGCGTCCAGTTGATCACCGTGTCCAGCTTGGCGGTGACGAAGCCCTGCTGCAGGACGCCTTCAATGCTCACGGCTTACTCCCATTCCAGCGCGCCCTTCTGCCACTCGTAGACGAAGCCCACCACCAGGATGCCGAGGAACAGCATCATCGCCAGGAAGCCGGGCAAGCCGATGTCGTTGATCACCACCGCCCAGGGAAACAGGAAGGCGATCTCCAGGTCGAACAGGATGAACAGGATCGCCACCAGGTAGTAGCGCACGTCGAATTTCATGCGCGCGTCCTCGAAGGCTTCGAAGCCGCACTCGTAAGGCGAGAGCTTTTCCGCATCGGGCCGGCTCGGGCCGAGCAACTTGCCGAGCGCCAGTGGCACCACCCCGACCGCCAGGCCGACGAAGATGAACAGAAGGATCGGAAAGTACTCAGCCAGCATAGTTGGTGCCCACGAGCAGACTCGAACTGCTACGGCTGATTAGGCCACTAGCCCCTCAAGCTAGCGTGTCTACCAATTTCACCACGTGGGCGGTTCGCTCCACGCGATTATCCTCTAAAAATCATTGCGGCACGTCGCGCGCCTTCGAACCTGGCGCATCCGGCGCCGGCGGCTGCGCAACCGGCTTGGGCGCCTCGGCCGCCGGCTTGGCGGGCGCAGTCTTCACCGCGTCCATCACCGTGCCGCCGGCGGTCTTCGGCTTGTTGGTCGCCAGGTAGGCGAGCCCGAGGCTGGTGAGGAAGAACACCGTCGCCAGCACTGCCGTGGCGCGCGACAGGAAATTTGCCGAGCCGGTGGCGCCGAACAGACTGCCCGAGGCGCCACCGCCGAATCCCGAGCCCATGTCCGCGCCCTTGCCGTGCTGGAGCAGCACCAGGCCGATGATCGCCAGCGCGATCAGCACGTGCACCACGATGACCGCTGTCAGCCACTGATCCATAGTTTTCAACCTTTCCGTTTCGCCGCCGCGCAGATGGCGAGGAAATCCTGCGCCACCAGCGAAGCACCGCCGATCAATCCGCCGTCCACGTCCGGCATGGCGAAAATCGCCGCCGCATTCTCCGGCTTGACGCTGCCCCCGTAAAGGATGCGCGTCGCCTCTCCCACCCGCTTGCGCAGGAAACCGTGCACCGCCTGCGCCTGCTCCGGCGTCGCGCTGCGCCCGGTGCCGATCGCCCACACCGGCTCGTAGGCCAACACCGCGTCCGCGAACTTGCTGCGGCCGAGCACTGCGTCCAGCTGCCTCGCCACCACTTCCTCGGTGCGCCCCGCGTCGCGCTCAGCCAGGGTTTCGCCCACGCACAGGATCGGAGTGATGCCGGCGGCCCTCGCTGCCGCGAATTTCGCTGCCACCGGGGCGTCGGATTCGCCGAACAGCTGCCTGCGCTCCGAGTGCCCCACCAGCACGAAGCGGCAACCGAACTCCGCCAGCATCGCGCCGCATACTTCGCCGGTATAGGAGCCCGACGCATGCTCGCTCAGGTTTTGCGCCGCCAGCGCGATCTGGCTTCCCAGCAATCGTTCCTGCCCCTGCGCGAGGTAGGGGAAAGGCAAGCAAACGGCACATTCCACGCCTTTGACGCCGGCGACGATCGCATCCAGCAACGCGCGATTGGCCGCCCGGCTGCCATGCATCTTCCAGTTGCCGGCAACGAGCCGAGCGCGCATCCCGTTACCGTTCGCCGAAAGCGCGAATTCTACCCGTTTTGCCCTGTAGCCGACCGAACGGCGCGGCGAGTGCCGGTTGCCGATTCAAGCCGGCGGCGGCTTCACGGCGCGGTGAAAACCAAGCATGCCGGCGAACACGGTCTTTGCAGTGACGTCGCGGAAGCCGACGTCCTCCAGCATGTCGCTCAGCTCCTGCGCGGAGTAGAACATCTGCAGAGCCTGGATGAAATATTCCTTGCAATTGAGCGCCGCGGGCCCGCTGCGGAACAGGAAGCCCGTAAACCACAGGCAGAAGCGCAGGTAGGCGTAGTACAGCCCCTCGACGGCGCGGTTGCCGGGTCGCAGCATGTCGCAGTGGTAGAAGCGCCCGCCCGGCTTGAGCACGCGCCGGATCTCCTCGGCGACGCGCCGGATGCGCAGGTGGCGCGACGCGAACTGGATCGTCACCGCGTCGAACGAATTGTCGGGAAAGGGCAGCGTGTGCACGTCGTGAATCGTGCTGCGGATGCGCAAGCCGAGCGCCTCGGCGTGGACACGGCCGACCTCCTGCATCGCGGCACTGCGGTCGATCGCATGCACTTCGAGCGAAGGCTCGCGGTTCAGGAGCGCGATGCCGATGGCGTTTGTTCCGGCGCAAACGTCGAGCACCCGCTCGCCGGGCTGGATGTCCACCGTCCGCATGAACTGCCGCAGGAACCAGCCCCACAGCCCCAGGCTGGCGATGAAATTCGCCCGGTCGTAGTACGGCGCCACGTCGGCGAATACGTCGTTCAGTTCCCGCGTCCAGACGACGTTGAAGCGCTCTTCCCGGGCGATTTCGCGCGCGGCGACCGGCGGTGGATTCATCGGGCCTCCTCTCTCCTTTCAGATCCGCACCAAGTAAAGCACCGACGCCCCGGTCCCGCCTAGGGCTCCGGCGTAGACGATGGTCGCAACCACCGTGTCGGCGCGTACGCCGAGGTCGTAGCAGGTGATGCGCAGACGGTGGGCGGCGCTCCAGAGCGACAGGAACACCACACCAGCCACCGCCAGCTTGGCGAGCCAGTGGCCAGCCAAGGCGTGCAGCCGCTCGTAGGCCAGCAGGTCGGGCGCGTGGCCGAGCGCCGCCAGCAGCATCAGCAGGATCAGCGCCGGGGTGAGGAAGGCGGTGACCGTGCCGCCGGCGGCGAACGGACCCCACACGATCGGCTTGTTCGAGATCGTCACGCTCAGAAGGCTCCCGCCAGAGAGAGAATCGCAAGCGACAGCACCGCCCAGGCGCCGAAATGCGCGCCGGCGATCACACCGTCCGGCACGAAATGTTCACCGAGCTGCAGCGGCAGCGCCTTCGGGGTCAGGTTGAACCAGGTGACGCTGTGATAGGCGGCGAAACCCAGGGCCAGCACGTGGAATGCGATGCTGGCCGGGCTTTGCAGGCACTCGAGGAACGCGGCCCAGGCGGCTGGCCCCTCGGCGAGCTGCTTCAGCCCCCACACCATCAGCAGCGTCCAGCCGCCGATGAACAGGCAGCTGAACTCGCGCACCATGTAGCGCACGTAGCGCGGGTGGCGGACTATCCAGCGCCACGTCATCTCGCGCACGTAAGGCTTGCGGCTCACTTCTTCAGCCATGGCATCAGGTGCTGCGCGTACCAGTCCACCGTGCTCTTGATCTTTACCTGCTGGATCGCCCCTGCCGGATCTACCTGCTCCGGGCAGACTTCGGAACAGGCCCCTACGAAGGAGCATTCCCACACCCCTTCCGTCGCCGCGATCTCCTGTTGCCGCTGCTCGCGGCCGCCGTCGCGCGAATCCTGGTTGTAGCGGTGCGCGAGCGCGATGGCCGCTGGGCCGATGTACTTCGGGATCAGGCCGTATTCCGGGCAGGCGGCGTAGCACAGCATGCAGTTGATGCACATGCTGTACTGCTTGAAGTGATTGAGCTCGGCCGGCGTCTGGCGGTGCTCGCCCTCGCTGAGCGGCTTATCCTGCTTCGGGATCAGGTACGGCCTGACGCGCGCAAGCTTGGCCATGAAGTCGTCGATCACCGTGACCAGGTCGCGCTCGATCGGGAAATGCGCGAGCGGCTCGACGCGGATCACGCCCTGGTAGTCGCGCACGAACGCTTTGCATGCCAGCTTCGGCTCGCCGTTGATCATCATGCCGCAGCTGCCGCACACCGCCATGTGGCAGGACCAGCGGTAGCTCAGCGTGGGATCGAGGTACTCCTTGACGTGGTTGAGCGCGTCGAGCACCACCCATTCCTGCCGGCAGGTGACCGAATAGCGCTGGAAATGCGGCTCGCTGTCAGTTTCCGGGTGGTAGCGCAGAACCTCCAGCTCGACCAGGCGCTCGCCCATTACTCGTGGTCTCCCGAGTAATCGCGCACGCCGGGCTGCGACCTGGTGATCACCACGTCGCAGTAATCCACGCGCGGCGCCTGTGTCGGGTGATGGTGGGCGAGTGAATGGCGCAGGAAGGTCTTGTCGTCGCGCGCGGTGAAATCGATCCGCTGGTGCGCGCCACGCGACTCCTTGCGCATGAGAGCGCTCTGCGTGACCGCCTCGGCGCAGTCGAGCATCGAGCCCAGTTCGAGCGCCTGCAGCAGGTCGGTGTTGTAGACGTTGGTCTTGTCGTGGAGTTCGACGCCGCCATACCGGCGGCGCAGCCCAGCGAGCGTAGCGCAAGCTTCGGCGAGGCCCTCGCCGCTGCGGTAGATGCCGGCATGCTGCTCCATCGTGTGCATCATCTCCCTGCGCAATCCCGCGACGGTCTCCGTGCCGCCGCCCCTTTGCATCAGCTCGCGCAAGCGCGCCTGCGCCGCAACCGCGAGCGTGGCGAGCGCTGCATCGCCCGCCGGGCGCGCGCCCGACTGAAGGTACTCCATCGCGCTCAAGGCCGCGCGGCGGCCGAACACCAGCAACTCGGTCAGCGAATTCGAGCCGAGCCGGTTGGCGCCGTTGATGCTGACGCAAGCGCACTCGCCAGCCGCGTAAAGCCCCGGCAGCGAGGTCGCCGCCTTGATGTCGGTATGGATGCCGCCCATCATGTAATGCACCACCGGGCGCACCGGCACCGGGTCGGTCACCGGATCGACGCCCATGTAGCTGATGGACATGTCGCGCACCAGCGGCAGGCGCTCGTTGATCGTCTTCTCTCCCAGGTGCCGCATGTCGAGCAGCATCGCGTCCCCCCACTGGGTGGACACCGCATTGCCTTTCTTCTGCTCGTGCCAGAACGCCTGGCTGACCCGGTCGCGCGGGCCGAGCTCCATGGTCTTGAGCACCGGGTGTCCGAGCGGCGTTTCCGGCCCCATGCCGTAATCCTGCAGGAAGCGCCGCCCGTTCCTGTTCAGCAGCACGCCGCCTTCGCCGCGGCAGGCCTCCGTCAACAAGGTGCCGGTACTCGGCAGTCCTGTCGGGTGGTACTGCACGAACTCCATGTCCTTCAGCGGCACGCCGGCGCGGTAGGCGAGCGCCATGCCGTCGCCGGTCTTGATCGCGCCGTTGGTGGTGAACGGGAACATGCGCCCCGCACCGCCGCCGGCAATGATGACCGCCCGGGCGTCAATGCAGCGCATCTGCCCGCTGCGCATCTCGATCGCCACCAGACCCGCGCAATGCCCCTCCTCCACCAGAAGCTCGGTCACGTAGTACTCGTCGAAGCGCTGGATCGAGGCGAACTGCAGCGAAGTCTGGAACAAGGTGTGCAGGATGTGGAACCCCGACTTGTCGGCGGCGAACCAGGTGCGCTGCTTCTGCATGCCGCCGAACGGGCGCACCGCCACCGAGCCGTTCGCTTCGCGGCTCCAGGGGCAGCCCCAGTGCTCGAGCTGGATCAATTCCTTGGGCGCCTCGCGGATGAAATAGTCCACCGCGTCCTGGTCGGAGAGCCAGTCGCCGCCGCCGACCGTGTCGTTGAAATGATGCTCGAGGCTGTCGTCCGGCTTGATCACGCCGGCCGCGCCGCCTTCCGCCGCGCAGGTGTGGCTGCGCATCGGGTAGACCTTGGAAATCAGGGCGATGCGAAGCGCTGGGTCGGCCTCGGCCAGCGCAATCGCTGCCCGCAGGCCGGCGCCCCCAGCGCCGATGATCGCAATGTCAGTGCGGATTGTTTCCACTTGCGGCCGAGTTTGCGCCAGCTCCCGCCCCGCCGATTGATATGCGTCAAATTCCAGACGTAGAGCGGCTTACCGGCCTGCGGCGCTCCGCACGGCCTGGGCGATGGCATGCGCCGCCTGTTCAACGACTTCCTCTGGCTCCCCCTCTACCATCACGCGCAGCAGCGGCTCGGTGCCAGAAAGCCGCAACAGCACCCGCCCCCGTCCGCGCAGCGATTTCTCCGCCTCAAGCTGCGCCTTGGCGACAGCACTGTCCGTCTGCCAGTCGAAATCCTTCGGCACCGGCACGTTTACCAGCACTTGGGGAAACATGACCAGGTCCGCGGTCAGCTCCGCAAGCGTCTTCTTCGATTCGCGCAGCGCGGTGAGCACCTGCAGCGCCGAGACGATGCCGTCGCCGGTGGTGTGCTTGTCCAGGCACAGCAGGTGCCCGGAATTCTCGCCGCCGAGCAGCCATCCTTTTTCGCGCAACAGCTCCAGCACGTAGCGATCGCCCACCCTGGCGCGCGCGAACGGCACGCCGAGTCTGGCGAAGGCCTGCTCGAGCGCGTAGTTGGTCATCAGCGTGCCGGCGACACCTGGAACTTTCTGCTTCGACGCGCGGTGCTTGACGATGGCGTAGAGCAGCTGGTCGCCGTCATAGAGCCTGCCGGCGGCGTCCGCCATCAGCAGGCGATCGCCATCGCCGTCGAGCGCGATGCCGAAGTCGGCCTTGTGCAGCCGCACTGCGGTCTCCAGCTGCCGCGGCGCGCTGGCGCCGAACAGCTCGTTGATGTTGAAGCCGTCGGGCGACACGCCGATCGGCACCACATCGGCGCCGAGTTCATGGAATACATTGGGCGCCACGCCGTAGGCGGCGCCATGCGCGCAATCCACCACCATGCGCAGGCCGCGCAGGTCGAGTTCGGCGGGGAAGCAGGACTTGCAGAACTCGACATAGCGGCCCGCCGCGTCGTCCACACGGCGCGCCTTGCCGAGCTTGGCCGACTCGTTGCAGCCGATCGGCGCCTCGAGCGAGCGCTCGATATCGGCTTCCACCGCGTCGGGCAGCTTGAAGCCGTCGCCGGAAAAGAACTTGATGCCGTTGTCGGCGTAGGGGTTGTGCGAGGCGCTGATCACCACGCCGGCCGACAGGCGCAGCGCGCGCGCAAGGTAGGCGACGCCCGGCGTGGGCAGCGGGCCGCACAGCAGCACGTCCACGCCGGCGGCGGAGAAGCCCGCTTCGAGCGCCGCCTCGATCATGTAGCCGGAGATGCGCGTGTCCTTGCCGATCAGCACCGCCGGATGGGGGGCTTTGCCGGCCAGCACCTTGCCCGCGGCGTAGCCCAGGCGCAGGATGAAGTCCGGCGTCATCGGGCTGTGCCCAACGGTACCGCGCACGCCGTCCGTGCCGAAGTACTTGCGCGTCATGCCTTGCGCCAGGCTTCGAACATCAGGATTGCGTCCTTGGTTTCCTTCACGTCGTGCACGCGCAGTATTCTCGCCCCTCCGAGCAGGGCGAGCAAAGCGGCGGCGACGCTGCCGGCGAGCCGATCGCCGGATTCGTGCCCGGTGATGCGACCGAGCGAGGATTTCCTCGACCAGCCGGCGAGGATCGGCACGCCCAGGCCGGCGAATTCGGGCAGGCGCTTGAGCAGGGTCAGGTTGTGCCCGGCGGTCTTGCCGAAGCCGAAGCCCGGGTCGGCCACCAGGCGATCGCGCGCGATACCCGCCTGTTCGCAGGCGGCAACGCGCTGGGCGAGGAACGCCTTCACCTCGTGCACCACGTCGCCATACCGCGGCTCGCGCTGCATGGTCTGTGGATCGCCCTGCATGTGCATCAGGCACACGCCGCAGCCGCTATGCGCCACCGCCTCGATCGCCCCCGGCGCCAGCAGCGCCTGGATGTCGTTGATCATCGAGGCCCCGGCGGCGAGCACCGCCTGCATGACCGAAGGTTTCCGTGTATCGACTGACACAGGCAGGTCCGCGACGGCCTCCACCACCGGCAACACCCGCTTCAGTTCTTCTGCCGCCGACACAGCCGGGGCGCCGGGGCGGGTGGACTCGCCGCCGACGTCCACCAGGTCGGCGCCCTGAGCCACGAGCTGGCGCGCATGCGCGATGGCCGCCTGCGCGTCGAGGAATTTCCCGCCGTCAGAGAAAGAGTCGGGCGTGACGTTGACCACGCCCATCACGAGCGGCCGCTCGAGGCTCAGCTCGAAGCGGCCGCAGCGCAGGTTCAAGCGGTCGGAGCGGGAGCCGTGGCGGCCGTGGCGCCATCGTTGGCCGCGCCGTCGCCGGGCTTCGTGGCGCTGGAGCTGGGCTTGGGCGGGCGCGGCGGCTTGCCGGCCATGACGTCGCTGATCTGCTCGGCGTCGAGGGTTTCCAGCTCGAGCAGCGCTTTGGCCATCGCCTCGACCTTGTCGCGGTTCTCCTCGAGCAGCTTTCTCGCCAGCTTGTACTGCTCGTCGACGATGCGGCGGATCTCGGCGTCCACCTTTTGCAGCGTCGCTTCCGACACATTCTTGTGCGTGGTGATCGAGCGGCCGAGGAACACCTCGCCCTCGTTCTCGCCGTACACCATGGTGCCGAGCGCGTCGGACATACCCCATTGCGTCACCATGCGGCGCGCGATTTCGGTGGCGCGCTCGAAGTCGTTGGACGCCCCGGTGGTCATCTGGTGCATGAACAGTTCCTCGGCGATGCGGCCGCCGAACAGCACCGTGATCGTGTTGAGCAGCCGCTCGCGGTCCTGGCTGTAGCGGTCTTCCGTCGGCAGCTGCATGGTGACGCCGAGCGCCCTGCCCCTCGGGATGATGGTGACCTTGTGCACCGGGTCGGTCTTCGGCAGGAGCTTCGCCACCACGGTGTGGCCGGACTCGTGGTAGGCGGTGTTCCTGCGCTCCTCTTCCGGCATCACCATCGAGCGCCGCTCGGCGCCCATGATGATCTTGTCCTTGGCGCGCTCGAAATCCTCCATGTCCACCAGGCGCTTGCTGCCGCGTGCGGCGAACAGGGCCGCTTCGTTCACCAGGTTGGCGAGATCCGCACCGGAGAAGCCGGGCGTGCCGCGCGCGATGATGTCGGGCTTCACGTCGGGCGCCAGCGGGACTTTCCTCATGTGGACTTTCAGGATTTCCTCGCGGCCGCGGATGTCGGGCAGCGGCACCACCACTTGCCGGTCGAACCTGCCCGGGCGCAGCAGCGCAGGGTCGAGCACGTCGGGACGGTTGGTGGCGGCGATCACGATCACGCCCACGTTGGCTTCGAAGCCGTCCATCTCGACCAGCAGCTGGTTCAGCGTCTGCTCGCGCTCGTCGTTGCCGCCGCCGAGGCCCGCGCCGCGCTGGCGGCCGACCGCGTCGATTTCATCGATGAACACGATGCACGGCGAGTGCTTCTTCGCCTGCTCGAACATGTCGCGCACGCGGGCCGCGCCCACGCCTACGAACATCTCTACGAAATCGGAGCCGGAGATGGAGAAGAACGGCACCTTGGCTTCACCCGCGATGGCGCGGGCGAGCAAGGTCTTGCCGGTGCCGGGGTTGCCGACCATCAGCACGCCGCGCGGGATGCGGCCGCCCAGCTTCTGGAACTTGGACGGGTCGCGCAGGAAGTCCACCAGTTCGGACACTTCCTCCTTCGCCTCATCGCAGCCGGCGACGTCGGCGAAGGTCACCGTATTGGTGGACTCGTCCACCATCTTGGCCTTGGACTTGCCGAAACTGAACGCGCCGCCGCGTCCCCCGCCCTGCATCTGGCGCATGAAGAAAATCCACACGCCGATCAGCAGCAGCATCGGGAACCAGGACACGAAGATGTTCATCAGCAGCGAAGGCTCTTCTTCCGGCTTCGCCTCCACCTTGATGTTGTACTTGAGCAGGTCCGACACCAGCCAGATGTCGCCCGGCGAATAGCTGGTTACGCGCTTGCCTTCGGTGGTGGTGGCCTTGAGTTGCCGGCCCTCGATCGTCACCTTGGCGATGCGGCCCGCCTTCACTTCGTCCAGAAATTGCGAGTACTCCAGGGGCGCCTGCGCCGCCTGGCGGGTGTTGAACTGGTTGAACACGGTCATCAACACCAGGCCGATCACCAGCCAGATGACCAGGTTTTTAAGCATGTTGTTCAAGGACTTGCTCCTCTCTTGAGCAGCGCCGCAAAGAAGTCAGTTTACGCCGAATTGGATAGATTGCGGCGCAAGCCCCAGGTTCAAGCCTTTTTCAGCCGCCGGGCGAGCAAATAATTTTCGCGGGACTCCCCACGAGAGGCGGCGGGCTTCCTTACTCCAACTGTCTGAAACACATCCTTAAGCGCCTTCAGTACCTCGTCGAAGGCGCCGCCGTGGAAAACCTTCAACAGCAGCGCCCCGTCGGGCTGCAACGACTTCTTGCACAGTTCAATCGCCGCCAGCGAAATCTCCGCGGCCCGCGCCTGGTCCACCAACGGCACTCCGGTGATGTTGGGCATCATGTCCGAGAGCACCACGTCCGCCTTGCCTCCGAGAACTGCCTCGAGATTGGCTTCGCGGAAGTCCCCTTTTAAAATCGTCACCCCGTGGATCGGTTTGACCTCCAGCAGGTCCATCGCCACCACTTTCCCGTTGGGCTTCACCTTCTCAGCCGCCACCTGCGACCAGCCGCCGGGGGCGGCGCCGAGATCGAGGACCCGCATGCCAGGCTTCAGGAGTTTGTCCTTGGCGATGAATTCCAGCAGTTTGTACGCGGCGCGCGAGCGGTAGCCGGCTTCCCTGGCCCGGCGGACGTAGGTGTCGGTGACGTGGCGGCGCAGCCAGGCTTTGTTGGACTTGGCCATCGCCGATGATCATATACTCGCGAGATGTTCGAGTTGAGCACTACGGAGAAGAAAGCCCTCAAGGCCCGCGCCCACTCCCTCAATCCAATCCTGCAACTGGGTGAAAAGGGACTCACCGACGCCGTGATTGCCGAGATCGACCGCGCCATCGGCGCGCACGAGCTGATCAAGATCCGCGCCGCCCCGCTCAACCGCGACGAGCGCGAAGTGGCGCTGGCCAGCATCTGCGAGCGCACCAGCGCACACGCCATCCAGCACATCGGGAAAATGCTGGTTGTTTACCGCAGGAAACCGACACAGCCGAAAAAGCCTACTCGTACCTTACGTCCAAAATCTCGTACTTCTTCACCCCGCCGGGAGTCACCACGTCCACTTCGTCGCCGGCTTCCTTCCCGATCAACGCCCTTGCGATCGGCGAGGAGATCGAGATCCTCCCGGCCTTGATGTCGGCCTCGTCTTCGCCGACGATCTGGTAAGTAATTTTCTTGCCGCCTTTCTCCTCCAGATCGACGGTCGCCCCGAACACGCAACGCCCGTCGGCATCCAGCAGCTTGGGGTCGATGACCTGGGCATTCCCCAGCTTCGCCTCGACTTCCGAAATCCGCCCCTCGATGAATCCCTGCCGATCGCGCGCCGCCTCGTACTCGGCGTTCTCGGACAGGTCGCCATGGGCCCGCGCCTCGCCGATCGCCTGGGAATTCGCCGGCCGCTCGATCGACTTCAAGCGGTGAAGCTCAACGCGCAGCAGCTCCGCGCCGCGCAAGGTCATGGGAGTCTTGGCCATTAGTGTGAGGTGTCCCCGCGAATCGTAGTGGATTTGCCGAGTTGCGCATGCAAGTCCTGCAGCCGGTACGGCTCGAGCTTGCTCATGTGCTGCATGCCGGCGCAAGCCGCCTTCGCCCCTGCAATGGTCGTGTAATAGGTCACCCGCGCCGCCAGCGCGGTGACCCGGATGGCACGCGAGTCCGAAATCGCAGTGCGGGTGTCGTCCACTGTATTGGCGATGAAGCTCACCTCGCCGTTCTTGATCATGTCCACGATGTGCGGGCGCCCCTCGGCCACCTTGTTGACCAGGGTCACCGCCACGCCGTGCGCCGACAGCACCGCCGCCGTGCCGCGCGTGGCGAGGATGGTGAAGCCCAGCCCCGCCAGGTCGCGTGCGACATCGATTGCGGCGCGCTTGTCGCCGTCGCGCACGCTGACAAACGCACGCCCGGCCTTGGGCAGCTTTACCCCGGCCGCCAGCTGGGACTTGACGAAGGCTTCGCCGAAAGTCTGCCCGATGCCCATCACTTCGCCGGTGGACTTCATCTCGGGCCCGAGGATGGTGTCCACCCCGGGAAACTTGGCGAAGGGGAACACTGCTTCCTTGACTGAGAAATAAGGCGGCGTGATGTCGCCGTGCACCTTTTGCGCGGCAAGGGTCTTGCCCGCCATGCACAGCGCTGCAATCTTGGCCAGCGGCCGCCCGGTGGCCTTGGAAACGAAGGGCACGGTGCGCGAAGCGCGCGGATTCACCTCGAGCACGTACACCGTGCTGCCCTGGATGGCGAATTGCACGTTCATCAGCCCGCACACCTGCAGCGCGCGCGCCAGGATTCCGGTCTGCCGACGCAGCTCCTGCACCAGCTCCGGCGAGAGCGAGTGCGGCGGCAGGCAGCAGGCCGAATCGCCGGAATGCACCCCGGCTTGCTCCACGTGCTCCATCACTCCGCCGATCAGCACCTCGTTGCCGTCGGAGATGCAATCCACGTCCACCTCGATCGCATCCGACAGGTAGCGGTCGAGCAGCACCGGCGCGTCGTTCGACACCTTCACCGCGTTCGTCATGTAGCGCTCGAGGTCCGCCTGATGATGCACGATTTCCATCGCGCGTCCGCCGAGCACGTAGCTTGGCCGCACCACCACCGGGTAGCCGATCTGCTCGGCCTGCTTCACCGCCTCCGTCGCCGAGCGCGCGGTGCGGTTGGGCGGCTGGCGCAGTTGCAACTTCTCCAGCAGCTGCTGGAAGCGCTCGCGGTCTTCGGCCATGTCGATGGAGTCGGCGCTGGTGCCGATGATCGGCACCCCCGCGGCGGCGAGATCGCGCGCCAGCTTGAGTGGCGTCTGCCCGCCGTACTGCACGATCACGCCGACCGGCTTCTCCTTGTGCACGATCTCGAGCACGTCCTCCAGGGTCAACGGCTCGAAATACAGCCGGTCCGACGTGTCGTAGTCGGTGGAGACGGTTTCCGGATTGCAGTTGACCATGATGGTCTCGAAGCCGTCCGCGCGCAGCGCGAGCACCGCGTGCACGCAACAGTAATCGAACTCGATGCCCTGGGCGATGCGGTTCGGCCCGCCGCCCAGCACCATAATCTTCTTGCGCTCGCTGGGCTCGGCCTCGCACTCCTCTTCGTAGGTGGAGTACAGGTAGGCGGTATTGGTGGCGAACTCCGCCGCGCAAGTGTCCACGCGCTTGTACACCGGGCGGATGCCGAGCTGGTGGCGCTTCTCGCGCACCGCCATCTCGCCGGTATTGAACAGGTAGGCCAGGCGCCGGTCGGAGAAGCCCTTGCGCTTGAGCATGCGCAGCGTATCGGCGTCGATGGCGGCGAGCTTCTGGTCGTCCAGCCGCATTTCCAGGTCCACGATCTCCTTGATCTGCGCCAGGAACCAGGGGTCGATGTGCGTGAGGCGGTACACCTCTTCCAGCGCAAAGCCGTTCTCGAAGGCGTCGCCCACGTACCAGATGCGCTCGGGGCCCGGCTCGCCGAGTTCCCGTTCCAGGGTTTCGCGGTCCGTGGTCTTCTGGTTCAGGCCGTCCACCCCGACTTCCAGCCCGCGCAGCGCCTTTTGCAGGGACTCCTGGAACGTGCGGCCGATGGCCATCACCTCGCCCACCGACTTCATTTGCGTGGTGAGCCGGTCGTTAGCCTGCGTGAACTTCTCGAAGGCGAAGCGCGGCACCTTGGTGACCACGTAGTCGATGGCCGGCTCGAACGAAGCGGGCGTCGCGCCACCGGTTATCTCGTTCCTGAGTTCATCCAGCGTGTAGCCCACGGCGAGCTTGGCCGCCACTTTGGCGATCGGGAAGCCGGTGGCCTTCGAGGCGAGCGCCGAGGAGCGGCTGACGCGCGGATTCATCTCGATCACCAGCATGCGCCCGTCCTGCGGGTTGATGGCGAACTGCACGTTCGAGCCGCCGGTGTCCACCCCGATTTCGCGCAGCACCGCGATCGAGGCGTTGCGCATGATCTGGTATTCCTTGTCGGTCAGCGTCTGCGCCGGCGCCACGGTGATCGAGTCGCCGGTGTGCACGCCCATCGCGTCCACGTTCTCGATCGAGCACACGATGATGCAATTGTCGTTGCGGTCGCGCACCACCTCCATCTCGAACTCCTTCCAGCCGATCACCGACTCCTCGATCAGCAGCTCCCTGGTGGGCGAGGCCTCCAGCCCGCGCTCGCAGATGGCGACGAACTCCTCGCGGTTGTAGGCGATGCCGCCGCCCGTGCCGCCGAGGGTAAAGGAGGGCCGGATCACCACCGGGAAGCCGAGGCTCGCCTGCACCTGCAGCGCCTCCTCCATCGAGTGCGCGGGCGAGGAGCGCGCCGAGGCGAGGCCGATGCGGGTCATCGCCTGCTTGAATTTTTCCCTGTCCTCGGCCATGTCGATGGCCTCGCGCGAGGCACCGATCATCTGCACGCCGAACTTCTCCAGCACGCCCTCGCGCGCGAGGTCGAGCGCGCAGTTGAGCGCGGTCTGCCCGCCCATGGTCGGCAGCAGCGCGTCGGGGCGCTCCTTCTCGATGATGCGCGCCACCGTCTGCCAGGTGATCGGCTCGAGGTAGGTGGCGTCGGCCATCTCCGGGTCGGTCATGATGGTGGCCGGGTTGGAATTCACCAGCACGACCCGGTAGCCCTCGTCGCGCAGCGCCTTGCAGGCCTGCGCGCCCGAATAGTCGAATTCGCAGGCCTGGCCGATGACGATCGGGCCGGCGCCGATAATCAGGATCGAGCGCAGATCAGTTCTTTTTGGCATTCTTCATCAGGCCGGCAAAGCGCTCGAACAGGTAGCCGATGTCGTGCGGGCCGGGGCTCGCTTCCGGGTGCCCCTGGAAACAGAACGCCGGCCGGTCGGTTCTCGCCAGCCCCTGCAGGGAACCGTCGAACAGCGACACATGCGTGGGCTTGAGCGTGCGCGGCAGCGTCTTCGGGTCCACCGCGAAGCCGTGGTTCTGGCTGGTGATCACCACCTGCCCGGTCTCGAGGTCCTGCACCGGATGGTTGGCGCCATGGTGGCCAAACTTCATCTTGATTGTCTTCGCGCCGGAGGCGAGGCCCATCAGCTGGTGGCCAAGGCAGATGCCGAACACCGGCACGCGCGTCGTGTCGAGGATCTCGCCGATGGACTCGATGGCGTAGTCGCAGGGCTGCGGGTCGCCCGGGCCGTTGGACAGGAACACCCCGTCCGGCTGCATGCGCAGCACTTCTCGCGCCGGCGTCTGCGCCGGCACCACCGTGATGTGCGCCCCGCGCTCGGCGAGCAGGCGCAGGATGTTGCGCTTGATGCCGTAGTCGTAGGCCACCACGTGAAACGGCGCGTCCACCACGTGGCGGTAACCCTTGCCCAGCTCCCACTTGCCGTCGCGCCACTCGTAAGGCTTGGCAGTGCTCACCACCTTGGCGAGGTCCATGCCGGCGAGGCCGGGGAACCTGCGCGCCTCGGCCAGCGCCTGGTCCACGTCCACCTTCCACGTCCGAGGATCGCCGCCGGCGACGAGGCAGCCGTTCTGCGCGCCCTTCTCGCGCAGGAGGCGCGTGAGCTTGCGCGTGTCGATGTCAGCGATCGCCACGACGTTGTGGCGCACCAGGTACTCGGTGAGGCCCTGCTGCGCGCGCCAGCTGGAGGGCAAAGCCGGCACATCGCGCACCACGAGGCCCGCCGCGTGGACCTTGCCGGACTCCTCGTCCTCGGCATTCACGCCGGTATTGCCGATGTGCGGAGTGGTCAGGGTGACGATCTGTCCGCAGTAGGACGGATCGGTGAGGATTTCCTGGTAGCCGGTCATGGCGGTGTTGAACACCACTTCGCCGGTCGAGAGCCCCTGGGCGCCCACGCTGCGGCCTCGAAACACCACCCCGTCGGCAAGGACGAGGACGGCGGACTCGAGCGCAGGCACGGCAAACTCCCGGGATAGATGTGAAAAAGCGGAAGAGGCTCGCGCCCCTCCCGCTCATTTGAGCGGCGAATTATACCGCGCCGGCTACTTCAGGCCAAGCACGTCGAACATGTCGTACAGGCCGGGCCCCTTGCCCTTGAGCCACTTGGCCGCGCGCAGTGCGCCCGCGGCATAGGTCATGCGGCTCTGCGAGCGCACCGTCACCTCCACGCGCTCGCCGGCGCCGGCGAAGATCACCGTGTGCTCGCCTACGATGTCGCCTCCGCGGATGGCGTGGAAGCCGATCGCCTTGGCCGGGCGCTCGCCTGTGTCACCCTCGCGTCCATGGGTTGCCACCTGGCCGAGGTCGCGGCCCAGCGCCTTGGCCACCAGCTGGCCGAGCATCAGCGCGGTACCCGAGGGCGCATCCACCTTGTGCCGGTGGTGCGCTTCGACGATCTCCACGTCGTAGGCGTCGCCCAGCGCCTTGGCGGCGGTCTGGGCCAGCCGGAACACGACGTTCACCCCGATGGCGAAGTTGGGCGAAAGCACGACGGCGATGCGCTGCGCGCCCTGCGCGATGCGCGCCTTCTGCGCTTCGCTGAATCCCGTGGTGCCGATCACCATGGCCTTCGCATGCTTCAGGCAGGCGTCCAGATGCGAAAGCGTGCCGTCGGGACGCGTGAAATCGATCAGCACCTGCGCTGCGGCCAGCGCGCCGAGCTCCGCGCCGACCTTTACCGGGCCCGCGGTGCGCCCGATCGCCGGGCTGCCGGCGGCGTCGAGCGCCGCAGTGAGCTGCAATTCCCGGTCGGCCAGTACCGCCTCGAGCAGCGCTTGCCCCATACGGCCGCCCGCGCCTGCGATTGCCACCTTCATTGCGTCTCCCCTTTCTTCTCGCCCGCCGGCAGCACGTCGCCGTCCAGCCGCGCCAGCTTGCCGTCCTGGAAGAACACCGCGAGGCGCCGCCGCTCGAGCGGCTGGCCGCGCCGGTCGAACCAGTACACGTAATCCCAGCGCTCGGCATGGAACATGTCGGTGAGCAGCGGCGTGCCGAGGAGGTAGCGCACCTGCTCCTTGCTCATGCCGGACTTCAGCTGGGACACCATGTCCTGCGCAACGAAGTTGCCCTGCTGGATGTCGATGCGGTACGGCGCCATGAAATCGGGCAGCGCGCAAGCACCGAGCAGCAGTGCGAGGCAAACACAGAGCACACGGGGCATAGGCCTATAATGATAAGCGATGAACTCGGCGCAAAGCCTCAAGGAAAGCGGGCTCAAGGCCACGCTGCCGCGGCGCAAGGTGCTGGAGTTGTTCGAGCACAGCAAGGTGCGCCACCTGTCGGCCGAGGACGTCTACAAGAGCCTGATGGCGGAAGGCATCGACATCGGTCTCGCCACCGTGTACCGCGTGCTGACGCAGTTCGAGCAGGCCGGGCTGCTGTCGCGGCAGCATTTCGAGACCGGCAAGGCGGTGTTCGAGCTGAATCAGGGCGGGCACCACGACCATCTGGTGTGCCTGCAGTGCGGGCGCGTGGAGGAGTTCTACGACGCCGAGATCGAGCAGCGTCAAAGCGAAGTGGCGAGCAAGCGCGGCTTCGAGCTGCGCGGCCATTCGCTCGCGCTGTACGCCGACTGCACCAAGCAGGAGTGCCCGAGCCGCAAGCAGCTAGCCGCCGCCTAGCATCTCCGCCGCGTGCCGGCGCGTGGTGGCGGTGATCTGCGCGCCCCCAAGCATGCGCGCCAGTTCCTCGATCCTGCCCGCGCGATCCAAGCGCGCGGCGCCGACGCCGAGCTTGCCGCGCGCCGCGGAGCGCACCACAGTCCATTGCTCGTCGCCCTGCGCAGCCACCTGAGGCAGGTGCGTCACGCACAGCACCTGCCGCTCCTTGCCGAGCTTCTTCAATGCCCGCCCCACGATCTCCGCCACTGCGCCGCCGATGCCGGCGTCCACCTCGTCGAACACCAGGGTGGATACCGGCGAAGCCTTGGCCGTCACCAGCTGGACCGCCAGGCTGACCCGGGAGAGCTCTCCGCCCGAGGCCACCTTGGCGAGCGGCCGCAGAGGCAGGCTGGGATGCGAGGACACTTCAAATGCGACTTCTTCCAGACCCGCCGCTGTGGGCGCCTCCAGCGCCCGCAGCGCCACCGAGAAGCGGCCGCCCTTCATCGCCAGTTGCTGCATGCCTTCGCTGACCGCCTTGGACAGGGCCTGCGCGGTGCTGATGCGCTTGGCCGAAAGTTTCTTCGCCGCCGCGCCGTAGCGCCCCTCCGCGGCCGCGACCTCGCGCCGCAGCGCTTCGGGGCTCGCCGCGAGTTCCACTTCCTTGAAGCGCAGCGCCAATTCTTTCTCCAGCACCGGCAGCCCGGCGGGCTTGACGCGGTACTTGCGCCCTGCCGCATGCAGCGCCTCGATGCGCTGCCCCACCTCCCGCAGCGCCTCCGGATCGAGATCCACGCGCGATGCGTAATCGCGCAGCCCGCGCGCCGCTTCGGCCGCCTGCGCCTCGGCTGACTCGAGCATCTCGACGATCGCCTTCAGGTGTCCGTCGTGCTCCGACAGCGCGCGCAGTTGCCTGGCGACCGCGCTCAGCTGCGGCAGGCAGGCGCCGTCCGCCTCTGACAGGGCCTCCAGCGAGGATTGCGCGCCGGCGAGCAGGCTGGAACCGTGCGCCAGGCGCTGGTGCTGCGCGGCCAGGTCATCCCATTCGTCGTCCTTCAGGACGAGCGTCTTCAGCTCGGCGAGCTTTTCCTGGAGCTCCGCGCGCTCGGATTCCCGCTTGGCGAACTGCTGCTCTGCCTCGGTGGCAAGCGCCTCCAGCCGCTTCCATGCACGCCAGGCGTCAGCGCAGGCACGCGCGATTTCCTGCGCGCCCGCGTGCGCGTCCAGCAGATCGCGTTGCGCGGCGGCACGCAGCAGCGACTGGTGTTCGTGCTGGCCGTGGATGTCCACCAGGTGCTCACCCGCTTCCCTGAGCTGCGCCAGCGTCGCGGAATGGCCGTTGACGAAGCATCGCGAGCGGCTCAAGCGGTCGATCACCCGGCGCAGGATGACATTGCCCGGATCGCCTTCCAGACCGGCGTCGACTAGATATCTTTCGAGAGGGCTGTCCTTCGGCAACTCGAATTCCGCCGACAGCTCGGCCCGCTCCGCGCCTTCGCGCACCAGCGACGCGTCGCCGCGCCCGCCGACCAGCAGTTCGATAGCATCGACCAGGATGGACTTGCCGGCACCCGTTTCGCCGGTGAGTACCGTAAAACCCGGCCCGGTCTCGAGCTCCACGCGCTCGACGATCACGAAGTCCCGGATTCCCAGCGCGCGCAGCATAGACGAATAGGAAAATCTATCGCGTGCGCCGTACGCCGTGGGGGCCCGTGCAGCGCAAATTGCACTTGCGTCGTATTGCCTGTTGGTCGATCGGGCTTGTCATGGGGTGCTCTCGAGGCGTTCGGGGCGTGCGCGATCGGCGTGGTGACGAATGCTGCCCGTATTGGTCCCGTTCAGGCAAGCGCTGGTGTGATTGAGCTTGATCGCCATGAACGCGATGCGAAACAAAAAAAGCCCGGTCCGCGACCGGGCTTTCAGCTGGCGAAGACTTGTACTAGTGGCGTCTAGTCGTCGTGATCGTGGCGGCCATGTCCGCCGCCGATCTGTGCGCGGATCTCACCACCTGGCGACAGACTGGTGTGGACGTTGACATAAGCGACACCGGCGCGGATCGCGGCGATCACCTCGGCCAGCTCCCCGGCCGAGATCTGCTGACCGCCAGCCGGAGGAAGGGGGGTCGCAACGACGTCGCCGGCGTCGAGGGTGCCACTGACTTCGGCCTCCTGGCCCGGCATCGGCGCCGGACAGGTCTGGGTACCCGCCGGACCGGGGTTCGTGGCTGTGCCGCACAGCCACAGCACGATGCCGCCGTTTACGCTGCGCTGGCCTACATGGATGTGCGCCTGGGTCACCGTTCCCTGTAGCCCGGTGTAGGTCAGCTTGAAGGCGATCGACAGCTCGTGGTCGCTGATCTCGGCCCTGAACCGGCCTGACGCAGCCGTTGATACCGCGGGCACCTCCTCGTACCCTATCAACTTGACGCGAATCCGGTCTTTGTCATTGCCGGACGCAGTGGGCGCCGCAAAGGCGAGTAGCAGGGCTGTAACAATGGAAAGCTTCTTCATGCGGTCCTCCTTCCCTACGGTTGAGATGAAAAGGGCAGGGCCTTGTTTTCAAACCGGGATTGGAGGGGATGGACGGACAAAACGCTAAATCCGCGCGACTGCTTCCTGGAAAGTCCATCGTTCTCCTCACACACGGAGAACAATCTCGGGCTCGGACTATTCCCCGAAGTCAGTCCTCTGGCTTGCTCCCCGCCGCTTCGCTCCAGCTCAGCTTCTCGCGCAACATGGCGAAGTAGCTGTAGCCCGGCGGGTGCACGAAGCGCACGGCATCCGCCGAGCGCCTGAGCACCAGCCGGTCGCCAGCGGCCATGTCGGTGAGGGCAAAGCCGTCGAAATGCGCCCGTGCGTCCACTGCGCGCAGCAGCGCGATCTCGATGGTGCTGCGGTCGCTGACGCTCACCGGCCGCGCCGAGAGCACGTGCGGATTGAGCGGCACCAGCGCGAAGGCCGCCACGCCCGGCTGCAGGATCGGGCCCTGGGCGGACAGCGCGTAGGCGGTGGAACCGGTGGGCGTGGCGACGATCAGGCCGTCTGCGCGCAGGGCGTAGACGTACTCGCCGTCGATGCGCACCTCGACCTCGATCAGGCGGCCTTGCGCGCCTTTGCCGACCACCGCCTCGTTCAGCGCCACGGTGCGCAGCAGGATTTCGCCGCCGCGCGTGATCTCCGCCTCCAGCAGCGCGCGCTCCTCGATGCTGTACTTGCCGTCGAGGATCGCGCCGACCGAACTGCGGATGTCCTTCAGTGCGATGTCGGTCATGAAGCCGACACGCCCCTGGTTGATGCCAGCCAGCGGCACCTTGTGGCGCGCCAGGTGGCGCGCCGCCGCGAGCATGGTGCCGTCGCCGCCCAGCACGATGGCGAGATCGGCGAAGGCGCCGATCTCGTCGTAGCTCGCCGCGCCCTGCGCATCGCCGATGCGCGTTGCGGTGTCGCGCTCCACGCGCACCTCGCAGCCGCGGCCGCGCAGCAGGCCGCGCAGCTCGCGCAGCGATTCGGCGATCTCCGCCGTGTGCTTGCCGATCAGCGCAACGCGGCGAAACGCGGCTTTGGGCATCGCGGCATTCTAACCGCATGTGTAAAATGCACCGCATGCTCGACAAACGCGCGCAGCTGCTGCTGAAGACGCTGGTCGAACGCTACATCGCCGAGGGCCAGCCGGTCGGCTCGCGCACGCTGTCCAGGCATTCCGGGCTGGACCTGTCGCCGGCCACCATCCGCAACGTGATGTCGGACCTGGAGGAGCTGGGCTTCATTTCCAGCCCGCACACCTCCGCCGGGCGGGTGCCGACGCCGGCCGGCTACCGCTTCTTCGTCGACACGCTGCTGGTGATGAAGCCGCTCGGCTCGGGCGAGCTGCACCAGCTGGAGGACCAGCTGCACCCTGACAGCCCGCAGCGCGCCATCCATTCGGCCTCCCAGCTGCTGTCGCAACTCACCCAGTTTGCCGGCGTGGTGATGACGCCGCGCCGGCGTGCGCTCACCTTTCGCCAGATCGAGTTCCTGCGCCTGTCGGAAAAGCGCGTGCTGCTGATCGTGGTGACGCGGGAGGGCGACGTGCTGAACCGGGTGCTGTTCACCGAGCGCGACTACTCGCCCGCCGAGCTGGTGTCGGCGGCAAACTTCATCAATCAGAACTACGCCGGACAGAGCTTCGAGCAGGTGCGCCAGCATCTGCACCAGGAGCTGCACCAGATCCGCCAGGACATGATGCAGCTGATGAGCGCCGCGCTGGAGGCCGGCGACCGCGCGGTGGCCGAGGGCAGCGAACCCTACGTCATCTCGGGTGAGCGCAACCTGCTCGCGGCGCAGGACCTGTCGCAGGACATGGGACGCATGCGCCAGCTGTTCGAGCTGTTCGAGCACAAGACCACGCTGCTGCAGATCCTCGACCTGTCGCTGCGCGGCCAGGGCGTGCAGGTGTTCATCGGCGGCGAGTCCGGCGTCAGCGCGCCCGACGAAGTGAGCGTCGTGACCGCGCCCTACAGGGTGGACGGCGAGGTGGTCGGCACGGTGGGCGTGATCGGGCCCTCGCGCATGGCCTACGACCGCGTGGTGCCGATCGTGGACATCACCGCGAAGCTCCTCTCCAGCGCGCTGTCCAAGCCCTGAACGGCATCCTCCTCGTCAATCTGGGCACGCCGGCGGCGCCCACCCCGGCGGCGGTGCGCGCCTATCTCGCCGAGTTCCTCGCCGACCCGCGCGTGGTCGAGCTGCCGCGCTGGCTCTGGCTGCCCGTCCTGCACGGCATCGTGCTGCGCATGCGCCCGGCCCAGTCGGCGAAGAAGTACGCCAAGATCTGGACGCCGGAGGGCTCTCCGCTGGCGGTGCACACTGCAAAGCAGGCGCGGCTGCTGCGCGAGGCCACGGGCGTGCCGGTCGAATACGCCATGCGCTACGGCGAACCGACGATCACAGATGGCCTGGCGAAACTCTCGTCGTGCACGAAGATCCGCGTCCTGCCCGTGTACCCGCAGTACGCGCGCAGCACCACGGAATCGATCCGCGACGTGGTCGGGAGCAAGGTGGATTTCGTCGAGCAGTTCCACGACCACCCGGGCTACATCGCGGCGCTCGCCGAACTGGTGCAGGACAGGCCCGATGTGCTGGTGATGAGCTTCCACGGCCTGCCGCAGCGCGCCGTGGAGCGCGGCGACCCGTACCGCGACCAGTGCCAGCGCACCGCGCAATTGCTGGCCCAGGAACTGCGGCTGCAGCCTGGCCAGCACCGTGTCACCTTCCAGTCGCGTTTCGGCCCGGCGCGCTGGCTGCAGCCCTACACTGCCGACGTGCTCGCCGAGCTGGGCGCCGCGCGCACGCGCCGCGTCGACGTGATCTGCCCGGGATTCGTGGCCGACTGCCTGGAAACGCTGGAGGAGATCGCGCTCGAGGGCAAGAAGGCCTTCCTCGACGCGGGCGGCGGCCAGTTCCGCGCCCTGCCCTGCCTGAACGAATCGCCACGCTGGATCGCGGCGCTGAAGGAAATCGCGCTCGGCCGCTAGCGGGCTACTTGCCCGAGGTGGCCTTGTCGATCTTCTTGCCCGTTTTCTCGAGAAACTTCTGCGTGGCGCCGCGCGGGCGCTCCGCCGCCTTGGCGGTGGCCTTCGCGCCGCGCTCGATGCCCTTGCCCGCCTTGTCGAGGTAACCGCCCAGTTTGTCCGCCACGGCCATCGGCGCGGCCGCCAGCGCGAGCATGGCGATCCAGTGGCGCATGGCTAGCCCCTCGCCGCCAGGCGCATGTTGGCCTGGATCAGCCGCTCGATCAGCACGCGCATGAAGGCCTTGTTGAGGCCCACCTGGCAGGCGTCGGTGGCGGCGCGCAGCGCCGCCGCCTTGATCTCGATCACCGTCACCTCGGTATTGGCGGTGATGGTGGTGGTGCGCCTCTCGATGCGGTCGGTGAAGTACAGGATCTCACCGAAGCAACCGCCCGGCTTGATGGTGTTGAGCTGCGTGCCCGAAAGCGTCACGCTGACTTCGCCCCCGATCAGCAGGTAGAAGCTGTCGCCGTGGTCGCCTTCGCGCATGATCACGCTGCCCGCGGCAATCTTCTTCCAACTGCCGATGCGCACCACCTCCCACAGCGCGACGTCGCCGAAGCCCTCGAAAAACGGCGTCTGGCGCAGTTCGTTGAACTTTTCCGAATCGGACAGCGACTCCCCCACCAGGCGCAGCGCGGTGAACGCCTGGCTCAGGTCCTTGCCGAAGTCCAGCCAGGAGCGATAGCGCGTGGCCGGGTCCTTGTTGATCGCCGTCATCACGATCTGGTCGAGCAGCGGCGGCAGGTCCGGCCGCATCATGGCGGGCCGCGGTGGCACGGTGTTGACGATGGCGTAGGTCAGCCCGGCCTGGGTGGAAGCCTGGAACGGCAAGCGCCCGGTGAGCAGGCGGTACATGGTGACGCCCAGCGAATAGATGTCTGTCTGGTGCGTGAGCTGCTCCATGCGGATCTGCTCGGGCGACATGTAGGCGGGGGAGCCCACCCCGGTGATCTGCGTGGTCTCGTGTCCGTAGCGCTGCTGGAACGAAGCGCCGAAGTCGCTCACCTTGGTCTCGCCGGCAGCCGACAGCAGGATGTTGCCCGGCTTGATGTCGCGGTGGATGACCCCGTGCTGGAAGGCATATTCCAGCGCGCGGATGCACTTGAAAATGATCTCCACCACCTTGGACAGGGGCAGCAGGCTGGTGACGTCGGAATGCGCGTCCAGCGTGGTGCCGGCGATGTACTCCATCACCAGGTAGCTGTGGTCGGGCTCGGCCACCGCGTCAAAGATATCGACGATGTGCGGGTGGTTGAGCTTGCCGGCGAGCGAGGCTTCCGCCAGGAAGGCCTTGTGCATCATGCGCTCGGTCTGCGGGTCGGCGTGCTCGTCGAACAGGAACACCTTGATCGCCACGTCACGCTCGGCGAAGGGGTCGCGCGCCAGGAACACGTGGCTGGTGGCGCCGCGGCCGATCTCACGCTGGATCGGATACTTGCCGACCTGAGTCTGCGGCTCGAAGCGGGCGCCCACCACGCCGCGCGTGCCGGCCGCGGTCACTGCCTGCCGCCCGCAAGGTAGTCGGCGATGCGCTGCAGCAGCTCGGCCTCCGGGTAAGGCTTGCCGAGGAACACGTTCACCCCCAGCTCCGCCGCCTGGCTGCGGTGCTTCTCCGCGGTGCGCGAGGAGATCATGATGATCGGCACATCACGCATGCGCGCATCGCCGCGTACGTTGCGCGTCAGTTCAAAACCATCCATGCGCGGCATCTCGATGTCCACCAGCATCACGGCGGGCAGGGCGTCCTTCATTTGCTCGAGCGCCTCAAGGCCATCCTTGGCGGTCAGCACCTGATAGCCCTCGCGTTCCAGCAGCCGACTGGTGATCTTGCGCACCGTGAGCGAGTCGTCCACCACCATCACCACCGGCGCGGCAGGCGCGGGTGGCGCAGCTGGCGCGGCCGCGCGCGCGCGCGCCAGGCGCGCGTGCTGCGCCAGCTGCACCGGGTTGACGATCAGGACGATGCCGCCGTCAGCCAGCACCGTCGCGCCGCCCACGCCGGGCACGCGTGCGAGCTGCGGACCGATGCTCTTCACCACGATTTCCTGGTTGCCGATCAGCTCGTCGACGTGCAGCGCGATGCGCTGGATGCCGCTGCGCAGCAGCAGCACCGAGTTGTAGGAATGTATCCCTTCCCTGCCCACGCCCAGCAGCTGCGCCAAACCGAACAGCGGGTACTGGCGCTGCTGGAACTCGATCGTCTGCGCCGCGTAGCGCGTGGCCATGGCGTCCGCCTTGAGGCGCTGTACCTGCTCGACCATTGCCGAGGGCACGGCGAACATGCTGCCCGCGGCGCGCACCAGCACCGCTTGTGTCACCGCCAGAGTCAACGGCAGATAGATGGTGAAGGTGGTGCCGCGGCCGCGCTCGCTGGCGATCTCGATGCGCCCGCTGACGGCGGCGATCTCGTTGCGCACCACGTCCATGCCGATACCGCGGCCGGAAAGCTGGGTCACCGTTTCGGCAGTGGACAGGCCCGAAACGAAGATCAGTTGCATCAGCTCCGCCTCGGCGGCCTGCTGGCCTGGCTGCAACAAGCCCATGTCCTCAGCCTTGCGGCGCAGTTGCTGCAGATCGAGCCCGGCACCGTCGTCGCTGACGATGAGCGCGAGCTCGTTGCTCTCCTGCCGCAGGCTGACCGAGATGCGGCCGCTTTCCGGCTTGCCCGCCGCGGCGCGCGCCGCTGGCGCCTCCACGCCGTGTGTCAGCGCGTTGCGCAGCATGTGCTCGAGCGGCGCACCGATGCGCTCCAGCACGCTGCGGTCCAGCTCGACCTGGCTGCCTTCGATCTGCAGCTCGGCCTTCTTGTCCAGTTCGCGCGTGGCCTGGCGCACGATGCGGTACAGCCGTTCGTCGAGGATCGAGAATGGCACCGCGCGCATGCGCATCAGTTCCTGCTGCACGTCGCGGCTGATGCGCGCCTGGTGCGACAGCGCGGCGTCGGTCTCGCCAAGGTTCTTGCCCAACGACTGCTGGATCGAGGCCGCGTCGTGCAGGCTCTCCGCCATCAGCCGCGTCAGTTCTTGCAGCCGCGTAAAGCGGTCGAACTCGAGCGGATCGAACTGCCGGTTGCGCTCTTGCAGCTCGCTCTTTCGCGACTGCATCTGGCTGTCGGCCTGGATCTCCACCTCGCGCAACTGCCCTCGCATGCGCGCAATGCTTTCGCTCAGGTCGGCGATCGACTGCTTGACGGCACGCAATTCGGCCTCGACGCGTGTGCGCGCGATGCTGACCTCGCCCGAATTGTTGATCAGGTGGTCCAGCGTGTCGGCGTTGATGCGCAGCATCGCCGCCGGGCTGGGCAGCGGGCGCTCGGCGCGCGGCGCGTCGGCGGCGAGCAACTCCGGCGCGGCGCTGACCGGCGCAACCTCCGGCTCTGCGCCGGACGCCATGCGCTCCAGATCGAGGCTCAGCCGGTCCATCTTCTCTTCCAGTTCGACGAACAGCGCGTGCGTGAGCTCGCCCGCTTCGAGCGCCGCCTCGATGCGGCCCTCCATCGTGTGCGTCAGCTCACCCAGGCGGATGGCGCCCGCCATGCGCGCGCTGCCCTTCAGCGTGTGCAGCGCGCGCTGCAGCGACTGCGATACGTTCTGGTCCTGCGGATTCGCTTTCCAGTCGCGCAGATCGCTGCCGATCAGGGGTAGCAGCTGCTGCGCTTCCTCGAGGAAGATCGGCAGCAGCTGCGCATCGATGTCGTCGCGCATCACGCGGAGTTCCCGGCCGCCCTTGGCTGGCGCCAACGAGGGCGCCGGCCTGGGCTTGGGCTTCGCCGGCGGCGCCAGCAGCCGCGCCATCAATTCGAGCAGGTGGTTTTCCGCTTGCCCGACATTCGCAGGCGCTTCGCCCCGCGCCACCGCAGCCACCCGCTCGCGCAAGCCTTCGATCACGGCCTGTACCGTCTTCACGTCGGCCGCCGCACCGCTGCGCCGCGCCAGCGGCGTCCAATGCTCCAGCGCCGCGGCCAGGTCGGCGATTGGGGCGAAGCCCGCGGTGCGCGAGCTGCTGGCGAGCGTGTGCGCCGCGCGCACGAATTCCTGCGTGGTGTCGATGCCGGTTCCCATGCGCCAGGCGTCGCACTGCGCTTCGAGGGTCGCGATGTGCTGGTGCGCTTCCTTCATGTAGATGTCGTACAGGTGGCGCCCCAGGCGCGTCTCGCCGATCACCATCTCTTCGGGCTCCGCAGCCGGCGCAGATGCCGGCTCGGGTTCCGGCTCAGGCTGCGCCGGTTCGATGGGCGCCGGTTCGGGTTGGGGCTCGGGCCCGGCTTGCATCGCGGCCGCGGGAGCCAGCGGCGCAGGCACCGCGGCCGGCATCATCGGTTCCTGCGCCTTCTTCAGCCGGCCGGCGAGTTCCACGATCCGCCGCGCGTCGATTTCTGTCTGCAGGCTGCCGTCGCGCAACTGCCCGACCCAGCCGGCGAAGGATTCGCCCGCCACCGCGATGAGCTCGAGCAGTTCTGCGCTGGCCGGCCATTTGTTCTCCAACCAGCGGTTCATCACTTGCTCGATTTCCCAGGCCACCTCGCCGAGGTCCATCAGGCCCACCATGCGGCCGCTGCCTTTCAGGGTATGAAAACTGCGCCGGATGGTGGTGAGCGCGTCGCGGTCGCGCGGCTGCGCCCGGCACTGCGCCTGCGCAGCTTCGATGTTGCCGAGCACTTCGCCGGCTTCCTCGAGATAGATGTCGAGCAGTTCCTGATTCACTTCTGCCCGCAGCAGCGGCGGCGGCGCGGCGACGGCGGCGGCAGCGGCGGCGGCGACCACTTCGGCCGCAGTCGCCGCAGCTTTGATCGCACTGGGGGTCAGTACTACGGTGGTGTCCATCGGCCGCTGCATCGCCGGCGCGTGCGCCTTGTCAAAGCGCCGGAAGAACAGCTCGATGGCCTGCACCGAGGGCTCGCGCCCATGCAAGCACGGGTCGAGAAAGAAACCGATGCTGCTCAGGCCTTCCGCGATCCAGTCCATGTCGGCCGCCGTCCCGGCATATTCCGGCAGCGCGCATTCCCCGATCAGCCGCTCGCAGGTCGCGAGCGCGCGCGCCGCGCCTTCGAAGTCCAGCACCATCAGCGCACCGTGGATCTGGCGCAAGTGCGGCGCCAGGCCGGCCAGCGTGTCGCGCTTGGCAGGATCGCGCGCATAGCCGTCCAGCACCTGCTCCACATGCTGCAGGTTGGCGACGATCTCCTTCGCCACCTGGGCGCGCAGCTGCAGGGCGCCTATGCGCTCGCTCAAGTCGGCGCGCAGACCCGCAGGCGGCTCGCCCGAGGACCTGCCCTTGGCGGCGTCGAGCAGCCAGCCGCCCATGATGCCGATCTGCTGGTCGGTGTCCGCGGCGGGGTGCGTGAAGTACTCGATCAGGCTTTCCGCCAACAGGAAGGCGGAGGCCATCTCGATCACCATGAACTGGTTCTGCTGTGGATACGGGTCAGGCAGGCGCGCCGCCACCAGCGCGATGGCGTCGAGCAGCTTGGCGAGCGGCGCGCTGCCCACTTCCCCAGCCTTTGCCTTGAAGGAGGCCACCAGCTCGCGGAAGCGCGCCGCGCTCTTGGGCTCGCCAGAAACGTAATGCACCCACATGCCTTGCACGGCCTCCAGGCGCGATCGCATGTCGGCAAGCGCCGGCGCCAGCCAGTCCATATCGAATTCCATGACACTGCCCGCGTCGGCGCCGGGCAACAGGCTGTCGAGCTGGAACACCTGCCTGAGCTCCTTCAGCCGCTGCGTCGAGGGCTTGCACGTGGCGATGGCGTACAGCACTTCGCGCAGCAGGACTTCGCTTACCGAGGGCGCGCCGGCCAGCAGGTCGCGCAACTGGAAATCGATCCGGTTGCATAGCGGCCTCGCCCTGACTAGCCAAGCGGCGTCGGGCGGGTCAAGCATGCCGTCGACCAGTCCCCCTGCGGCCCACCAGAGCGCCTGCGGCTCGGGCAGGAGCGCCGCGACCTGGTGCAGGGCGTCGAGCGCCCGCTGCATCTCTTGCGGGCCATGCGGCAGATTGCGCAGCGCTCCAAGGAGGCCGCGCTGGAACTGCGAGCGCTGCGCCTGCAGGTAGGGACCGAGCGCATCGCTGGCGAGCGTCCTCGGCTGCGGATGCGGCGGCGCCGGCAGCGTGAGGTCGGGGTAGAAAAGGTCCTTTTCCGCGGCATCCGCCTTGCCCTGCAGGGTTTTCAGCTCGTGGTACGACGGGTACAAGCGCAGCGGCACGTTGGCGTGGCCGCGCCCCAGCCCGTCGACGAATTCCTTCAGCGCGAGCACCGCCCTGTCGATCACCGCCATCACCTGCGAGCTCGGGCGCGCCCCGTCCAGGCCGGCAAAACTGCCCTCGATCTCCTCGCAGAAGCGCGTCGCGCCCGCCAGCCCCACCATGCGTAGCGCCCCGCTGACCTGGTGCAGGTGCTCGCGGCATGGCTTGAGCATTGCCGCGTCGCCGGGCTCGGCCAGAAACCTGGCGATGTGGTCCCTGGCCTGCTTCAGCGCCTGATCAACCTCGGCAGTGATCCAGGAAAGGATGGTCGCGGAAGCGTTGCCCATGACCCTCGTCAGGCGAGCTTGAATCTGGCGACCGAGGCTTTCAGCCCGTTCGCCAGCGCGGTCAGCCGCTCGGCGGAAGCGGCCGTGCGGCGCGTACCATCCGTTGTCATCTGCGTGATGGCCAGGATGTCGTTCATCGCCGCGGCCACACGGGTGGCCGACTCCGCTTGCTGCTTGGTGGCGCTCGAGATCGAGGCAATCAGCTCGGCCAGTTGTTTCGACACCTGTTCGATCTCGCGCAGGGCGGCGTCGGCCTGGTCCGCCGTTCTGGTGCCTTCCACCACGCCGCGCGTGCTGCGCTCCATGGCCTCGACCGCGTCCTGCGTGTCGCGCTGAATCGACTTGACGATCGCGCCGATATGCTTGGTCGCCTCGCCGGAGCGTTCGGCCAGGCGCTGCACCTCCTCCGCCACGACGGTGAAGCCGCGCCCCGCTTCGCCCGCCGAGGCCGCCTGAATGGCGGCATTCAGCGCCAGCACGTTGGTCTGTTCCGTGATGTCCGAGATCAGCTGCACGATCTCGCCGATCTCCTGCGAGCTCTCGCCAAGGCGCTTGATGCGCTTGGAAGTTTCCTGGATCTGCTCGCGAATGTCGTGCATGCCGCGGATCGAGTTCTGCACTGCCTGCGCGCCGTTCCCCGCGGCGCTGAGCGCGCTCTGCGCCACCTTGGCCGACTCGTTCGCGCTCCTGGACACGTTGCTCATCGCTTGCGCCATCTGCGCCACCGACTGGCCGGTGCCCTGGATCTCCGTCGCCTGCTGTTGCGCCGCATGCAGCAGCTGGCCGGAAACCGTCTGCGCTTCCTGCGTCGCCGCGGTCACCTGCTGCGCGGCGCTGGTGATGCCCTCCACCAGGCGGCGCAGTTCGTCGATGGTGAAGTTGATCGAGTCGGCGATCGCGCCGGTAATCTCCTCCGTTACCTGCGCCCGCGCGGTCAAGTCACCTTCCGCCAGGTTGCCGAGCTCGTCAAGCAGGCGCAAGATGGCCTGCTGATTCGCCGTGTTCTGCGCTTCACTTTCGTCCGCGCGGCGGCGGCCGTCGTCGATATACACCTTGCCGATGAGCAACAGCACCAGGAGCGCCAGGCCGGTCAGCACCGCCAGCGCGAGGTAATTGAGCCGGCGGCCGTCGAGTTCGTCCTCGTAGCTCAGGCTCAGCTTTGCGCCCGCCTGCAGCAGCGCCTCGCTGTCGTTGAAGATGTCGAAGGTCGCGCGCTTGGCGCCCACCAGCCTGGCCTGGCTGCCGAGGATCGCGCTCACCGCGCGCTGGTAGTCGGCGAACGCGGTCTGCAGCTCGCCCAGCTTGCCGCGCGTTTCGGCGTCCGCCACGCGGGCGATGCGCATTGCCTCGCTGCCCTGCAGCAGGCCTTGCACCGTGTCGCGGAACGTGTTGGTGTCCTTGCCCAGCAGGAATGCGACCTCCGGGTCGACTACGTTTTCCGCGAGCATGGTGTTGGCGTTCTTCGCCATGCGCTGCGTGAGCATCATCAGCTGGGCGGTGATCGCGTTTTGCCGCGCCGAACCGCCAGCTTGCACGCTGAGCGCGGCGATCTCGTCGGTCAGCTCTTGCAGCAGCGGATTGTTGGCGTTGATCGCGCGTACCGCGCTGCCAAGTGCCACCAGGTTGCGTTCGTCGTCGATCACCAGCGCGGCGTTGCGCTCGGTCTTGGCCCATTCCCGGTCCAGCGCATTGAGCGGCGGCTGCGCCTTCTGCGTCGTCGGCGGCAACCTGACGCCGCCGCTTTCGCCGCCGAAGGCCAGCAGCTTGACCAGCGCCGCGAACTCGTCGCGGCTGCTGCGCAGCTGCTTGAAGGCCTCGGCGTTGCCCTGCGACGCCTGCTGCGCGGCTTTCGCCAGGCGCTGCGACAGCATCTGCAGCTTGCCGGCGCTGGCGATGTAGATCGTGCCGAAGGTGCCCTGGCGGGTGTCGACCACGACGATGGCGGCGATCGCTGCCAGCAGCAGCACCAGGGCCCCGATCAGCACCTGCAGCTGCTGGCCGATCGGCAGCCGTCCGATCAGCGGCAGCCCGCCCGCTGCCGCCGCCGTTGCCGTCCCGCCGCTCGCCGCGCCGCGCCGCAGGAACGGAAACTTGAGCGCGCCTAGATTGAATGCCATGGGATTCCCCTTATCGCAAAAAATTGTCGTCCGCCACCCCCAGGAACGCGGGGTCCTGCACCAGTCGTGCCACGTCAAGCTGCTGCCAAAGCCTGCCGTGCTCGTCGTCGTACTCCGCCGTCAGCCAGGGCGCGGCGCCCGAGCGCAGCGCGCGCGGCCGCAGCTGCTCGGCGCCGTGCAGGCCGAGCGAGCGGTCCACCAGCAGCGCGCAGCCCATGCGGAAGCGCTCGCCGAGGAGCAGCAGCCGTGCCTGCTCGCCCAGCGCAACCGCCTTGCCGCCGAGAAACGCCGGAAAATCCACCACGCTGTACAGATTGCCGCGGATATTCGCCGCACCGCGAAACCACGGCCGGGTCAGCGGCACCGGCGCGATGCGCGGCACTGGAATCATTTCGCCGGCGTCGACAAGGTCCACCAGCCAGGCTTCGGCGCCCACCTGCAGGCCGAGCTTGGACACGGCGCTGCCGCTCGCCGCGTTCTGCAAACGCGCCACCAGCCCGCGCTGGTAGTCGCGCAACGAGGTGCGCACTGCCACTAGCCGAGCGCCGAGATCTTGGCCAGCAAGTCGGCCGCGCTGACGGGCTTGACGAGGTAGTCGCGCGCGCCCTGGCGCATGCCCCAAACGCGGTCGGTTTCCTGGCCCTTGGTGGAGACGATGATCACCGGGATATCCCTGGTGCTGCTGTCCTTGCTGAGCGCACGGGTGGCCTGGAAGCCGTTCAGCCCGGGCATCACCACGTCCATCAGCACCAGGTCGGGCCGTTGCTCCTTTACCTGGAGCAGGGCCTGTTCCGCGCTCTCGGCGGTGGTCACCGCGTAGCCGCCCTTGACCAGCAGGTCTCTGAGGTACTGACGGTCGGTGGGCGAATCGTCGACGACGAGGATGTTCTTGATCGGCATAAAGCTGAACCTTTCGCAGCAGGATTAGGGTGCGGTGGTAGGTGGCCTGGCGTACTCGTTGACGACCTCGATCAGCGTTTCCCTGGTGAAGGGCTTGGTGAGGTAGCGGTCCGAGCCAGCCAGCCGGCCGCGTGCGCGGTCGAACACGCCGTCTTTGCTCGACAGCATGATCACCGGCGTGAATTTCAGGTGCGGATGCTGCTTGATCAGCATGCAGGTCTGGTAACCGTCGAGCCGCGGCATCATGATGTCGACGAAGATGACCTTGGGCTGGTGATCGCTGATCTTCGCCAGCGCGTCGAAACCATCTTCGGCCAGGATCACGTCGAACCCGGCCTGGCGCAGGAACATCTCGGCGCTGCGCCGGATCGTGTTGCTGTCATCGATCACCAGGACCTTGATCGGGCCCGGCGCGGTGTCGCTCACAACCGTGTCCCCCAATCGCAACCGGTTGGAAGCAATCTACTCCTTTTCCGGTCAAGCGGTTACCGAATCCAATTAAAGTAGAATAATACCCTGCTCGTCGAATCCATCAAATTTCGAGATACTGCCGCGCGCGCAGGCAGACTTTGCGCGCTTGAAGTGGGCTGGTTTCTCCCAATATACCTGCATTCACAGAGACACTTTGCGCCCAATGCCCGATCCGAAAAGCCAGGCTGACAAGGATATAACGCAGGAAATTCCTCTCGACCCGGAACCCGCCCGCTCGCTAGAGGAGCTGCTCGCCGAGGCCCACGCCAAGCTCGACGCGCAGCGCGATGCCTGGCTGCGAGCGCTGGCCGATGCGGAAAATGCCCGCAAGCGCGCCCAGTCGGACATCGCCATGGCGCGCAAGTACGCCGCCGAACGCCTCGTGGAAGACCTGCTGCCGGTGATGGACGGGCTGGAGGCCACGCTGGGCGCCGGCGGCGCAAGCCCGGATGCGCTGCGCGCAGGCGTGGAACTGACCCAAAAACAACTGCGCAACGCCTTCGAGCGGGCCGGTGTCGCCGAGGTCAACCCGGACCCCGGCCAGCGCTTCGACCCCCACCGGCACCAGGCGATGGCCGCGGTCGAGTCGGACCAGGAGCCCAATTGCGTGCTGGCGGTGATGCAGAAGGGCTACAGCCTGCAGGACCGGGTCGTGCGGCCGGCGCTGGTGACCGTGACCAAGGCCAGGGCAGTTGAAAACGGCGCCGGAATCCCCATCTCGGACAATAACCTGGAATCGAACTGAAGGAACCACCATGTCCAAGATCATCGGCATCGACCTGGGCACGACCAACTCGTGCGTCGCGATCATGGAGGGCGGCAAGCCCAAGGTGATCGAGAACTCCGAAGGTGCGCGCACCACGCCTTCGGTGGTCGCCTATGCGGAGGATGACGAGGTCCTGGTCGGCGCGTCCGCCAAGCGGCAGGCGGTGACCAACGCCAGGAACACGATCTACGCGGTAAAGCGCCTGATCGGCCGGCGCTTCGAGGAAAAAGAGGTGCAGAAGGATATCGGCCTGATGCCCTACCGGATCGTCAAGGCCGACAACGGCGACGCCTGGGTCGAGGTGCGCGGCAAGAAGATGGCGGCACAGCAGGTGTCGGCCGAGATTCTGCGCAAGATGAAGAAGACTGCCGAGGACTACCTAGGCGAAGAAGTCACCGAGGCGGTGATCACGGTGCCGGCGTACTTCAACGACTCGCAGCGCCAGGCCACCAAGGACGCGGGGCGCATTGCCGGACTCGACGTCAAGCGCATCATCAACGAGCCCACCGCGGCGGCGCTCGCCTTCGGCATGGACAAGCAGGAAAAGGGCGACCGCAAGATCGCGGTTTACGACCTGGGCGGCGGCACCTTCGACATTTCGATCATCGAGATCGCGGACGTCGAGGGCGAGAAGCAGTTCGAGGTGCTGTCGACCAACGGCGACACCTTTCTCGGCGGCGAAGACTTCGACCAGCGGCTGATCGACCATATCGTCACCGAGTTCAAGAAAGAGGCCGGCGTCGACCTGTCGAAGGACGTGCTCGCGCTGCAGCGGCTGAAGGACTCCGCCGAGAAAGCAAAGATCGAACTGTCCTCGTCGCAGCAGACGGAAATAAATCTGCCGTACATCACCGCCGATGCGTCGGGGCCCAAGCACCTGACGATGAAGATCACGCGCGCCAAGTTCGAGTCGCTGGTCGACGAACTGATCGACAAGACCATCGAGCCCTGCCGCATCGCGATCAAGGACGCGGGCGTGAAAACCTCCGACATCGTCGACGTCATCCTGGTCGGCGGCCAGACGCGCATGCCCAAGGTGATCGACAAGGTGCGCGAGTTCTTCGGCCAGGAGCCGAGAAAGGACGTCAACCCCGACGAGGCGGTCGCGGTCGGCGCGGCGATCCAGGCCGGCGTGCTCAAAGGCGACGTGAAGGACGTGCTGCTGCTCGACGTCACGCCCCTGTCGCTCGGCATTGAAACGCTGGGCGGGGTGATGACCAAGCTGATCAACAAGAACACCACCATCCCGACCAAGGCGCAGCAGGTGTTCTCCACCGCCGATGACAACCAGAATGCGGTGACCATCCATGTGCTGCAGGGCGAGCGCGAGATGGCCAGCGGCAACAAATCGCTGGGCCAGTTCAACCTCACCGACATCCCGCCGGCGCCGCGTGGCATGCCGCAGATCGAAGTCACCTTCGACATCGATGCCAACGGCATCCTGCACGTGGCGGCCAAGGACAAGGCCACCGGCAAGGAGAACAAGATCAAGATCCAGGCCAGCTCCGGCCTGAACGAGGCCGAGATCCAGCGCATGGTGAAGGACGCCGAGGTGCACGCCGAGGAGGACCGCAAGGCGCTGGAGTTGGTGAACGCGCGCAACGCCTGCGAGGCGCTGGTGCACACGGTGAAGAAGTCGCTCAAGGAGCACGGCGACAAGCTGGACGCCGGCGAGAAGGAGAAGATCGAGGCCGCGCTGAAGGAGGCCGAGGCGAAGCTCAAGTCCGAGAGCAAGGCCGACATCGAAGCGAAGGCCGAGACGCTGGCGCAGGCCGCGCAGAAACTGGGCGAGAAGGTCTACGCCGAGAGCCAGAAGGCGGCACAGGGCGCGGCTGCAGCTGAACAGCCGGCCGGCAGCGGCGAGGCGAAGAAGGACGACGGCAACGTGGTCGACGCCGAGTTCACCGAAGTCAAGGACAAGAAAGCCGGTTGAACGCATTGACCAGTCACGATTGACGGCCGGGCGGTGCGCGTAAGCGCGCCGCCCGTTTTGCTGTCTGGGAAAGTAAATGGCGAAGCGCGACTACTACGAAGTGCTGGGCATCAACCGGGACGCCTCCGAGGAGGATATCAAGAAGGCGTACCGCAAACTCGCCATGAAATGGCATCCGGACCGCAACCCGGACAATCCCAGGGCTGAAGAGCACTTCAAGGAGGCGAAGGAAGCCTACGAGATGCTGACGGACGCGCAGAAGCGCGGCGCCTACGACCAGTACGGCCACGCCGGCGTGGACCCACAGGCCGGCATGGGCGCGGCCGGCGCAGCGGGCGGCTTCGGCGACATCTTCAACGATATCTTCGGCGACATCTTCGGCGGCACCCGCGGCGGCCGCTCGAACGTGTTCCGCGGCGCCGATCTGCGCTACAACCTGGAAATCACGCTGGAGCAGGCGGCGCACGGCTTCGAGACGCGCATCCGCATCCCGACCATGGCGCAGTGCGAGACCTGCCGCGGCAGCGGCGCCAAGCCCGGCACCCAGCCGCAGACCTGCCCGACCTGCCGCGGCGCGGGCCAGGTGCGTGTGTCGCAGGGGCCGTTCTCCATCGCGCAGACCTGCCCGCGCTGCCACGGCTCCGGCAAGGTCATTCCCAGCCCCTGCGCGAGCTGCGCCGGCAGTGGGCGCATCAAGCAGCAAAAGACGCTGTCAGTGAAGATCCCGTCCGGTGTGGACGAGGGCGACCGCGTGCGCCTCAGCGGCGAGGGCGAACCGGGCGTCAACGGCGGGCCGGCGGGCGACCTTTACGTGCAGGTGCACATCAAGGCGCATGCGGTGTTCCAGCGCGACCACGACGACCTGCATTGCGAGATGCCGATCTCCATCAGCACCGCGGCGCTCGGCGGCGACATCGAGATCCCGACGCTCGATGGCAGCGCGCGCATCAAGGTTCCCACCGAAGCGCAGAGCGGCAAGACCTTCCGCCTTCGCGGCAAGGGCATCAAGGGCGTGCGCAGCCATACGGCGGGCGACCTGTTCTGCCACGTGGTAGTCGAGACACCGGTGAACCTGACTGCACGGCAGAAGGAACTGCTGCACGAATTCGAGGCGATCAGCCAGAAGGACGTGGGGCGCCACAACCCGCGCAGCAAGTCCTGGTACGACAAGGTGAAAGAGTTCTTCGAGGGCTGAGTTGAGGCGCGCCGCGGCCGCGTTGCTGCTACTGGCGGCCTGCACCGCGGGGGCGCAGGGCGTCGCCTCGCTGACCGTGGCCCTGGGCCAATCGGCGCCGCTGTCCGGACCGTCGCAGGCGCTCGGCGAGGACATCCGCAATGGCGCCCTCGCCTACTTGCGCATGCTGAACCAGGCCGGCGGCGTGCATGGCCGGCGCATCGAACTCGCCACGCTGGACGATGCGGGCGACGCCAAGCGCGCGCTGGCCAACACGCGGCGCATGGCCGAACAGTTGCGCGTGTTCGCGCTGCTTGCCTACCCCGATGCCAGCGTGTCGCGCGAGCTGCTGACCTACGTGCAGCAGGCGCGCATTCCCTTCTTTGCGCCGGTGACCGGCGCGGAGATGGTGCGACTGCCGCAGCGATACGTGGTCACGGTGCGCGCCAGCCACAGCGAGGAACTGGACCAGGCGGTGGAGCACTACGCGCGGCTGGGCATGAAGAGTTTCGCGCTGGCCACCGGCGATGAGGGCACCGAGGCGGAGTTCCGCCAGGCCTTTGCACGCGCGCTGAACAAACGCAAGCTGGAGCCCGCAGCGAATCGCGGCGCGGCCGACGCGATCCTGGTGGTCGCGGCACAGCGGCAGGCCGCCGACCTGGTCGCCCAGCTCAAGCGCGCGCGGTTCCCGGCGCAGATCGTGGTGCTGTCGCTGGCCGAGGCCACGCCGCTCGCCCGGGCGCTCGGGCGGAATGGGGCCGGTGTCGCGCTGTCGCTGGTGGTGCCACCGCTCGAGCGCATTTCGCTGCCGGTGGTGGCGGAGTACCGCGCGGCGCTGGAGGCCGAGACCGGCCGCAAGGACTACTCGGCGGCTTCGCTCGAGTCGTTCATCGGCGCCAAGGTGTTTGCAGAAGCGGTGCGCCGCGCCGGCCCGTCCCTGACGCGCGAAGCGCTGCTGCAGGCGCTCGACTCAATGTCGGCCTACGATGCCGGTGGCTACCTGTTTAGCTACCAGCGCGGCGAGCGGCACGGCAGCTCGCAGGTCGAGTTGATCGCCATTGGACGCGACGGCAAGCTGTTGCACTAAGCGCGGCGCCAGGTCGTGCCCTGCGGCCCGTCTTCGAGAATTACTCCAGCCGACTCGAGTTCCTTGCGGATGCGGTCCGCCTCCGCATAGTTCTTCGCCTTGCGGGCGGCAAGCCGGGCATCGATCAGCTTCTGCACCGATTCCGGCGTGACTGCTATTCCCTGCAGGAACGCTTCAGCCCGACGACCTAACAGCCCAAGTATCCCCCCGAGTGCCTTCAGCAGGCGCGCATCTCTTTGCGCGCGGCTTCGATTGATCTCGTTCGCCAGGTCGAACAGGACGGCGACTGCCTCGGGTGTACTGAAGTCGTCATCCATCGCTTCGCGGAACAGCTTGGCGCGGGCATCGGCCCAGTCGATTGGACCCGGTTCGATTTCGAATCCCTTGAGCGCGGTGTAAAGCCGGGTCAGAGCCTGTTTCGCGTCTTCGAGGTGGGCATCCGCGTAATTGAGCGGGCTGCGGTAGTGCGAGCGCACGATGAAGAAGCGCAGCACTTCCGCATCGAAACGCTTGATCAGGTCGCGGATGGTGAAGAAGTTGCCGAGCGACTTCGACATTTTCTCCTTGTCGACATGCAGGAAGCCGTTGTGCACCCAGTACTTGACGAACGGCTTGCCGTTGGCGCCCTCGGACTGAGCGATTTCATTTTCGTGGTGCGGGAACTGCAGATCCTGTCCGCCGCCGTGGATGTCGAAGGATTCTCCTAGCAGGGAGCAACCCATCGCCGAGCATTCGATTGCCCAGCCCGGGCGCCCTTCGCCCCAAGGTGAGGGCCACTTGGGCTCACCCGGTTTGGCATGCTTCCAGAGGACGAAATCGAGCGCATCGTGCTTCGCCGCGCCAACCTCGACGCGCTCACCGGCACGCAGATCGTCGAGCGACTTGCCAGACAGCTTGCCGTAGCCGGGGAACTTGCGCACTGCAAAATTCACGTCACCGTCCTCAGCCCGGTAGGCGAGGCCTTTCGCCTCCAGCCGGCCGATCATCTCGAGCATCTGCGGCACGTACTGCGTGGCACGCGGCTCGTGGTCGGGCTTCTCCACGCCGAGTGCGCCGATGTCCTCGTCCATGTATCGGATGTTGCGCTCGGTCAGCGCGCCGATCGTTTCGCCGTTTTCCACCGCGCGCTTGATGATCTTGTCGTCGATGTCGGTGATGTTGCGCACGTAGGTGACGCGGTAGCCGCTGGCGCGCAGCCAGCGCCGTATCAGGTCGAACGCCACCATCATGCGGCCGTGTCCGATGTGGCAGTAGTCGTAGACCGTCATGCCGCAGACGTACATGCGCACCTCGCCCGGGCGGATGGGCGCGAAGGGCTGCTTGCCTCGCGCGAGCGTGTTGTAGATCTGGAGCATTGTGGGCTTGGGCTGGAACGGGCCGCCGCTCAGTTGTGCATGCGCGGGGCTTAGTCTAGAATTAGCAAGTTCCCGTAGATCCTTGAAAACTATAACACAATGCGTGTTTCAACCGTGATGCGCCTGAGCCTCGCCGCAATCGCGATCGCGCTCATCGTGGCGTCGCCGATTGCGCGCGCCGACGAACTCGCCGAAACGAGCAAATTGCTGAAGTCGGGGCAGCACCAGCAGGCCCTCGACCGAGTCAACAGACTGCTGTCAGCGAAGCCGCAGGATCCGCAGGCGCGCTTCCTGAAGGGGCTGATCTACACCGAGCAGGGCAAGACGCGCGACGCGATCGACATGTTCCAGAAGCTCAGCGAGGATTACCCGGAACTGCCCGAGCCCTACAACAACCTCGCGGTGATCTACGCCTCGCAGGGACAATACGACAAGGCGCGTTCCGCCCTCGAGCGCTCGATCCGCACGCACCCCAGCTACGCCACCGCCTACGAGAACCTGGGCGACGTCTATGCCAAGCTCGCCAGCCAGGCCTACGACAAGGCGCTGAAGCTCGATTCCAGCAACGCCGGCGCGCAGAACAAGCTGGCGCTGGTGCGCGACCTGGTCGGCGGCACGCCGCGTCCCGCAGCAACACCCGTGGCAGTCGCTGCTGTGCAACCCGAATCGCCAGCGGTGAAGCCGGCTGCTACTGGAAAACCTGTGCCGAAGGCGGCTGCCGCAGGCAAGGACGATGTACTGGCGGCGGTGCAAGGCTGGGCGCAGGCCTGGTCGCGCAAGGACGTGGATGCCTATCTGGCGTTCTACGCCAAGGATTTCCGCACGCCGAAGGGCGAGCCGCGCGCCGACTGGGAGAAAGGCCGGCGCCAGCGCATTCTCGCGCCGAAAAGCATCTCGGTCACGGTCGACACGCCGCGCGTCAACCGCGAAGGCGAGTCGCGCGCCAGAGTCACTTTCCACCAGGCCTACAAGTCCGACAGCCTCAGTTCGCGCGGCACCAAGACGCTGCTGCTGGTCAAGGCGGACGACGGTCGCTGGCTGATCCAGCAGGAGCAGGTGGCGAATTGAGGCGCGCCGCCGCACTGCTGCGCGCTGCGGCAGTGGCGCTGCTCCTGCCCGCAAGCGTTCTTGCCGCCTCCCCGGAGTCGGCGTTGTCGGGAGTGGTCGAGGCGATCGAGTCCAATCGGCTGGGACTGGCGCTGCAACGCGTCGAGCAGTTGATCGCCGAGCATCCAAATTTCCGCCTCGCCCACCTGATCCGCGGCGATCTGCTGCTGGCGCGCGGGCGACCGCTGCAGACCTTCGGCAACGTGGTGAAGACCGTGCCGCAGGAAATGGTGGACGACCTGCGTGCGGAGGCGCTGGTGCGCCTGCGCGCACTGCGCGACCGCCCGGTTTCGGGTCGCCTGCCGCGCACTGTGCTGCAGCTGCACGCCGGACAGAAGCATGCGCTGCTGGTCGACTCGCGCCGCTCGCGGCTGTACGTGTTCGAGAACGTGGATGGCCGCCCGCACTATGTTGCCGACTATTACGTGACGCTAGGCAAGCGCGGCGTCGATAAGGCGCGCCAGGGCGACCAGAAGACGCCGATCGGCGTGTACCACGTGACCGCCAACCTGCCGCGGCAAAAGCTGTCGGACTTCTACGGCGCCGGCGCGTTTCCGATCAATTACCCCAACGAATGGGACCGGCGCCTCGGCCGCGACGGCTACGGCATCTGGGTGCACGGCACGCCGCCCGATACCTACAGCCGCCCGCCGCGCGCCAGCGACGGCTGCATCGTGCTCGCCAATCCGGACCTGCTGTCGGTCGGGCGCTTCATGCAGGTCGGCATGACGCCAGTGATCATCGCCGAGGAGGTCGAGTGGGCGGACGCCGATGCGCTGCAGGCCGAACGCGCAGCGCTCGCCCGTGCGCTGGAAGGCTGGCGCAGCGACTGGGAAAGCCGCGACACCGAACGCTATCTTGCGCACTACGCCGCGACTTTTCGCTCCGATGCGCACGACCTGGCGGCATGGGCGGCGCACAAGCGCGGCGTGAACGCGGCGAAGGCCTGGATCCGGGTGGGCCTGGCGCAGGTGGCGATGTTCCGCTACCCCGGCGAAGCGGATTTCGTGGTGGTCACGTTCACGCAGGACTACCGCTCAAGCAACCTTGCCAACTCGATGCGCAAGCGCCAGTACTGGCAGAAGCAGGACGGCCGCTGGCGCATACTCTACGAAGGATCGGCGTGATGTTAAGACTCTCGAGCTTGTGGAAGCCCCTGGTGATCCTTTCCGCCGCCGCGGCCTCGCCCGGCGCTTTGGCTGCCGATCCGCAAGTGGCCCTGAAGACCAATCTGGGCACCATTCGCCTCGAGCTGTTCCCGGCCAAGGCGCCCAAGACGGTGGACAATTTCCTGCAGTATGTGAAGGACGGCCACTACAACGGCACGGTGTTCCACCGCGTGATCCCGGGCTTCATGGTCCAGGGCGGCGGCTTCGATCGCAGCTACCAGCAGAAGCCGACGCGCGCGCCGATCCAGAACGAGGCGAAGAATGGGATAAGCAACGATCTGGGCACGATCGCGATGGCACGCACCAACGCGCCGCACTCGGCGTCCTCGCAGTTCTTCATCAACGTCAAAAGCAACGACTTCCTGAACGCGGCGTCGGCGCAGGACGGCTGGGGATACACGGTGTTCGGCAAGGTGGTGTCTGGGCTCGACGTGGTGATGACGATGGCCAAGACCCCGACCGGCCCGGGCGGCCCGTTCCCGACCGACGTGCCGCGCCAACCGGTCGTCATCGAGTCGGCGACCGTCGTCGGCAAGTAGAGCCTGGCCGCGTGCCGGCCACGCTGTTCATCTCGGACCTGCACCTGTCGGGCGAGCGCCCGGCGATCAACCGGCGCCTGTTCGCCTTCCTGCGCGAGCAGGCGCCGCGCGCCGCCGCGCTCTACGTGCTGGGCGATTTGTTCGAGTACTGGATCGGCGACGAGGAACTGGACGCCCCCGACGGCGACCCGCTCGCGCGCAAGGTGGCGGAGGCGTTCGGCGGGCTGTCGCGCAAGGGTGTCGGCGTGTGCCTGATGCACGGCAACCGCGACTTCCTCATCGGCAAGCGTTTCTGCGAACTGAGCGGCGCGCGCCTGCTGGATGACCCGTCGGTGGAAAAGATCGGCGGCGCGAGGACGCTATTGATGCACGGCGACACGCTGTGCACCGACGACGTCGACTACCAGGCGTGGCGCAAGGTTGCGCGCTCGCGCGACTGGCAGCGCGAATTCCTGGCGCAATCGCTGCCCGAGCGGCGCAAGGCGCTGCAGGCGCTGCGCGCGAAGAGCAAGGAAGTGGTTGGCGCGAAGCCGGCCGAGATCATGGACGTGAACGACGGCGCGGTCAGGGAGGCCCTGCGCGAGCACCGCCTGACCCGCCTGGTGCACGGCCATACCCACCGCCCCGCGCGCCACACGCTGGAGGTGGACGGCCGTCCCTGCGAGCGCTGGGTGCTGCCGGACTGGTATGAACGCGGCGGTTATCTCTCGATCGACGACGCCGGGCCGCGCCTGGTCAGTTTCTAGTCGAGCCCCCTCGCCAGGTCCGCTTGCAAGTCGGCGAGCGCCTCCAAACCGACCGCGACGCGCACCAGTCCCTCGGTAATCCCGGCAGCGGCGCGAGCCTCGGGCGTGATGCGGCCGTGAGTCGTCGTCGCCGGATGGGTGATGGTGGTCTTCACGTCCCCCAGATTGCCGGTGATCGAGATCATCCTGGTCGAGTCGATCACCTTCCACGCCGCCTCGCGGCCGCCTTCAACCTCGAAGGACACGATGGCGCCGCCGGCGCGTTGCTGGCGCATCGCGAGCGCGTGCTGTGGATTGGAGCGAAGACCCGGGTAATGCACCCTGGTCACCTTGGGGTTCCCTTCCAGCCAGCGCGCCAGTTCCAGCGCGCGCCCCGACTGCGCGAGCATGCGCAGCTCGAGCGTCTCCATGCCCTTCAGGATCACCCAGGCGTTGAACGCCGAGAGCGTCGGGCCGGCGGTACGCAGGAAGCCGAACACGGCATCCATCGCCGGCCCCTTCGCCCCCAGCACCGCGCCGCCAATCACCCTGCCCTGCCCGTCGAGGTACTTGGTGGCGGAATGAATCACCAGGTCGGCGCCGAATTCGAGCGGCCGCTGCAGCGCCGGCGTGCACAAGGCGTTGTCCACCGCGAGCACCGCGCCGGCCTTCTTCGCCACCGCGGCAATCGCAGCGATATCGGAGATCTCGCCCAAGGGATTGGACGGCGTTTCGAGGAACAGGAGTTTCGTGTTCGGCCGCACGGCGCGTTGCCACTCCGCGACCCTGGTGGGAGATACGAACGTGGTCTCGACGCCGAAGCGCGACAGAATCGTGGAATAGAGTTGCACTGTGGCGCCGAACACCGCGTTGGAGCACACGACGTGGTCGCCCGCCTTGAGCAGCGCCATCGACGTGGCGAGGATCGCCGACATGCCGGAGGCCGTCGCCACACAGGCTTCGGCCCCTTCGAGCGCCGCCAGACGGTCCTGGAACATGGACACCGTGGGATTGGTGAAGCGCGAATAGACGAAGCCGCTGTCGCCGCCGGTGAAGCGGGCCGCGGCCTGCTCGGCGTTGTCGAACACGAAGCTCGAGGTGAGGAACAGCGCCTCGGAGTGCTCGTTGAATTCGCTACGGGCCGTGCCGGCGCGCACGCCCAGGGTGGATAGTTCGAACTGTTTTGCCATAAAAAAACCCGGTCCTTTCACTCACTAAGCGGACCGGGCCATTTCGGCACGCTTTAGCTGTATTTTTAACGCGCCCGCAAGCTGTGGCTCAAATCGGCGCGAACTGCACTATAGCAAATTCATTGGGCGGTGGCCAGATTGAGGTCCAGCTGGGCGGCGTCGCTGTCATCACCCGAGTCACGCAAGGCGTCTCGGCGCACCTCAATCGCCTGCAGGTAGTCGCTGGTGATGTCGCCGGTGATGTAGTGGCCGTCGAAGCACGAGGTCTCGAAGTTCTTCAGCTTGGGGTTGACCTGCCGCACCGCGTCCTTCAGCGCCTCGAGCTCCTGGTAGATCAGCGCGTCGGCGCCGATCTCGCGGCCCACCTCCTCCTCGCTGCGGTGCGCCGCGATCAGCTCGGCGCGCGTGGGCATGTCGATACCGTAAACGTTCGGGAAGCGCACCGGCGGGGCCGCGGAGGCGAAGTACACCTTGCGCGCGCCGGCTTCGCGCGCCATCTGCACGATCTCGCGGCTGGTGGTGCCCCTGACGATCGAGTCGTCCACCAGCAGCACGTTCTTGCCCTTGAATTCCATGCCGATGGTATTCAGCTTCTGCCGTACCGAGCGCCGGCGCACCGCCTGCCCGGGCATGATGAAGGTGCGCCCGATGTAGCGGTTCTTGACGAAGCCCTCCCGGTACGGCAGCCCCAGTCCCAGGGCCAGTTGCAGCGCCGAAGGCCGGCTCGAATCCGGGATCGGGATCACCACGTCGATGTCCAGATGACGGTAGTCGCGGCGTATCTTCTGCGCAAGCTTCTCGCCCATCACCAGGCGCGCCTCGTACACCGAGGCGCCGTCGATCACCGAATCGGGGCGCGCCAGGTACACATATTCGAAGATGCAGGGGTTGAGCGAACTGCTCGGCGCGCACTGCTGGCTGTGGAAATTGCCGTCCTCGTCGATGAACACCGCCTCGCCCGGGGCGATATCGCGCAGCAGCTTGTAGCCGAGCGAGTCCACCGCCACCGATTCCGAGGCCACCATGTACTCGGTGCCTTGCTCGGTCTCGTTGTAGCCGATCACCGCCGGGCGGATGCCATAGGGATCGCGGAAGGCGAGCACGCCGTGGCCGGCGATCATGGCGATCACCGCATAGGCGCCGCGCACGCGGCGGTGTACGTTGGTCACCGCGCGGAAGAT
>JANNTQ010000117.1:0-8055 GCA_031394435.1 Betaproteobacteria bacterium
GCTCTGGTCCCGGGTGGTGAAGGAGCGCAACATCCGCGTCCAGTGAAAGTCGACCTCAAGCAGATCGAGGAGGCGGCGAAGGAGCTCTACATCCGGGCCCTCAAGCTCTTGCCGCCCGACGTGAAGCAGGGCTTTGACACGTTGGTTCGCAGCGAGAGCGACGCGGGCGCGAAGCGCATGCTCGGCACCATGATCCGCAACATCAAGGTCGCCGAGGACACCGACAACCTGCTGTGCCAGGACACCGGCATCCCGATCTACAACGTATGCATCGGCCGCAACGTGCAGGTGGACGGCGTGGCCCTCAAGCAGGCGATCCGCAACGGCTGCGCGCGCTCGACGCGCGAGTACTCCTTCCGCTCCTCCATCGTGCACCCGACCACGCGCCACAACGCGCAGGATTCCACCGGTCGCGGCATCCCGGTGATCCATATCGACTTCAGCGAAGAAGCGGACACGCTGAGGATCGAGATGGTGCCCAAGGGCTCGGGTTCGGAGAACAACTCCTGGCTGAAGATGGCGATCCCCGCCGAGGGCGTGGACGCGATCAAGACCTTCGTCGTGGACTGCGTGCTGGAGGCGGGCGGCAAGACCTGCCCGCCGACCATCGTCGGGGTGGGCGTGGGCGGCACCGCTGACCTGTGCGTGCACCTCGCGAAGCTCGCCGCGACGCGGCCGCTCGGCTCGAAGTGCGACGATCCCGAGGGCGCGAAGCTGGAGTCGGGTCTCACCGAAGCGGTGAACGCTCTCGGCGTGGGGCCGCAGGGCCTCGGCGGCGATTCCACGGCCTTTGCGGTGCACGTGGAAACCGCCGCCACCCATATCACCATGAACCCGGTAGCGGTGAACATGCAGTGCCATTCCGCGCGCCGCGCGCGCGCCACTTTCCGTCCCACAGGAGTCGAATATGGTTACTAGGATCCTGCTGCTTTTCCTTCTTGCGGTGCCTGCCTTTGCAGCCGAAGTGGCGGGCGTGAAGATCGAAAACACGTCGCGCGTTGGGAATTCGGAGCTCACCCTGACCGGAGCGGGACTGCGCAAGCGCTATTTCGTGCAGGTGTACGCGATGGGCCTGTATGTCGCGGACCGCAAGACCGACCCGGTGACGCAGCCCGGCGCGAAGCGCGTGGCGATTCACATGCTGCGTGATGTCAGCGCCGACACGTTCACCGCAGCGCTGGTCGACGGCATGCGCCCCAACCACGACGAGGCGACGATGAAATCTCTCGAGCCGCGCATCGCGCAATTGAGCGCCATCATGGCCGCGATGAAGGAAGCGAAGAAAGGCATGGCGATCGCGCTCGATTGGGTGCCCGGAAGCGGCACCCAGGTGACGATCGAAGGCAAGCCTTCCGGCAAGCCCATCGAAGGCGAGGATTTCTACCGCGCGCTGCTGCGCATCTGGCTGGGCGAGAAGCCCGTGCAGGACGACCTGAAGAAGGCGCTGCTCGGCGGCTAGCGATGGCGCACCACGAGTTCAGCATGCCGGTCAGCGAGGCGCAGGCGCGGGCGCTTCGCGTGGACGACACCGTAACGCTGCAAGGCACGCTCTATGGCATCCGCGACGCGACGCAAATTCACATGTTCGACCGCGGCAGGAAGACGCGCTTCGACCTCGCCGGCCACGCCGTGATCCACACCGCGCCCAACGTGCGCAAGGTGGAGAAGAGCGCGGCGCACCCTGCGGGTTATGCGCCGCTGTGCGTCGGCACCACCACCAGCGATCGCATGGAGCGCTTCACGCGCCCCCTCATGCAGCAGTGCGGTGTGCGCCTCGTCATCGGCAAGGGCGGCCTGCGCGAGCAGTCGGCGGCAGCTTTCGGCGAGCTCGGCGGCGCCTATCTCGCCATCATCGGCGGCACCGCCGCGCTGGAGACCACCTGGGTCGAGGCGATCGAGGACGTGGACCTCGACGACTTGAATCCCGAGTCGCTGTGGAAGTTCCGCGTCCGCGGTTTCGGCCCGCTGCTGGTGGCGATGGACAGCCACGGCGGAAGCCTTTATGCCAGAGTGCGGGACGCGGCGCGGGGGCGGCGCGAAGAGGTCTTGCGCCGGCTTGGCGTGCGGTAGAATTCTCAGCGACCCGAACCGCAAACCCTGAAGGGGAAAAGGACACCATGAAGAATCTCGTGCGCTTTGCCGCGCTCGCCGCCGGCCTCGCCGCCGCGGCGGCCCACGCGCAGAACCTGTCGATTGCCACCGGCGGCACCGGCGGGGTTTATTACCCGCTGGGCGGCGGCATGGCCGCGGTGCTCTCCAAGTACGTCCCAGGCATGCAAGCCACCGCGGAAGTCACTGGCGGGTCGGTCGCCAATCTGCAGCTTATCGGCACCGGCAAGCCCTACATCGCGCTGACACAGGCCGATGCGGCGATCGACGCGGTCAAGGGGGAGGACAAGTTCAGCGGCAAGCCGGTTCCCGTGCGCACGCTCGCCGTGCTGTACCCGAATCGCATGCACGTCGTGTCGGTCGAAGGCGCGGGCGTGACGAAGATGGCGGATCTCAAGGGCAAGCGCGTGTCCACCGGCTCAGGCGGCAGCGCGACCGAGGTGTTCGCGTTTCGCGTGATCGAGGCGGCGGGCCTGGACCGCGACAAGGACATGAAGCGCGTGCGGCTGGGCGTCGCCGAGTCCGTGAACGCGCTCAAGGACCGCAAGATCGACGCGTTCTTCTGGGTCGGCGGCCTGCCGACCGCGGCGGTGACCGACCTGGCCAATTCGCCGGGAGCGAAGATCCGCATGATCGACATCGCCGACCTGGTACCGGCGATGACCAGGAAGTACGGCAACATCTACATCCGGGACGTCATTCCGAAGGAGGTCTACAAGGGCATGGAAGCCGACAACCAGGCAGCCACGGTGACCAACCTGCTGGTGGTGCACCAGAGCATGGATGACAAGACGGCTTACGCCATCACCAAGGCGATGTTCGATCATCGCGACGAACTGATCCGGGTGCACAAGGAGGCGGAGAACATCAAGTTCGAAAATCAGAAGACCGAGGCCTCTTCGATTCCCTGGCACCCCGGCGCGGTCAAGTATTTCGCGGAGAAGGGCATCAAGATCAACTGAAGCCCGCCGCGCCGCAGCCCCGTCCAGCCCGCTGGCGGGGCTTTTCGTTTGTGGGGGAACGATGAGCGAGGACGTCACGCTGCTGCACCAGCCAGCCGCCGAGGTCAGCGCGGAAGCTCTGGCGCGCGCCGAGGAAATGATCGAGCGCGAGGAAGGCGTCCACAACAGGCTCAAGGGCTGGCTCGCCGCCTTCGTCGCCGCGGTGGCGGTGGGCACCTCCCTGTTTCATCTCTACACCGCCTATGCCATCGTGCGCCCCGAGCACTTGCGCGCGATCCACGTCGCGCTGGTGCTGTTCCTCACCTTCCTCATCTTCCCGCTGGCGCGGCGCTACCGGAACCGCGTCATGTGGTGGGACTGGGTGCTGGCCGGCGCGGCCATTGGCACCGCCGCCTACCTGATGGCGGGAGGCGACGAGTTCTTCGACCGCTCGGTGGTGCCGCTCACCTGGGACATCCTGTTCGGCATCGGGCTGGCTGTGCTGATCCTGGAAGCGATGCGGCGCACCACGGGCTGGGTGATGCCGATCGTCACCATTTGCTTTCTGCTGTACGCTTTTTTCGGCGCCTACCTGCCCGCGCCGTGGACGCACAAGGGCTACGAGCTGCCGCGGCTCGTAGGCCATATGTACATGACGCTGGAGGGCATCTACGGCACGGCGGTGAACGTGTCCTCGACGCTGATCATCCTGTTCACCATCTACGGCGCGTTCCTGCAATTCTCGGGCGCGGGCAAGTTCTACATCGACTTCTCCTTCTCCGCCATGGGCGGCAAGCCGACCAGCGCCGGGCGCACGGTGGTGCTGTCCTCGTTCCTGCTCGGCGGGCCATCGGGCTCCGGTGTGGCGACCACGGTGACGCTGGGCGCGGTGGCGGCGCCCATGCTGGCCAAGGTCGGCTACGGCAAGAACGAGGCGGGAGGCTTGCTGGCAGCCGGAGGGCTCGGCGCGATCATCTCGCCGCCGGTGCTCGGCGCAGCGGCGTTCCTGATCGCGGAGTTCCTCAGGATCTCGTATCTGGATGTGCTGCTGATGGCGGTGATCCCGACTTTGCTCTATTACCTGACTCTGTTCCTGATGGTCGAGATCGACGTGCGCAAGTTCGGCATGAAGAACGTGGTGTTCGAGAGCGTCGAGTCGGCCTGGAGTCTGACGAAAAAGTACTGGTTCCACTTCCTGTCGCTGGTGTCGATCGTCGCCTTCATGCTGCTGGGCTTCTCGCCCGAGCTGTCGGTGTTCTGGGCGACGGTGGTGTCCTTCGTCACCAGCTTCCTGCACCGCGACTGCGCGATGTTCTCCTACGACTTCCTGCGCGGCAGAGAGCCGTTGGTGCGGGGCTTCTTCGGATCCCCTTTCTTCAAGGCGCTGGACGGCGGCACGCGCGCAGTGCTCAACGTCGCCGCCACTTGCGCGGGTGCGGGACTGATCGTCGGCGTGGTGACACTTACCGGCCTGGGACTGAAATTCAGCTCGATCGTGCTCGCCTACGCGGGCAACTCGCTGTTGCTCACCGCGATCTACACCGCGCTCATCGTCTGGATCGTCGGCCTCGCGGTGCCGGTGACCGCGAGCTACATCATCTGCGCGGTGATCGCGGCGCCGGCGCTGATCGCGCTGAAGGTGCCGGAGTTCGCGGCGCACATGTTCATCTTCTACTACGCGGTGCTGTCCGAAGTCTCGCCGCCCACGGCGCTGTCGCCCTTCGCGGCCGCCGCCATCACCGGCGGCGACCCCTACAAGACCACGCTGCAGACTTGGAAATACACCACGCCCGCGTTCCTGGTGCCGTTCATGTTCGTGCTCGACCCGAGCGGCACAGGGCTTCTTCTCACCGGCTCGTTCAAGACGCTGGCCGGCGCGGACTGGGGATCGATCGCGCTGGTGACCTTCACTGCGGCGGTCGGCATCATGGCCCTCGCCGGCGCGTTCCAGGGGTGGCTGTTCAAGCGCACCACGCGCTACGAGCGCTTGATGCTCTTCGTCGCCGGGGTGATGCTCGTCTACCCGAAGGCCCTGTTCGACATCATCGGCTTCGCGCTGGTCGCAGTAGTCCTGTTTACGCAGTGGCTGCGCCGCGAAAAATAGGGTCAGACCCCTTTTTTCATGCGCCGGCAATCGACTGACATCCTGATCCTCGGCTCGGGCGGCGCGGGGCTGTTCGCCGCGCTGCACGCGCACCAGGCCGATCCTTCACTCGCCATCACCGTAGCGGTGAAGGGGTTGCTCGGCAAGAGCGGCTGCACGCGCATGGTGCAGGGCGGCTACAACGTGGCGCTGGCGAAGGAGGACTCCGTCGAGCGCCACTTCATGGACACCATCGAGGGCGGCAAATGGCTGCCCGACCAGGATCTTGCGTGGAAGCTGGTGACGCTGGCGGTGGAGCGCATCCGCGAACTGGAGAACGAACTGGGGTGCTTTTTCGACCGCAACCCCGACGGCACCATCCACCAGAAGGCGTTCGCCGGGCAGACGTTTGATCGCACGGTGCACAAAGGAGATCTGACCGGGATCGAGATCATGAATCGCCTCGCGGAGCAGGTGTGGGCGAGGAAGATCCACCGGCTGGAGGAGCATCGCGCGGTCGAACTGGTCAAGACGCGCGACGGTTCCACGCTTGCCGGCGTTCTCATGATCGACATGCATACCGGCGAGTACGTGTTCGTGCGCGCAAAGGCGGTGCTGCTCGCCACCGGCGGCGGGCCGACCATGTACCGCTACCACACGCCTTCGGGCGACAAGAGCTGCGACGGACTTGCCATGGCGCTGCGCGCGGGGCTGCCTTTGCGCGACATGGAGATGGTGCAGTTTCATCCCACGGGCCTGCTCGCCGGGCCGCATACGCGCATGACCGGCACGGTGCTGGAAGAGGGCCTGCGCGGCGCGGGCGGCTATCTACTGAACGGCGCGAAAGAGCGCTTCATGCCTAAGTACGATCCGCACGCCGAGCGCGCGACGCGCGATTTCGTCTCGCGCGCGATGGTCACCGAGATGCGCAAGGGCAGCGTGAGCCCGAACGGCGGCCTGTACATTTCGATGGCGCACCTCGGGCCGCAGAAGGTGGCGAAGGATTTCAAGGGGATGGTCGAGCGCTGCGCGGATTGCGGATTCGACCTGGCGGGTGGATTGGTCGAGGTCGTCCCCACGGCGCACTACATGATGGGCGGCGTGGAGTTCAAGCTCGACTGCACCACGGAATTGCCGGGCCTGTTCGTCGCCGGTGAGGACGCGGGCGGGGTGCACGGCGCCAACCGCCTGGGCGGCAACGGTGTTGCCAACTCCACCGTGTTCGGTGGCGTGGCGGGCGAGACGATGGCCGCGTGGGTGAAGAAGGAAGGCGCGCTGCGCGAGCCGGACCAGGCGGCGATCGCGGCGGGGGTGGCGCGTTGCGAGCCGAAGACCGCGGGCTCGCATGGCTCCCTGGAACCTCTGCGCGAGCGGCTCTTCGAGGTGATGTGGGAGAAAGTCGGGGTGATCCGCGACCGCGCCGGGCTGGAAACAGCCTTGTCGGAATTGAACGTGATCGAGGACGAGCTAGCCGCGACCGGCATTGCGGATACCAACCGCACCTTCAACCTCACCTGGCACGACTGGCTGAACCTGAAGAGCCTGGTGGCCACCAGCCAGGTGATCGCGCAGGCCGCGCTCGCGCGCGAGGACTCGCGGGGCGCGCATTTCCGCGAGGATTTCCCAGAGAGCGGGCCCCTGGACGGCTCCTGGTATACCCGATCACGCTTCAGCGAAGGCAGGATCACGATCGGCAAGGTGCCGGTGGCGTTCACACGCGTAAGGCCGGGCCAGTCGTTGACGAGGTAAAAATAGGGTCAGACCCCTTTTTCGCTACTCGTCTGCGACTTTCAGCACCAGCTTGCCGAAATTCTCCCCACTGAACAGCTTGTTCAGCGTCTCGGGAAAATTCTCGATTCCCGGCACCACGTCTTCCCGGGAAACGAACTTCCCTTCGCGCATCCACTGTGCGATGTCCGTCACCGCAAGCGCGTAGCGGTCGGCGTAGTCGAACACCACCATGCCCTGCATGCGCGCGCGGTTGACCAGCAGCGAGAGGTAATTGCTCGGCCCCTTCACCGGGGCTGTGTTGTTGTACTGCGAGATCGCGCCGCAGATGACGATGCGCGCGCCGCGGTTGATGCGCGTGAGCACCGTGTCGAGGATCTCGCCGCCGACATTGTCGAAGAAGACATCGACGCCCTTCGGGCAATGCTGCTTCAGCCCGTCCTTTACGTTTTCACCTTTGTAGTCGATGCAGGCGTCGTAATGCAGCTCGTTCACCGCAAAGTCGCACTTCGCCTTGCCGCCTGCGATACCGACCGCGCGGCAGCCCTTAATCTTCGCCACCTGCCCGACGGTCTGCCCGACTGCGCCGGCGGCGCCCGACACCACCACCGTGTCGCCGGCCTTGGCCTGGCCGACTTCGAGCAGGCCGAAGTACCCGGTCATGCCGGGCATGCCGAGCACGTTCAGCCACTGCGGAAGTGTCCCCAGGCGCAAGTCGATTTTCGCGACGCCTTTGTCGTCGGAAAGGCTGTACTCCTGCACGCCAAAGCCGCCGGCGACATGGTCACCGGGCGCGAACTTCGGGTTCTTCGATGCGACCACCTTGCCCACGCCGCCGGCACGCATCACTTCGCCGATGCCCACGGGCGGCACGTAGCTGCGGCCCTCGTTCATCCAGCCGCGCATCGCCGGGTCGAGCGAGAGTTGCAGCACTTTGACCAGCACCTGTCCATCAGCCGGCTGCGCCACGTTCTCCGTGGTGAGTTTCCAATCGCTGTTCTTCGGCAGCCCTGCCGGGCGGGCGGCAAGGCGGTATTGGCGATTGGCGGTGGCCACGGTCAACCGATGTGCTTGCGGAAGAACTCGACCGTGCGCTGGCGCGCGAGTTTCGCGCTCTCGGCGTGGTACGAACCGCGCTGGTCGCAATTGAAGCCGTGGCCGGCGCCCGGATAGAAATGCGCCGTGATCTCAGGA
>JANNTQ010000187.1:0-12427 GCA_031394435.1 Betaproteobacteria bacterium
CCGGTTGCAGCGAGAGGCCGGCGGTGTCCACTGAAGAGCGCAATACCCCTAAGTTATACTTGCAGCCCTATGATAAGCGCTGCAGGTTACTGGCGAGAATGAATGCGCCGCGCGCATCGAACAGGGCGCTGTCGCTGGCGCGCGAAGTGCTCAGCATCGAAGCGGACGCAGTGCGCGCGCTCGGCGCGCGGCTCGACAAGCGCTTCCTCGATGCGCTCTCGCTGATCCTTGCTTGCCGCGGCCGCGTCGTGGTGAGCGGCATCGGCAAGTCCGGCCACATCGCGCGCAAGATCGCCTCGACCATGGCGAGCACCGGCACCCCCGCGCACTTCGTGCATCCCGCCGAAGCGAGCCACGGCGACCTGGGCATGGTGCTGCGTGACGACGTATTCATCGCCATCTCGCATTCGGGCAAGAGCGACGAGCTGCTCAGCATCGTGCCCCTGGTGAAGCGCCGGGGCGCCAAGCTGATTGCGATCACCGGCAACGCCGCGTCGCCGCTGGCGCGCGAGGCCAATGTGCATCTCGACGCGGGCGTGAAGAGGGAGGCCTGCCCGCTCGATCTTGCGCCGACCGCAAGCACCACTGCGGCGCTGGCGCTCGGCGACGCGCTGGCGGTCGCGCTGCTCGACGCGCGAGGTTTCACCAAGGCGGACTTCGCGCGTTCCCATCCGCGCGGCTCGCTGCATCAGCAGGCGCTGAAGCACGTCGCCGACGTCATGCGCCGCGAGCGGGAAATACCGGCGGTGCGCGAGAATGCCTCTTTCGACGGCGCCCTCGCGGAGATGACGCGCGGCGGCCTCGGCATGACGGCGATCGTGGACGCTCGCCGCCGGGTGCGGGGGATCTTCACCGACGGCGATCTGCGCCGCGTGCTGCGCAGCCCGGCCAAGGCAAGGCAGATCACGCGCATTTCGCAGGCGATGACGCGCAAGCCGCATACCATCGGCCCGCAAGCGCTGGCGGTCGAGGCCGTCGAGCTGATGGAGCGGCATCGCGTCAACCAGATGCTGGTGGTGAACAAGTCCGGGCAGCTGGTCGGCGCTCTGAACATGCACGACCTGTTCCGCGCCAAGGTGGTGTGAGCGCAGGCATGGCGGAGCGATCTTCCGATGCGCTGGAGCGTGCGCGCCGCGTGCGGTTGATGGTGTTCGACGTCGACGGCGTGCTCACCGACGGCCGGCTGTGGTACGGGCCGCAGGGCGAGCTGTGCAAGGCCTTCCACAGCCGCGACGGGCACGGCGTCAAGCTGCTGCAGCAGAGCGGCATCGCCGCCGGGATATTGTCCGGGCGCAGCTCGCCTGCGGTGGCTCTGCGCGCCGCCGAACTCGGCGTCGCGCACGTGCTGCAGGGCATCGAGGACAAACTTGCGGCCTTCGACGCGCTGCTCGCGCGTCTCGGCCTCGAGCCGCGCGAGGCCGGCTACATGGGCGACGACCTGCCGGACCTGCCGGTGCTGGCGCGCTGCGGCTTTGCCTGCGCCCCGCGCGAAGCCCACGACAGCGTGCTGCGCGGCGCGCACTATGTCGCCAGCGCGCCGGCGGGCGGCGGGGCAGCGCGCGAAGTCTGCGATTACCTGCTGCGCTCCCAGGACAGGATGGCAAGCGTGCTGGCCAGGTACTTGGCGTGAAGCCCTCCTCCGCGCGCCTGTTCCCGCTGCTGCTGATGCTGACCCTCGCGCTGCTCACTTTCTGGCTCGAGCGCCTGGTGCGCGTGGAGCCTCAAGCGCAGGCGCCGCGCCGCCACGACCCGGACTACGCGATCGAGGGTTTCGCGCTGGTCGAGTACAGCCGCGAGGGAGCGCCGGTGTCCACTTTGTCGGCGGCAAAGATGCTGCATTTCCCCGACGACGATTCAACCGAACTGCTCGCACCGCGCGCCGTGCAGACCAAGCCGGGTGAGCCGCGCCTGACCTTGTCCGGCGAGCGCGGCACGCTGTCGCAAGACGGCAGCGAGATGCTCCTGTACGACAACGTCCTCATGTTGCGCGACAGCTCCGCCGGGCACACCGGCAGCGAGCTGCGCAGCAATTTTCTGCACCTGATCAGCGCACGCTCGCTGGTGCGCAGCGACCGCGAGGTGTCGATCACCGACCAGAGACGCTCGATCGTCGCGCGCGGCATGGAGTACAACAACCTGAGCGGTCAGCTCGAGCTGCACTCGCAGGTGCGTGGCACGTTCGAGGCGAAAGTGAAATGACCCTGCGACCGGCCCACGTCCTCGCGATTTTGGCTTTGCTGATATCGGCCCTTTCCGCCAAGGCGGAAAAGGCCGATCGGGAGAAACCGACCAAAGTCGAAGCGAATCGCATGACCTCGGACGAGGCGCGCCGCATCAGCATCTTCGAGGGCAACGTGGTCTTCATCAAGGGCACCATCAGCGTGCGCGCCGAGCGCATCGTGCTGCGCCAGGACGCCGACGGCTTCCAGTTCGCCAGCGCCAGCGGCGCGCCGGTGCACTTCCGCCAGAAGGGCGACGCGACGGGCGGCCAGGAGGGCGTGTGGATCGAGGGCGAGGCACTGCGCGTCGAAATCGACGAGAAGAACGAGCGCATCGAGTTGCACGACAACGCACGCATCACGCGCGACCAGGACGAGGTGCGCGGCAGTTACATCCTGTTCGACCAGCGCTCCGAGTTCTTCTCGGTCAGCAGCGCCAAGGGCGCCCCCGCCGCGGCCCCCGGCGAGCGCGTGCGCGCGGTGATTCAGCCGAAAAAACCCGCCGCCAAGCCATGAGCCTGCTGCGCGCCGAACGCCTGCGCAAGCGCTACAAATCGCGCGCAGTGGTACAGGACGTTTCACTCGAGGTGTCGAGCGGTGAAGTGGTCGGTCTGCTCGGCCCCAACGGCGCCGGCAAGACCACCTGCTTCTACATGATCGTCGGGCTGATCGCCGCGGACTCCGGCCGCATCCACCTCGACGGGCGCGAACTCACCCACCTGCCGATCCACGCGCGCGCGCGCCTGGGCATCTCCTACCTGCCGCAGGAGAACTCGACCTTCCGCAAGCTGACGGTGGAGGAGAACGTGCAGGCAGTACTCGAGCTGCAAGGCCTGACGCGCATCGAGATCGAGACGCGCCTGCAGGAACTGCTGAAGGACCTCAACATCGCACACCTGCGCAAGCACGCCGCACTGTCGCTCTCGGGCGGCGAGCGCCGGCGCCTGGAGATCGCGCGCGCGCTCGGCACGCGCCCCGCCTTCATCCTGCTCGACGAACCCTTCGCCGGCGTCGACCCGATCGCGGTGCTCGACATCCAACGCATCATCCGCTTCCTCAAGGAGCGCGCCATCGGCGTGCTGATCACCGACCACAACGTGCGCGAGACGCTGGGCATCTGCGACCGCGCCTATATCATCAACGAGGGTGCGGTGCTGGCCTCCGGCCACCCCGAGGAGATCGTCTATAATGACAATGTTCGCCGCGTCTACCTGGGCGAGCACTTCCGCATGTAGGCGCAGCCAGCCCGCAGTACCCGCTTGCAATGAAACCCACCCTGCAATTCCGGCTTTCGCAGCACCTCACGCTGACGCCGCAGTTGCAGCAATCCATCCGCCTGCTGCAGCTCTCCACCGTCGAGCTGAACCAGGAGATCGAGCGCATGCTGATGGAGAACCCGATCCTCGAGCGCGAGGACATCGAGGGCGACGCGCAGGCCGCGTTCACTGCGCCGCGCGAGTCCCAGCACGGCGCGCCCGAGCAGAGCGCGCCGCCTGCGGATGAGCCTCCCGCCGAGCAGCGGCGCGAGGACTGGCTGCTCGAATTCGCCGCGCCCGCGCGCGGCAGTGACGACGAGGACGAAGGCGAACGGGCGCTTGCCGCGCCCGATACGCCGACGCTGCGCGAGCACCTCAACCAGCAACTCACGCTCACCGGCATCGGCGAGCGCGATCGCGCGCTGGTGGCCATGCTGATCGACGTGCTGGACGACGACGGCTACCTGACGCAGCCGCTGGAGGAGATCGCCGCCCTGTTTTCCGCCGAGGCGGAGGTGGACATCGAGGAGCTGGGCATCGCGCTGCGCCATCTGCAAAACATGGAGCCCGCCGGCGTGGGCGCGCGCGCACCCGGGGAGTGCCTGGTGCTGCAGTTGCGCGCCGGCGCCGCGCTGCGCGAGCACCCGGCCTGCGCGCTCGCCATGGAAATCGCCAGCAAGCACCTGCAGTTGCTGGCCAGCCGTGATTACGCGCGCCTGCGCAGCCTGACTGGCGCGCAGGAGGAGGAACTGCGCGCGGCGCAGAAGCTGATCCAGAGCCTCAACCCGCATCCCGGCGCCGCCTTCGCGCGCGTAGAGACGCGCTACATGATCCCGGACGTGATCGTGCGCAAGGTGAAGAGCGTCTGGCGCGCGAGCCTCAACCCCGAAGCGATGCCGCGCCTGCGCATCAACCGGCTTTACGCCGACCTTGCCGGCAGCACGCGCAGCAGTTCCAACGCGCTCGCCTCGCAGTTGCAGGAGGCGCGCTGGATGATCAAGAACGTGCAGCAGCGCTTCGACACCATCCTGCGCGTGTCGCAGGCGATCGTCGATCGGCAGCGCCATTTCTTCGAGCACGGCGAAGTGGCGATGCGTCCGCTGGTGCTGCGCGAGATCGCCGAGACGCTCGGCCTGCACGAGAGCACCATCTCGCGCGTCACCACGCAGAAATTCATGGCCACGCCGCGCGGCAGCTTCGAGTTGAAGTATTTCTTCGGCAGCCACGTCGCCACCGACACCGGCGGCGCCGCCTCCTCCACCGCGATCCGCGCGCTGATCAAGCAGCTGGTGGCCGCCGAGAACACGAGCAGCCCGCTGTCGGACGCGCGCATCGCGCAGATCCTCGGCCAGCAGGGGATCGTGGTGGCGCGGCGTACCATCGCGAAATACCGGGAATCTTTGCACATCCCGCCGGTCAGTCAACGCAAGAGCCTGTAGAGGAGACCTCGATGAACTTGAGCGTCAGCGGCCACCACCTGGAAGTCACTCCCGCCATGCGCGGCTACGTGCAGAGCAAGCTGGAGCGCATCAAGCGCCACTTCGACCACCTGATCGACGCGCACGTGATCCTGTCGGTGGACAAGCTGCGGCAGAAGGCCGAGGTCACCCTGCACCTGCGCGGCAAGGATATCCACTGCGCCTGCGAGGAGCAGGACCTGTACGCCGCCATCGACCTGCTGGTCGATAAACTCGACCGCCAGGTGCAAAAGTACAAGGGCAAGCACAGCGAGACGCGCCCGCGCGCTGACAAAGTTTGACCGCCAGCTCGGTCCCCGGCGGCGAGCCGCGCCTTGGGCTATAATCCGCGCCCTCAACGCCGCTCCTGCGGCGCCGGATCATGAGTCTCGTTGCGAAGCTCCTGCCGCCAGCCAATGTCCTGCTCGACCTCCCGGCGTCGAGCAAGAAGCGCCTGTTCGAGCAGGTCGGGCTGCTGTTCGAGAACCACCACGGCATCGGTCGCAGCCTCGTGTTCGACAGCCTGTTCGCGCGCGAGCGGCTGGGCTCCACTGGCCTGGGCCAGGGCGTGGCCATTCCGCACGGACGCATCAAGAGCCTGAAGGACGCCCTTGGCGCCTTCGTGCGCCTCGCCCAGCCGGTGCCCTTCGACGCCCCGGACGGCAAAGCGGTGAACCTCCTTTTCGTTCTGCTGGTGCCGGAACAGGCGACCGAGAAACACCTGCAGATCCTGTCGGAACTGGCGCAGATGTTCAGCGACCGCGCGCTACGCGAGGCCATGACGGCCGCGCCGGACCCCGGCAGCCTGCACCAGCTGATCGCCGCATGGCAGCCAGATGCTGCAGGTCAACGTCACGCAGTTGCATGAGGACAACCGCGACGCCCTAGCGCTCGCGTGGGTGGCGGGACGCGACGGCAGCACGGTCGTGCGCCGCGAAGCGGCCGCCTCGGCCGCACTGGTCGGCCACCTCAACCTCACCCACCCCAACAGCATCCAGGTAATCGGCGCCTACGAGGCGGGCAGCCTGCCCGGCCTCGCCGAGCGCCTGTTCGCCGCGCCGCCGGCCGCGCTCATCATCGCCGATGGCGTGGCGGCGCCGCAGGCGCTGCTCGACGGCGCGGCGCGCAGCAAGACGCCGCTGTTCACCACGCCGCTGCCTGCCGCGCGCGTCATCGAAAAACTCTCGCGCTATCTCGCCAAGGCGCTCGCCGAGCGCACAGAGCGGCACGGAGTTCTGATGGACGTGCTGGGCCTGGGTGTGTTGATCACCGGCGATTCGGGCGTGGGCAAGAGCGAGCTGGGGCTGGAGCTGATCAGCCGCGGCCACGGCCTGGTGGCGGACGACGTGGTGGAAATATCACGGCTCGCCGCCAACACGCTGGAGGGCCGCTGCCCGCCGGTGCTGAAGGATTTTCTCGAGGTGCGCGGCTTGGGCCTGCTCGACGTGCGCACGATCTTCGGCGAGACCGCGGTGCGTCCCAAGATGAAGCTGAAGCTGATCGCGCAACTGGAGAAACCGGCCAAAGCGGGCAACCGCGACCTCACCGAGCGGTTGCCGCTCGCCGAGCAGTCGGAAGAGATCCTCGGCGTCACCGTGCGCAAGGTGGTGATCCCGGTGGCCGCCGGCCGCAATCTCGCCGTGCTGCTCGAAGCGGCGGTGCGCAACTACATCCTGCAGATCAGGGGAATCAATTCAAGCGCGGAGTTCATGGCGCGGCAAAAACGTGCCATGGATGCGGGCGACTGAGCGGCGGCGTTGCAGCTGATCCTCGTCAGCGGTCTGTCGGGCGCCGGCAAGAGCATCGCGCTCGACGTGCTGGAGGACGGCGGTTACTACTGCGTCGACAACCTGCCGGCCACGCTGCTGATGGACGTGGTCGGCTTCCTCGCCGACGCCGGCCACGAGCGCGTCGCAGTGAGCGTGGACGCGCGCAGCGCGGCGCTCGCCGCGCTGCCCGAAGGCGTGGCGCGCCTGAAGTCCGGCGGCGCGGATTGCCGCGTGCTGTTCCTCGAGGCCAACCCGCAGACGTTGATGCGGCGTTTTTCCGAGACGCGCCGCCGCCACCCGCTCACTGTCGAGGGACTCACACTCGCTGAAGCGATCGAGCGCGAGCGCACCTTGCTCGGCAGCGTCGCCGAGCTCGGCCACCGCATCGACACCAGCGAGCTGCAGCCCAAGGTGCTGCGCAACTGGATTCGCGACATGCTCGGCCTGGGCGGCGGCTCGTTGACGGTCCTGTTCGAGTCCTTCGCCTTCCGCGACGGCATCCCGCTCGACGCCGACTGGGTGATCGACGTGCGCATGCTGCCCAACCCGCACTACGACCCGGCGCTGCGTCCGCTCACCGGCCGCGACGCGGCGGTGATCGCCTATCTCGACGGCCAGGAGCAGGTGCAGCGCCTGCGCGAGGATGTGCGCGCCTTTCTCGCGCGTTGGCTGCCGGAAGTGGTGAAGGACAACCGCAGCTACCTGACCGTCGCCATCGGCTGCACCGGCGGCCGCCACCGCTCGGTGTACGTGGCGGAAAAACTCGCCGCCGCATTTGCCGGCGAATGGCGCGTGCTGGTGCGCCACCGCCGCCTGGCTCGAGAGTAAACGGCTCGTGAGCGCCGGCGAAACGGGGGAAATCCCGCTATTCCCGCTGCAGACCGTGCTGTTCCCCGGCGGCCGGCTGCCGCTGCGCATCTTCGAGCAGCGCTACATGGACATGGCCAAGGCCTGCCTGCGCGACGGCACGCCGTTCGGCGTGTGCCTGATCCGCGAGGGCGCCGAAGTCGGCGAGCCGGCCGTGCCGGAAAACCTGGGCTGCACGGCGCGCATCGTCGAATGGGACATGCCGCAGCTCGGCCTGCTGCAGGTAGTGGCGCGCGGCGAGCGGCGCTTTCGCATCCGCAGCCGCCGCGTGCAAGCCGACGGCCTGGCGCTGGCCAGCGCCGAACTGCTCGGCGAGGAGAGCGGCGCGCCGCTCGATCCGCAGTCGGACCTTTGCGCGCGCGTGCTGCGCAAGATCGTCGACGCCGCGCCGGCGGGCCTGGTCGAGCTGCCGCCGCGCTATGAATCCAGCACCTGGGTGAGCGCCCGCCTGGCCGAACTGCTGCCGCTATCGCACGCCAGCAAGCAACGATTGCTCGAAATGGACGACGCGCGCGACCGGCTCGAGATCCTCCGCCGGCTGATCAGCTCAAGCGGCCAGTAGGTCCTTCAGCACGGCGCGCACCGGCGTGGGGATCGCGGCACCCATGGCGTCGGCGACATCCAACCACATGCGCCCCGGCGCTTCCGCGCCCGGCGTCACCTTGCGGACCATATAGAGCAGGGGTTGCGCGCGCAGCCGGAAATGCGTGAAGCCGTGCTCGACCGGCGGCAAGCGGCGCGGCTTCGCCGCGCCGGGGAGGCAAGTTTCCGGAAACGTCCACAGGCCGCCCCAGAGCCCGCTGCCGGGTCTGCGCTCGAGCAGCACCTGTCCGCGGTGCACAAAAACATACCAGGTCGCCTGCCGCAGCGGCAGTGGCGGTCGCGCACGCCGCCCGGGCAGTTCGTGAATGCGGCCCTCGCGGCGCGCCACGCAACGCGCGGCCACTGGGCAGCGCTCGCAAGCGGGCTTCGCGCGCGTGCACACGGTGGCGCCCAAATCCATCAGCGCCTGGGTATAGGTCCGAATGCCGCGTGCGGGCAGCAAGCGTTCAGCCAGGTCCCACTGGCGCTTCTCGCCTTCGACGCCGAAACAGCGCGCCAGGACGCGCCTGGCGTTGCCGTCCAGGATCGCGGCGCGACGGCCGAAGGCGAACACCGCGATCGCCGCCGCGGTAGAGCGGCCGACCCCGGGCAAGGCCCGAATGCCCTGCACCGTGCGCGGGAATATCCCCTGCGCCGCGATGGTCTGCGCCGCCGTGTGCAGGTGGCGGCCGCGCGCGTAGTAGCCGAGGCCGCTCCACAAGCGCAACACGTCCTCCTGCGGCGCAGCCGCCAGCGCCCCGACGCCGGGGAAACGCGCGAGGAACCGCTCGTAGTAGGGGATCACCGCCGCCACCTGCGTCTGCTGCAGCATCACCTCGGCCAGCCAGATGCGGTAGGGGTCGCGCGTGCCCTGCCAAGGCAGTCCGTGGCGCCCGTGGCGGCGCTGCCAGGCGGCGAGCCGGGAGGCGAAAACCTGCATGCGGCATTGTATGATCGCCCTGTCGACGTTTCCCATGCTCGCCTTCATCCTGCGCCGTCTCGGGCAAGCGGTCCTCGTCATGTTGACGGTGGGCTTCATCGCCTTCTCGTTGTTCCGTTTCGTCGGCGACCCGGTGCTGTTCATGCTCGGGCAGGACACGACGCCGGAGGACCGCGAGCGCGTCACCAAGCTGCTCGGCCTGGACCAGCCGTTCTACGTGCAGTACGCGAAGTTCGTCGGCCGCGCGCTGCAGGGCGAGTTCGGCCTATCGCTGCGCCAGGTGCAGCCGGTCTCGAGGCTGTTCGTCGAGCGCCTGCCGGCCACTCTCGAACTGTCGTTCGTCGCCGCCTCGCTGGCGCTGCTGGCCGGGGTGGCGATGGGCGTGTACACCGCGCTGCGACGAAATACCTGGCTGACGCAGTTCCTGCTCGCGGTTTCGCTGGTCGGCGTGTCGCTGCCGACGTTCCTCATCGGCATCCTGCTGATCCTGGTCTTCGCGGTGCTGCTTGGCTGGCTGCCGTCCTTCGGGCGCGGCGACACAGTGGCCATCGGCTGGTGGAGCACGGGGTTCCTCACCTGGAGCGGGATCAAGTCCCTGATCCTGCCCTCGATCACGCTGGGCCTGTTCCAGATGACCCTGATCCAGCGCCTGGTGCGCTCGGAGATGCTCGAAGTGCTGCGCACCGACTACATCAAGTTCGCGCGCGCGCGCGGCCTCACCGACCGCGCGGTGCACTTCGGGCACGCGCTGAAGAACACGCTGGTGCCGGTGATCACCATCACCGGGCTGCAGCTCGGCGCGGTCATCGCCTTCGCCATCATCACCGAGACGGTGTTCCAGTGGCCCGGCATGGGGCTGCTGTTCATCCAGGCCGTGGGTTTCGCGGACGTGCCGGTGATGGCTGCCTACCTGTGCCTGATTGCGCTATTCTTCGTCGTCATCAACCTGGTCGTGGACCTGCTCTATTACGCGGTCGATCCGCGCCTGCGGATCGACCGCACGACCGCGGCGCACTGAGGAAACCATGAAAAACGACGCGCTCGAAATGCTGCGCCTGTTCCACGCGGAGCTGATCCACATCCGCCGCGACATCCATGCCAATCCCGAGCTCGGCTTCGAGGAGACACGCACCTCGCAACTGGTCGCCGACAAGCTCGGCGAATGGGGCATCGAGGTGCACCGCGGCCTCGCCAAGACCGGCGTGGTCGGCGTGATCAAGGGCAAAAAAGATTCCGGCGGGCGGGCCATCGGCCTGCGCGCCGACATGGACTGCCTGCCGATGCATGAGACCGGCGAGGTGCCGCACAAGTCGAAGGTCGCCGGCCGCATGCACGCCTGCGGCCACGACGGCCACACCACCATGCTGCTCGGCGCGGCGCGCTACCTCGCGCAAACGCGCGATTTCGACGGCACCGTAAACCTCATCTTCCAGCCGGCCGAGGAAGGTGGTGGCGGCGGCCGCGTGATGGTGGAGGAAGGCTTGTTCAAGAAATTCCCGATGGACGCCGTTTATGCGCTGCACAACTGGCCCGGGCTGCCGGCGGGCAAGATGGCGGTGCGACCCGGCGCGATGATGGCGGCAACCGACGAGATCAAGATCAAGGTGCGCGGCCGAGGCGGCCACGCCGCGCTGCCGCACCTGGCGGCCGATCCGGTGGTGGCGACCGCGCACATCATCACTGCGCTGCAGACCATCGCCAGCCGCAACGCCAACCCGATCGACGCCCTCGTCGTCTCTGTGTGCTCGATGCAGACCAGCCAGGTCGGCGCCTTCAACGTCATCCCGGGGCACGTGGAGCTGATCGGCACGGTGCGCACATTCAGCGCGCAAATGCGCGAGCTGGCCGAAAAGCGCATTAAGGAGGTCGCGACTTCCGTGGCGCAGGGCCTGGGCGCGAGCGCCGAGGTGGAGTACCGGCGCGGATACCCTGCCACTGTCAATACGGAGAAGGAAGCCCTGTTCGCGGCGCAGGTCGGCGAGAAGGTATTCGGCAAGGGCAACGTGGTCACCGACGGCGAACCCACCATGGGGGGAGAAGACTTCTCCTACATGCTGCAGGCCAAGCCCGGCGCCTACGTGTTCCTCGGCCAGGGCGGCCCCCAGGGCGGCTGCTTCCTGCATAATCCGACCTACGATTTCAACGACGAGGTGATTCCGCTCGGCGCCGGCTACCTGGCCGCGCTGGCCGAGGAATCGCTGCCACTTAAATAGAGGGGGAAAGACGCAATGAAACTCAAGACACTGCTGGCCGCGGCGCTGCTCGCATTCTCCGCGACGACCCTGGCCACCACGCTGAAGTGGGGGGCGCAGAACGACATCCTGACGCTCGATCCGCATTCGCAGAATCACGCCACCACCAACGGCATCATGCAGCACACCTACGAAGGCCTGGTGCGCTACACCAAGGACTTCGCGGTCGAGCCCTGCCTGGCGACAAGCTGGCAGCTGATCTCGCCCACGCAGTACCGCTTCAACCTGCGCAGGGACATCAAGTTCCACGACGGCACGCCGTTCACCGCCGACGACGTGGTGTTCTCCTACGGCCGCATCCTGCAGCCGCAGGGCACCATGCAGATCTACGTTGCCGGCGTGAAGGAAGTGCGCAAGATCGACGACTACACGGTCGACATGATCCTTGCCGGCCCGAGCCCGATCCTGCTGCGCAACCTGGTCGACTTCCGCATCATGAGCCGTGCCTGGGCGGCGAAGAACAAATCGGAGAACGTGCAGAACTACGTGGCGAAAGAGGAGTCCTACGCCTCGCGCAACACCAACGGCACCGGCCCCTACCTGGTGAAGCTGTGGGAGCCCGACAAGCGCATCGTGATGCAAGCCAACCCCAACTGGTGGGGCAAGCTCGACGGCAACGTCACCGAGGTGATCTACACGCCGATCAGAGCGGATGCCACGCGCGTCGCGGCGCTGCTTGCCGGCGACGTGGACATCGTCACCGACTTGCCCACGCAGGACGTGGCGCGCCTGCGCAACGATCCCAAGCTCAAGGTGCTCGACGGCCACGAGGTGCGCACCATCTTCATCGGCCTTGACCAGCACAACGAAGAACTGCTGTACTCCAACGTCAAGGGCAAGAACCCGTTCAAGGACCTCCGCGTGCGCAAGGCGCTGAACCTCGCAGTGGACCGCGAGGCGATCAAGCGCGTCACCATGCGCGGCCTGTCGATCCCGGCGGCGATCATGGTCGCGCCCGGGGTGCACGGCCACAACCCCGACATCGACAAGGTGTCGCCGGTGGACGCCGAGGGAGCGAGGAAGCTGCTCGCCGAGGCCGGCTACCCGAGCGGCTTCGAGTTCGGCCTGGACTGCCCGAACAACCG
>JANNTQ010000223.1:0-7575 GCA_031394435.1 Betaproteobacteria bacterium
TCACCATGCCGTGCTCGAGCATCTGGTGGTCGTCCTTGTACAGGCGCGACAGGCCGAGCGAGATTGCGGCGAGACCGGCTGCCTGCGGCGCGAGGTCCAGGCGCCCGGTATCGGCGCCGCGCACGATCACGGCCAGTTCATCGAGTGCCGGATCGGTGAGCCGGTAGGCTTTGAGGAAAGCGTCGAAACTGCAACGGTCGCCTTCGTGCGAGAACCTCACATCGGGGATGTCGTAGGGCTCGGCGTCGCGTTCAGCGGCGATGCGCCGCACATCCGCCGCCGGTACATACAGAAACTCCGCCTCCGGATCCACGAAGCGCTTCACCAGCCAGGGGCAGGCGATGCGGTCGATTTTCGGGCGCTCGCGTGTTACCCAGCGTGTCGAAGCACCCGCCGGCTTGTGCTCTCGCTCGCCGTCCCAGTGCTCGATGCCGCCATCAAGGTAGCTCGCGTTGATGCCCGCGCCGCGCAGCGCCTGCGCCGCGCTCTGGCTCACCTCACGGCCGTGCACGCAGTACACCACTACGCTGGCGGCGGGGGGCAGGGTTGCGCCCCAGTCCGCGACGCGTAGCGGGTCGCGGCGCAGCGCGCCGCGGATCATGTCGGGCGCGCCGAGGAAAGCGGGATTCTTCCGCACGTCGATGACGAGCGGGGGCTGGCTGGAGCTTAGGGATTGCCGCAATGCGGCGGGGCTGGTGCTCGCGTCCATGGTGCTCTCCTTGGGAGAAGGCAGAGCTTGGACGCGAGGGCGTCTTCGGAGGGGAGTCTGCGATTCCCCGCGGCGCGAACTATGCGCGGGCACCGCCGCGCTTGTCAAGGTAAAGTCGATGCCAGCAATCGGCATGCAACTAGATGCATAAGCGTCATGCTTGACGCGACCCTTTCCGGCCTGCGGCTGGTGGCCACGCTCGACCTGCGCCTGTGGGAAATCGTCGGGCTGAGCCTGGCGGTGAGCCTGTCGGCGGTCGCCCTCGCCACGCTGCTGGGGCTGCCGCTCGGCGCGGCCATCGCGGTCGGTCGCTTTCGCGGGCGCCAGGCGGTGATCGTGGTGCTGAACGCGCTGATGGGGCTGCCGCCGGTGGTGGTGGGCCTGTTCATCTACCTGCTGTTGTCGCGCGCCGGGCCGCTCGGCGAACTGGGCTTGCTGTTCACACCGCAGGCGATGGTCCTCGCGCAGACCGTGCTGGTGCTGCCGATCATCGCCGCGCTGGCCCGACAGTCCGTCGAGGACGCCTGGCGCGAGTACGAGGAGCAACTGCGCTCGCTCGGCGTCGATGGACTGCACGGCGCGCTCACCGTTCTTTGGGACATCCGCTTTTCGCTGCTCACGGCGGTGCTGGCAGGACTGGGGCGCGCTTGTGCCGAGGTGGGCGCGGTGATGATCGTCGGCGGCAACATCGACGGCGTGACGCGTGTGATGACCACCACCATCGCGCTGGAGACCTCGAAGGGCGACCTGCCGCTCGCCCTCGGTCTGGGCATCGTCCTCATCGGCATCGTGCTGGCGCTCAATGCCGCCGCGCACTTGATCAAGGTAGTGGCGCAGCGGAGGGTCGGATGAGTGCCATCCTGCCGCTGCGCCTGGAAGAGGTGTCGTTCGCCGCCGGCGGCCGGCCCATCATCGAGCGCGTGAGCCTCGCGCTCGATGCGGGACCCAGCACCATCATCCTCGGCGCCAACGGCGCGGGAAAGAGCGTGCTGATGCGCCTGATGCACGGGCTGCTGCAGCCGAGTGCCGGGCGGGTTGCGTGGAGCGGGGAGGGCGCGCGGCGGCGCCAGGCGATGGTGTTCCAGCGCCCGGTGATGCTGCGCCGCTCGGCCTACGCCAACGTCGACTATGCGCTGAAGGTTGCCGGCGTGTCGGCGGCGGAGCGCGGGCGGCTTGCCACCGAGGCGCTGGAGGAAGTCGGCCTGCGCCAGTTCGCGCAGCGCCCCGCGCGCGTGCTCTCCGGCGGAGAGCAGCAGCGCCTCGCGCTGGCGCGGGCGTGGGCGCTGCATCCTGAAGTCCTGTTCCTGGACGAGCCGACCGCCAACCTCGACCCGGGGGCGACGCGCGAGATCGAGACCATCATCAAGGCCTTCGACGCCGCGGGCACCAAGATCGTCATGTCCACGCACAGCCTGGGCCAGGCGCGGCGGCTGGGCGACGAAGTGATCTTCCTGCACCAGGGGCGCGTTGCGGAGCGCGCGCCCATCGAGCGCTTCTTTCCGCAACCGGCCTCGCCTGAGGCCGTGGCTTTCGTCAAGGGAGAGTTGCCTTGGGCTTAGCTGCGGCGGCAATCGCGGGATTCATCACGGTCGCGTCGACCACTTCCACCGAACAGTCGGGCTTGTTCAAGCACCTGCTGCCGCAGTTCACGGCAAGGACCGGGATCGAGGTACGCGTGGTCGCGCTCGGCACCGGCCAGGCACTCGACATCGGACGGCGCGGCGACGCCGATGTGGTGTTCGTGCACGCCCGGGAACTGGAGGAAAAATTCGTCGCCGAGGGCCACGGCGTGCGCCGCTTCGAGGTGATGTACAACGACTTCGTGCTGGTCGGGCCGAAATCCGATCCCGCCAGGGTCGCGGGCAGCAAGGACATTGTCGCCGCGCTGCAGAGAATCAAGGCGGCACAGGCGCCCTTCGCCTCGCGCGGCGACAAGAGCGGCACGCACTTCGCGGAGCTCCAGCTGTGGAAAGCGGCAGGCATCGACATCGTCAAGGAGAAGGGTTCCTGGTACCGGGATACGGGCTCCGGCATGGGGCCGACCCTGAATACCGCGTCCGGCATGAACGCCTACGCGCTCACCGATCGCGGCACGTGGCTGTCGTTCAAGAATCGCGGCGACTTGGTGATCGCGGTGGAAGGCGACCAGCGCCTGTTCAACCAGTACGGAGTGATGCTGGTTAACCCGGCGAAGCATGCGCACGTCAAGAAGGAGATGGGTCAGACGTTTGTCGACTGGGTCGTCTCCCCTGAGGGGCAGAAGGCGATCGCCGGCTATAAGATCGGGGGCGAGCAACTGTTTTTCCCCAACGCCAAAGGATGAGATGCCACGCTATCGAGGCCTGACCTTGCGCGTGGTCGGCACCAGTGGGCCGGCCATGGGGCCTGGTAAGGCGGAGTTGATCGAGCGCATCGCGCAGACCGGCTCGATCTCGTCCGCTGCGCGGGCCATGGGCATGTCTTACCGGCGCGCCTGGCAGTTGGTCGAGGCGCTCAACGCCGCGTACAAGGAGCCCGTGGTTGCCACGGCGGTCGGCGGGCGGCGGGGCGGCGGGGCCCGTGTGACCCCCTACGGCAAGCGCCTGGCTGCGTTGTTCCGCGCCATGGAACTCAAGGCCTCGGCGGCGATCGCCGCCGACCTCAAGCGGTTCACCCGCCGCCTGCGCTAGGGCTGACTCCGTTATATTCTGTGATATACAACGAGGATCGTGGACCAGACGATCCTCCTGCTGCTCGCCTCCGGAATGCTGGTGGCGTCGTTCGTCTACGCCTCCGTCGGCCACGGCGGCGCCTCGGCCTACATCGCGGCCATGGCCCTCGCCGGCATCGCGCCCTCGGAGATGCGGCCGATCGCGCTGGCGCTGAACATCCTGGTTTCGTCGCTCGCCGCGTACAAGTTCTGGCGCGCCGGGCATTTCCGCTGGCGGCTGTTCTGGCCATTTGCCGCGGTCTCTGTGCCGTTTGCCTACCTAGGCGGAGCGATCACCTTGCCTGGAAACCTCTACAAGATCGTGGTGGGGTTGGTGCTCATTTACGCCGCATGGCAGTTGTGGCGAAGCGGGCGTGCCGGCGGGGAGATGCAGGCAGTGCGCGAGCCGCCGATCCCGCTGGCGATCGCGATCGGCGCAGCGCTGGGCCTGCTCTCGGGGCTGACGGGCGTCGGCGGGGGCATTTTCCTCAGCCCGCTGCTGCTGATGCTCGGCTGGGCGGCAACCAAGCAGACTTCGGCGGTGGCTGCGCCCTTCATCCTGGTGAATTCGACCGCTGGACTCGCCGCGGGTTTCGTTGCCGGGACAGCGGCGCTGCCGCCATCGATCTGGTTTTTCGCCGGCGCCGTGCTGATCGGCGGCTGGCTCGGGGCGGAGTACGGCAGCCGGCGCTTTGCCAATCCCGTCATACGCCGCGTGCTCGCGGTCGTCCTGGCGATTGCCGGAACCAAGATGGTGCTGGTGTAGGATCGCTGCCCGCATGAAGACTTTCGGCTTCGCCGGCTGGTCGGGCAGCGGCAAGACCACCCTGATCGAAAAGCTCATCCCGCGCTTCGTCAAGCGCGGGCTGCGCGTCGCGCTGATCAAGCACGCGCACCATACTTTCGACGTGGACCATCCGGGCAAGGATTCCTGGCGCCACCGCCATGCCGGCGCCACCGAGGTGCTGGTCACTTCGTCGCGGCGCTGGGTGCTGATGCACGAGCTGCGCGGCGCGCAGGAGCCTTCCTTCGAGGAACAGGTGCGGCACCTCAAGCCCTGCGACCTGCTGCTCGTCGAAGGCTACAAGTACGCCCCGATCCCCAAGCTCGAAGTGTGGCGCGCGGCAACGGGCGAGGCGCTGCTGCATCCGCAGGATTCACACATCGTTGCCGTGGCGAGCGACGCGAAGGTCGAGACGAAGCTGCCGCTGCTCGACCTGAACGACGACTCCGGCATTGCCGAGTTCATCGTCAGGCACCTGAAGCTCGCATGAGCAAGGGCCTGCTCTCGGTCGACGAAGCGCTCGAGGTGCTGCTCGCCGGCGCGCGGCCCGTCGCCGAGGTGGAGGAGGTGGCCACCCTGGAGGCCACCGGCCGCGTGCTGGCGCGGGCCCAAGTGTCCGGCATGGACGTGCCGCCGATGGACAACAGCGCCATGGACGGCTACGCGGTGCGCAGCGCGGACGTGAGGGCGCCCGACGCGAGGCTGAAGATCGCGCAGCGCATCCAGGCCGGTGCCGTAGGGCGGGCTCTCGAACCCGCCACTGCTGCCCGCATTTTCACCGGCGCGCCGATCCCGCCGGGGGCGGACGCCATCGTGATGCAGGAATTCTGCGCCGCGGACGGCGAATTCGTGGTGGTGAAGAAGGTGCCCGAGCCCGAGGCCTGGATCCGCCGCCGCGCGAGCGACATCGCCAGGGGTGCGCAGATCCTCCCTGCGGGCATCCGCCTGCGGCCGCAGGACACCGGGCTTGCCGCTTCGGTCGGCATCAAGGCGCTGCCCCTGCACCGGCGCGTCCGCCTGGGCTTGTTCTTTACCGGCGACGAACTGGTGATGCCGGGCGACCCGCTGCCGCCCGGCCGCATCTACAACTCCAACCGCTTCACGCTGAACGGCCTCGCCCAGGTCTTCGGCTGCCAGGTGCGCGACTACGGCATCGTGCCGGATTCTCTCGAAGCGACGCGCGCGGTGCTCAAGCGCGCGGCTGCCGAATGCGACGTCATCGTCACCTCCGGCGGCGTGTCGGTGGGCGACGCGGATTTCGTCAAGCCCGCGGTCGAGGCCGAGGGTTCGCTCCTCATGTGGAAAATCGCGATGAAGCCCGGCCGGCCGCTCGCCTTCGGTACCGTTGGCAAAGCGGCGTTCATCGGGTTGCCCGGCAATCCGGTGTCCAGCTTCGTCACTTTCCTCATTTTTGTGCGGCCGTTCCTGCTCAAGACCCAGGGCATGGCGCAGGTCCTGCCGCGCGCGATCGAGGCGCGCGCCGACTTCGACTGGTCGGAACCCGATGCGCGGCGCGAATTCCTGCGCGTAAAATCGAACGCCAGGGGCGGGCTGGAGATTTATCCCACCCAGGATTCGGCGGTGCTGACCTCTACCGCCTGGGCCGACGGCCTGGTGGACAACCCGCCGAACCACGCCATCCGCAAAGGGGACCTGGTGCGCTACCTGCCGTTCTCGGAGCTCTACGGATGAAGGTGAAAGTCCTGTATTTCGCCGCGCTGCGCGAGCAGCTCGGCACCTCGGGCGAGGACCTCGAGCTGCCCGCCGGCGTCGCCACCGTGGCGCAGCTGCGCTCGCATCTCACCTCGCGCGGCGGCGCATGGCAAGCGGCGCTCGCCGGGGGAAAGCTGGTGCGCATGGCGGTAAACCAGGACCTGGCCGCGCCATCGGCTGCGATCAAGGCGGGCGACGAGGTGGCGTTCTTCCCTCCGGTGACCGGCGGATGAAGGTCTGCGTCCAGGCGCAGGATTTCGACGCGGGCGCGGAGATGCGCGCCCTGTCGCGCGATCCGGGGGTGGGCGCGGTGGCGAGCTTCATCGGCGTGGTGCGCGAGGTGGCGATGACCCTCGAGCACTACCCGGGCATGACCGAGCGCGCGCTGCAGAAGATTGTGGAAGAGGCGCGCGGGCGCTGGCAGGTGATGGACTGCACCGTGATCCACCGCATCGGAGCCTTGCAGCCCACCGACCAGATCGTGCTGGTCGCGGTGGCGAGCGCGCATCGCGGCGATGCCTTCGCCGCCTGCGAGTTCATCATGGATTACCTGAAGACCCAGGCGCCGTTCTGGAAGAAGGAGGCGGCAGGTTGGGTGGAAGCGCGCGCTGCGGACGACCAGGCGGCGGAGCGCTGGAAGTGAACGCTGCTGCATTCGCCGCCGTGGGGGCCGGTGTGGTACTCGGCGCCTAGGCGCGCTGGCTTGAATCCGGGGCGGGCGCCCCCAATTCCCCTGCATGCGTGTCGACAAATTCACCACCAAGCTGCAGGAAGCCCTGGCCGAGGCGCAGAGCCTCGCCGTGGGCCAGGACCAGCAGTACATCGAGCCGCAGCACCTGCTGTCCGCGCTCCTCTCCCAGGAGGACGGAGGCTCGGGTGCGCTTGTCGCCAAGGCCGGGGGTAACCCCGGAGCGCTGAAGAAGGCCCTGGCCGAGGCCATCGGCCGGATGCCGAAGGTGGAAGGCACGCCGGGCGAGGTGCATGTCTCGCGCGAGCTCGGAGCATTGCTCAACGTCGCTGACAAGGAAGCGCAGAAGCGCGGCGACCAGTACATAGCCTCCGAACTGTTCCTGCTCGCCGCCGCCGCCGACAAGGGCGAGGCCGGAAAACTCCTGAAGCAGGCGGGCGTGGACCGCAAAGGGCTGGAAAAGGCCATCGAGCAGGTGCGCGGCGGTGCCAACGTCGCCGGGCAGGCCGACGAGTCGCAGCGCCAGGCGTTGCAGAAGTACACGCTCGACCTGACCGAGCGCGCGCGCGCCGGCAAGCTCGATCCGGTGATCGGCCGCGACGACGAGATCCGGCGCTGCATCCAGATCCTGCAGCGCCGCACCAAGAACAACCCGGTGCTGATCGGCGAGCCCGGCGTGGGCAAGACCGCGATCGTGGAAGGCCTGGCGCAGCGCATCATCAACGGCGAAGTGCCCGAGTCCCTGAAGCACAAGCGCGTACTGGTGCTCGACATGGCATCGCTCCTCGCCGGCGCAAAATACCGCGGCGAGTTCGAGGAGCGCCTCAAGTCGGTGCTGAAGGAGTTGGCCCAGGACGAGGGCAACACCATCGTGTTCATCGACGAGCTGCACACCATGGTCGGCGCGGGCAGGGCGGAAGGCGCCATCGACGCCGGCAACATGCTCAAGCCCGCCCTCGCGCGGGGCGAGCTGCACTGCATCGGCGCCACGA
>JANNTQ010000224.1:0-32082 GCA_031394435.1 Betaproteobacteria bacterium
CGATATGTCCCTTGGTCACGTCGCCGCGCTCGGCGCGCAGCAGGTTGGAGATGGCCTTCAGCGTGGTCGATTTGCCGGCGCCGTTGGCGCCGAGCAGCGCCACGATCTGGCCTTCCCGCACCTGCAGCGATACGCCCTTCAGCACTAGAATGACGTGGTCGTAGATGACCTCGACGTTGCTGACGGAAAGATAGGCGGCGGATGCGGTCATGAACGTGAAAACGGCCGCCCGGGGGCGGCCGTCCTTTGCGCAGAGGCTAGGTCAACTTTCCTTCGAGCAGTCGCGCGGGGTAATCTTGTTTTCCTTTGCATACTGCGCGGCGGAAGCCTCGATCATCGGCCGTACGATCGACTGGTCGGAGGAAATCCAGTCGGTGATCACCTTCCACTGCTTGCCGTCCCATTGCTGGAACTTGACCTGCCCGCCGCCCTCGTGGTCCAGGCAGGAGACCTTGAGCGGCTGCATGAAGCCGACCGCCCCCAGCTCCTTGAGGCGCTTGTCGTCGATCACCAGGTTTTCCAGAGCCCAGCGCACCTGCTCGCCGGTCACCGGTTTGCCCTTGCCGTACTTGTCCTGCGCCTTGCGCACGGCCTCCGCGGTGATCATGGAGAACACCACGCCCCGGTTGTAGTAGATCGAACCGATGCGCGACTTGTCCTCCATCTCTCCTTTGCCCTTGGTGTAGACGTGCTTCATGATGTCCTGGATTACAGGGTAGTTGCTCCCGGAAACGTTGAAGCCTGCGGCGATGTAGCCCTTGGCCGCATCGCCTGCCGGGATCACGTCTTCCTCGGCGCCCGACCACCACACACCGATGATCTTCTCGCGCGCATAACCCGCGCGCTGCGCCGCTTTGAGCGCGGTCGGATTCATCACGCCCCAGCCGCGCAGGATCACCCAGTCCGGCTGGATCTGGCGGATCTGCAGCCACTGCGCCTGCTGCTCGTTGCCCGGGCTGGGCACCGCGATGTGGGTGACCTGGAAGCCGTACAGCTTGGCTTGCACGTCGAGCACCGGGATGGTTTCCTTGCCGTAGGCCGAGTCGTGATACAGGTTCACGATCTTCTTGCCCTGCAGCTTGTCCATGCCGCCCGCCTTCATGCCCATGAACTTGATCTTGGCGGTGTTCTGGGACCAGTAGGTCGTGATCAGCGGGAACACGTACGGGAATACGCGGCCATCGGCAGCGTCCGTGCGGCCATATCCGACCGAGACGATGGGAATCTTGTCCGTGGTGCCCTTCTCGATCAGCGAATAGGTGATGCCGGTCGAGAGCGGGTGGATCAGCGTTGCGCCGGTCGGGCCCTTCTTCTTGTTGCGTTCGTAGCATTCCACGCCGCGGTCGTTGCGGTACTCCGTCTCGCACTTGTCGCCGGTGAATTTGACGCCGTTGATGCCGCCATCGCGCGCGTTGAGCATCTCCAGGTAATCGATCGCGCCGCCGGCGATGCCCGTGCCGCCCGGCGCGAACGGGCCGACCCAGTAATAGTTGTGCGGGACGTACTGCTCCTTGGCTTGGGCAAGGGCGCCGCTGGCGTAGCCGGCGGCCGCAGCCAGGGCAAGGACGAGGGACATGCGTGTCATGAGTCTGTCTCCTTAGGTTCGGCCCTCTGCGGGGCCTGTTTCGCATAGTGGAACACCCAGTATAGCCAAACTATTCCGAGTGTCTAGTGCGGGAACGGCCATAACCGCAGCTTTTCCTTGGCGATCTGCCATAGCCGAGCCAGTCCGTGCGGCTCCACGATCAGGAAGAAGATGATGAGCCCGCCGAATGCCATCAATTCGAGATTGGACACCATCGCGTGCGGGATCGCCACGCTGAAGGTGTGCGAAACCCAGCCTGTGGCCACATTGAGGAAAATCGGAAAAAGGGTGATAAACGCCGCGCCCAGGAACGAGCCGAGGATGGAGCCGACCCCGCCGATGATGATCATGAACAGGACGCGGAACGAGAGATCCAGGGTGAACGCTTCCGGCTCGACCGTGCCAAGGTAGCAGAAGGCGAACAGCGCGCCCGCCACACCGCAGTAGAACGAGCTGATGGCGAAAGCCAGCAGCTTGGTGTGCATCATGCGGATGCCGACCACGCTCGCCGCGACGTCCATGTCGCGCACCGCCATAAAGGCGCGGCCGGTCTCGCTGCGAACCAGGTTCTTGGCCGCCAGCGCCAGCACGGCAACGATGCCGAGCGTGAGCAGGTACTTGCTCGCCGGAGAGTCGAACGCGTAACCGAAGATCACGACCTTCTGCGCAGCGATCACGCCCGAGGGGCTGTAGTTCGAGAACCAGCCCACGCGTTGCAGTGCCCAAAGAACGAAGAACTGGCATGCGAGCGTCGCCACCGCGAGGTAAAAGCCCTTGATGCGCAGCGAAGGCAGGCCGAACACGATACCCACCGCCGCCGCGCACAGCCCTGCCAGGATGACGCTCGGGATGAAGCCGAGCCACGGCAGGCGCAGGACGAAGTTGTAGGTCATGAACGCGCCGACCGCCATGAACGCCGCCGTGCCGAGCGACAACTGGCCGGCGTAACCGGTGAGGATGTTCAGGCCGAGTGCCGCCAGCGCGAAAATCAGGAACGGCGTCAGGATCGCCGAGAGCCAGTACTGGTCGGCGACCAGCGGCACCACGACGAATGCGACCGCCAGCAGCAGGGCGACGGCGATCCGGTCCTGCAGGATAGGGAAGATCTGCTGGTCTTCGGCGTAGGTCGACTTGAACTGTCCCGCTTCCCTGTAGAGCATCGCCTCAGACCCTGTCTATGATCTTCTCGCCGAACAGGCCCTGCGGCCGGAACAGCAGGAACACCAGCGCCAGCACGTAGCCGAACCAGGACTCGATGCCGCCGCCGACCATCGGCCCGAAATACACCTCGGCGAGCTTTTCGGTCGCGCCGATGATCAGGCCACCGACAATCGCGCCCGCCACTGATTCGAAGCCGCCGAGGATCAGTACCGGCAATGCCTTGAGCGCGATGAAGGTAAGAGCGAACTGCACCCCGTTGCGCGCGCCCCACATCAAGCCCGCAATCAGCGCCACGAACCCCGCCACCGCCCAGACTATTCCCCAGATCTGCTGCAACGGGATACCGACTGCCAACGCGGCCTGATGGTCATCGGCCACAGCGCGCAGCGCGCGGCCAACGCGGGTGTACTGGAAGAACAGCGCCAGTACCGCGACCAGGACCCCGGCCACGGCCGCGGCGAACAGCTCGAACTGGCTGATGTTGATGTTCCACCGCCGCGACAGCCATTCCATCGGCACGTCCTGGATGCCGAGTTCCAGAGCATGGGGCTGCGAATCCCAGACCAGTTGCGACAATCCTTCCAGCACGAATGTAAGGCCGATGGTCGCCATGAACAGCGTGATCGGCGGCTGATTGACCAGCGGTCGCAGTACGACTTTCTCGATCGCCATGCCGAGCACCACCATGACCGCCAGCGTGATGACCAGCGCGAGCCAGAAGTTGACACCCCGCTCGACCAGCGAGACGAAGGTTAGCGCGGCGAAGAACACCATCGCGCCCTGCGCGAAATTGAACACCCCCGAAGCCTTGTAGATCAGCACGAAGCCGATCGCCACCAGCGAGTACATGACGCCGGCCAGCAGCCCGCCGATCAGCACCTCGAAAAAGAACCCGACGTTCATCAGTGGGCCACTCCCAGGTAGGCGTCGATCACGGCCTGGTTGGCGCGCACCTCGCCCGGCGTGCCGTCGGCGATCTTGCGCCCGTAATCGAGCACCACCACGCGGTCGGAGATGTCCATCACCACGCCCATGTCGTGTTCGATGAGCACGACGGTGGTGCCGTAATGGTCGTTGACGTCGAGCACGAAGCGGCACATGTCCTGCTTCTCTTCCAGGTTCATTCCCGACATCGGTTCATCGAGCAGCAGCAGCGACGGCTCGGCGGCGAGAGCGCGCGCGAGTTCCACGCGCTTCTGCAGGCCGTAGGGCAGGCGTCCAACCGGGGTCTTGCGGATGTGCTGGATCTCCAGAAAGTCGATGATCTCCTCCGCCGCGCGCCGGTGCTCGAGCTCCTCGCGCCGCGCGCGGCCCAGCCAGATCGCCTGCTCGAGAAACGAGCAGCGCATTTTCAGGTTGCGCCCGGTCATGACGTTGTCGAGCACCGTCATGCCCTTGAACAGCGCGATGTTCTGGAAGGTGCGCGCGATGCCCATCGCGGCGGCCTGGTGCGGGTCCATATCGCGGAATTCTCGCCAGGCACCGTTCGCGCGCAGCCGGATCCTGCCCTGCTGCGGGTGGTAGACGCCGTTGATCACGTTGAGCATGGAGCTCTTGCCCGCGCCGTTCGGACCGATGATGGCGCGGATCTCGTGCTCCAGCACGTCGAAACTCACTTCCTGCAGCGCCTTCACGCCGCCGAAGGCGAGCGACACGCTGTCTACGGAAAGGATCGCCTCCCCGACCTGGCTTGCACGGTTCATGCCGCCCGCGCTGCTGCCGCAGGAGCGAACACCTTGGCGTCGCGGATCGCGAGGTCGGCCGACAGCATGGCGGTGCGGCCATCCTCATATTTCACTTGCGTTTCAATGTGCACCGACTCCTTGCCGGCGTAGAGCGCCGCCACCAGCGGCTGGTACTTCTCCGCAATGGAGCCGCGGCGCACCTTGCGCGTGCGCGTGAGTTCGCCGTCGTCGGCGTCGAGCTCCTTGTGCAGGATCAGGAAGCGCCGGATCTGCGAGTTGGCGATCTCCGGCTCCTGCGCCAGGTCGGCATTCACGCGCTCGATGCATTCGCGCACCAACGCCAGCACTTCCTCGCGCGAGGCGAGGTCCGTATACCCGGCGTAGGGCATGTGGCGCTTCTCGGCCCAGTTGGCCACCGCCTCGAAGTCGAAATTGATGAACACGCACACCTGGTCTCGCCCGTCGCCGAAGGCCACCGCTTCCTTGATGTAGGGGAAGAACTTGAGCTTGTTCTCGAGGTACTTGGGTGCGAACAGGGTGCCGTCGGCGAGCTTGCCGACGTCTTTCACGCGGTCGATGATCTTGAGGTGGCCGTCCGGATCGAAGTAGCCCGCGTCGCCGGTGTGGAACCAGCCCTCGCGGTCTTTTGCCTGCAGCGTGGCCTGCGGGTTCTTATAGTACTCCTTGAACAGTCCCGGCGAGCGGATCAGCAGCTCGCGCTGCGGCGTGAACTTCAGTTCCACGCCCGCAACTGCGGGGCCGACGGTGTCGGCCTTCACCTGGCCGTCAAGCTGGATGCACACGAACACGCTGGTCTCGGTGGAGCCGTAGAGCTGCTTCAGATTGATGCCGATCGAACGGTAGAATCTGAACAGGTCCGGCCCGATCGCCTCGCCCGCCGTGTAGGCGATGCGAATGCGGCTCATGCCGAGCACGTTGCGCAACGGCCCGTACACCAGCAGATCGCCGAGGCGATACAGCAGCCGGTCGGCGAGACTCACCGGCTTGCCATCGAGCAGCGCGCCGCCGACACGCTGCGCCACGCCCATGAAAGTCCTGTACAGCCAGCGCTTCACGCGGCTGGCATCCTCCATGCGGATCGAGACCTGCGTCAGCAGCGCCTCGAACACGCGCGGCGGGCCGAAGTAGTAGGTCGGCCCGATCTCGCGCATGTCGATCATCACCGTTTCGGCGGATTCCGGGCAGCAGATCGAGTAGCCGGTGACGAACGGCTGCGCGTAGGAAAAGATGTTCTGCCCGATCCAGGCGGGCGGCAGGTAGGCGAGCACCACGTCGCGCTCGTTCAGCCCTTCCTGGTCGGCGGCCACCTTCGCGCGGTCGATGAGGCTGGCGTGTGTGAGCACCACTCCCTTGGGCGTCCCGGTGGTGCCGGAGGTGAAGAACATCGCCGCGGTGTCGCTGCCCGAGCCCTTGGCTATCTCGCCTTGCAGAAACGCCGGATCGCGCGCCAGGGACTCACGCCCCAGTTCCAGCAAGCTGTCGTAGCTCGCGAGCTGCGGCTGCCCGTAGTGCCGCATGCCGCGCGCTTCGTCGTAGTAGATGTGCTTCAGCGTGGGGCACTGCGGCAGGATCTCGAGCAGCTTGTCCACCTGCTCCTGGTCTTCCGCCACCGCATACTCGATCTCGGCGTTCTGCAGCGGGAACGCCATTTCCGCGGCGGCAGCGTCCTGGTACAGCGGCACCGATATGCCCCCCAGGCACTGCGCGGCGCACATCGCTGCGTAGATACGCGGCCGGTTGTCGCCCACCAGCGCGAGGTGGTCGCCGCGCTTGAAACCCTGCGCGGCGAGCCCGCAGGCCAGCGCGCACGCCTCGTCGGCGAACTGCTTCCAGGTCCAGGTCTGCCAGATGCCCAGATCCTTCTCGCGGATCGCAGGCAACGCGCCGCGCACCCGCGCGTGGTGCAGCAGCAGCTTGGGAAACGTGTCGAGCGTCCCGATGTCGATACTCATCGAGCTGGTTCCTCCTCCAAGGACGGCCGGATTCTTGCATAGAATGCAGCTTTTTTGGTCAGCGGAGGCAGCTATGCAGGGCACCGAACACTGGACGCACAAGAATGAGGTGCGCCTTTTCCTCTGGCGCAAGCCGCCGGCCGCCAAGCCTGCCGGCACCATCCTGTTCGTGCACGGTTCGTCCATGGCCTCGCAGCCGACCTTCGACCTGCAGGTACCCGGCCGGCCGCACTCCTCGGTGATGGAATGGTTCGCGGCGCGCGGCTTCGACACCTGGTGCATGGACAACGAAGGCTACGGCCGCTCGGACAAGTCCCGCCCGATCAATTGCGACATCGCCAACGGCGCAGACGACCTCGCCGCGGGCAGCGATCATGTGTTGCGCGCGACCGGCGCGAACAAGCTGTTCCTCTACGGCATCAGTTCCGGGGCGCTGAAAGCGGCGCTGTTCGCCCAGCGTTTTCCGCAGCGCGTGGCGAGACTCGCGCTCGATGCCTTCGTCTGGACCGGCGCGGGCAGCCCGACCCTCGCCGAGCGCAGGAAGAGGCTGCCCGAATTCCAGTCGACGAACCGGCGCCCGATCGACCGCGCCTTCGTGCGCAGCATCTTCGCGCGCGACCATCCTGGCACCGCCGACGCGGCCACCGTCGAAGCCTTCGCCGACGCGATCCTCGCGCTCGACGACTCGGTGCCGACCGGCAGCTACGTCGACATGTGCTCGAAGCTGCCGCTGGTGAACCCGGCGAATCTGCCGATGCCGACGCTCATGCTGCGCGGTGAGTACGACGGCATCGCGGGTTTCGACGATCTGGTCGAATTCTTCAAACGCCTGCCCAACCCCGACAAGCAGTTCACGGTGATGGCCGGCATTTCGCACGCCAGTTTCCAGCAGAAGAATTACCTGACGGTCTATCATCTGCTGCACGCATTCTTCACCCAACCCGAACCGGTGTATCTCGGATGAAAAACGTTTTCCTGCTCTTCGCCGCGCTGTTCTGCTCCTTGCAGGCCGCGGCGCAATCCTGGCCCGCGAAACCCGTGCGCGTTGTGGTGCCGCTCTCGGCTGGCGGATTCGCCGACGTCCCGGCGCGCATTCTGGCGCCGCGGCTTTCGGCGCAGTTCGGCCGACAGTTCTTCGTGGAAAACCGTCCGGGGGCGGGCGGCACCATGGGCACCGACTACGTGGCCAAGTCCGAGGCGGATGGGCACACGCTGCTGTTCACCGCCACGCCGCACGTTATCAGCCCCTGGCTCTACAAGTCCCTGCCCTACGACGCGCTGAAGGACTTCGCGCCGGTGGCACTGGTGGCCTCCGGCCCGTATGTGCTGGTGGTGAATGCACAGCTCAAGGTCGAATCGGTGCGCGAGCTGATCACCGCGGCCAGGGCGCAGCCCGGGGTGATCGACTACGCCAGTTCGGGCAACGGCAGCGCCCAGCATCTCGTGGCGGCGCTGTTCGCCTCGCTCGCCGGCATCGATATCAACCACGTGCCTTACAAGGGCAGCGGCCCGGCGATGCAGGACCTCGTCTCCGGACAGGTGAAGGTGTCGTTCGCGGGCGTGCCGAACGTGATCACGCAAGTGCGCAACGGGCGCCTGCGCGCCCTTGCCGTCACCACGGCGGCGCGCTGGCCCGACATGCCGGATGTTCCGACCCTCGCCGAAGCCGGCGTTCCCGGCTATGAGGCGGCGCTCTGGCTGGCCCTGCTCGCGCCGGCGGCCTTGCCTGCCGAAATCGTGCTGCGCCTGCATGCCGAGATTGGCAAGGCGCTGCAGGACGCGGAAGCGCTGCAAAGCCTGCGCGCCGCCGGCATTGCGCCTAGCCTGAAGGGTCCGCAGGAGCTCCGCGCGTTCATGCGCGCGGAGCACGAGAAGTGGGGCCGGGTGGTGCGCGAGACCGGCGCCACCATCAATTGATCAGCCGAGCAGCGACCAGATCTCCGTGATGGCGAACAGCACGCTGAACACAGCGAGGCTCGCCTTGCCCATTTTTGCGATGTGCGGCTCCACGCTCGAGTCGACGAACATCGCCGAGCTGATCGCTCCGAAGAGCATGAGTGCAGGGGTAGTCGCCATAGTGCCGCAATCATCCGCGCGCCAGCTTGCGCCTTGCTGTCGCCCCGCTTGCCGCAGACTTGCGCGAACTAGCCCCGGTAGAAGCGTGACACGCGCCGGCAGATTCCGATGCTGAGGGACCTCGAACTCGACGCCGTGCATTCATAAGTTCGGTTCAGGCCGCAAGCCTTACTTCCAGTTGCCCCGCAACGCGCCGACTGCCTTGTGGAGGCCATCCGGCGTGACAGACGCCGGATCGATCGGCTCGCCGACCGCTATCCAGACCCTGGGAAACAGCTTCATCGCATGGCGCAGCTTGTCCCGGTTGCGCGCGAAAACGCTCCGCCATAGCCCGCAGAGCGCCAACGGAACCACGGGCACGGGCGTGCGGTCGAGGATTTTGCGGATGCCGCCCTTGAATTCGTTCAACTCGCCGTTCGGGGTGCGCTTGCCTTCCGGGAACAGGCCAACCAGCTGGCCCGCGGCGAGCTCCCTTGCGATCGCGTCGTAGGCACGCTCGAGCGTTTGCGGATCGATTCTTGCCGGCGCGATCGGGATCGCCTTCACCGTGCGGAAAAAGAAGCTTAGGAACGGAATCCGGAAAACGCGCTGGTCCATGACCCAGCGGATCGGCCGGCGGCAGGCCGCCGAAATCACGAGGGCGTCCACGTAGGAGACGTGGTTCGAGACGATGACGGCGGGGCCCTGGTCGGGGATGCGCTCGAGGTCCGACGTCTTCAGCCGGTACACGGAGTGAACCAGCATCCACACCATGAACCGCACCAGGAACTCCGGGGCCCGCGTGTAGATGTAGACCGCCACCGCGGCGTTGAGGAGCGCGGTGACCAGGATCAGCTGCGGGATCGTGATCCCCGCCCCGAGGAGCGCGACCGCGAGCAAGGCTCCGCCAATCATGAAGGCCGCGTTCAGAATGTTGTTCGCGGCGATGATCCGCGCGCGGCGGGACGGGTCGCTGCGCTCCTGGATGAGGGCGCACAGCGGAGCGGCGTACAGGCCGCCGAACACGCCGATCAACGCAAGATCGGCAAGGACCCGCCAGTGCCCTGGCTCGCGCACGAATTCCTCGATGCCAAGCGGGCCGGAGGCGACGTGGGTCGCGGTCGCCCACCACAGGTCGATGCCGAACAGCGTCAAGCCGATCGATCCGAAGGGCACCAGCCCGATTTCGACCTTGTACGCCGAGAGCCGCTCGCACAGGAGCGACCCGATCGCGATCCCGGCGGTGCCCGCGACCAGAAGGAGCGTCGCCACGTGCTCGGTGCCGGCGAGAACGTTCTTCGAGAGGTTCGGCAACTGCGTCGCGAACATCGAAACGTAAAACCAAAACCACGACATCCCGAGAATCGAGGCAAAGACGGTGCGATCCTGTTGCGCGAAGCCCAGGTTGCGCCGCGTCTCGGAGACTGGGTTCCAGTTGATTCGCAACCCCGGGTCCGCCGCGGGAGCCACCGGGATCGCGCGCGACAGAGCGATACCCGCGGCCGAGACCGCCACCGTGGAGAGGGCAACCGCCGCGACTCCCCACGCCTGGTGGGCGGCGAGCCAGCCGCCGGCCATCGTGCCGGCGACGATCGCGATCGCCGTCCCGGTCAGGACGAGACCGTTGCCGCCTGTGAGCTCGGCTTCCGCGAGGTGTTGCGGCAGGATCGAGTACTTCACCGCGGTAAACAGCGCCGATTGGACACCGCCCAGGAACAGCGCGGCGAACAGGAGCGGCAAGCTTCCGAGCAGGAGTCCGGCAGCGCCGAGGACCATACAACCAAACTCGATGACGACCGCCGCGGTGATGAGTCCGGACTTCTCGTGCCGGTCCGCGACCTGGCCCGCGATGGCCGAAAACAGCAGGAACGGCAGCACGAAGAGCGCCTGCGCGACGTTCTGCACCGTGTCCGTACTCATCGTCGTAAAGCCCGCCGTCTGGTAGGCGAGCACGACGACGAGCGCCCGCGTGAACAGGTGGCCGTTGAAAGCGCCGAGGAACTGCACTCCGAAGAACGGGCCGAAGCGCCGCGCGGCCAGCAGCCTCAACTGGCTGCTACGCCGGCCAGGGATGCGGCGCCATCCTGCGTGGGCGTCGAATGCGAGCATCTTCCCTTCCTGCGGCTCGGGGCTTGGTCTGACGATCCCCCGCGGCGCCTCGTCTCAGCCGCCCCGTTCGTGCAACCACCGTATCGCGAAACGAGGCTGCGCCGTTTGATTCACCGCAAGCCGCGACGAAGTGGGCGCAGTTATCCAATCGTAATGCGCGGGTCATGTCCCGGTCGGTGTCGCTCCTCTAGAGTACGTCCACTACGCAAGCAAACGTAGTCCGGAACAAGCGCGATGCGGCGCCTCTGACCGGCAACGTGACTCAACGAACAGGAGATTTCAACATGACGTTCAACAGCAAAATCAGACTTGGCTTCCTAGCGTCCGCGGTGGCGCTCGCGTTCGCTGCGCCGTCCGCCTTGGCGAACGGCGACAGGACCGCACGCAACATCATCACCGATCCGGGCGGCACGTCGGGCGCCCCGGCGGCAGTCCGCACTGAGCAGTTGAAGAAGAAGTCGAGCGGCGTCGCGACCGATTCGGGCAAGACCGCGGGCGGCTTGCACACCGACCCAGGCGGCACGCCGGACTCCCCCGCGGCAGTCCACACGCCGGCGGTGATGCAAAGGACGTCGAGCGGCGTTGCGCCCGATACGGGCAAATGGGTGGGCGGGTATCACACCGACCCTGGCGGCACGCCGGACTCCCCGGCGGCAATCCACACCGAGCGGGTGATGAAGAAGAAGTCCGTTAGCGTGGATACGGTTGTTCCGCTGTCCAGGCCGGCGTACTGAGCGGTCGATGAAGGGACCGCACGGGAGAGGCCCGTCAGCGAACGGCCTCTCCCGATCGCACTCCGCAACGACTAGATTGAAGGGTTCGACCAGTCCGAAATTACCACGCTCCCGGCCGTCGCCGGGGCGGGCAAGCCGTTGCACGACCACGGGAAACTGCACAAGCAGCAGTAGGGGCCGCTCGCGCCTGGTGCACAATTGCGGACTCTAACCAGATCGAGTCGCAAGCGTGAAGATCCTCATCGTCGAGGACGAGATCAAGACGGGCAGATACCTCAAGCAGGGGCTCTCCGAGGCCGGCTACGTGGTCGATCTCGGCCGCGACGGACCCGACGGGTTGCAGCTCGCATTGAACGAGGCTTACGACCTTGTCGTGCTGGATGTAATGCTGCCCGGCATTGACGGCTGGCAGGTATTGCAGGGGATCCGCCGGGCGGGGAAGGACGTGCCGGTCCTGTTTCTGACCGCACGCGACGAAGTGACGGACCGGGTGAAGGGATTGGAACTCGGCGCGGACGACTATCTCGTGAAACCGTTCGCTTTCTCCGAACTGCTCGCCCGGGTGCGGACGCTTCTTCGGCGCGGTGGCAAGGCCAAGGAGCCCGACGCACTACGCGTCGCGGACCTCGAGCTGGACCTGGTGCGCAGGCGCGCCACGCGCGCGGGCAAGCGCATCGACCTGACCGCCAAGGAGTTCGGCTTGCTCGAACTGCTGCTTCGCCACCAGGGCGAGGTGCTGCCCCGCTCCCTCATCGCCTCGCAGGTCTGGGACTTGAACTTTGACAGCGATACCAACGTCATCGAGGTCGCCATACGGCGGCTGCGCTCGAAAGTCGACGACGCGTTCGAGCCCAAGTTGATTCAAACGGTTCGCGGCATGGGCTATGTGCTCGAAGCGCCTGAATGCGACTGATGTGGCGCAACTCGATTACTTTCCGGCTCGTCCTGTTCTTCGCGTTGACCGCGACCTTGATCCAGTGTGGGGTGAGCGCCGTGATCGGGGTTCAGGTAGCCGCTCATTTCAGGGAACTCGATGCGCTCTCACTGGCCCACATGGCGGCGCTGGCTCAGCACACCGTATCCGCCGTCCGCGACAAGGCCGGGCTGGATGAACTGCCTCGCCACCTTGGCGCTGCGCTCATCGGCTACCCACGGGGGTCGGTAGCGGTTATCGCTCCCGACGGCGAGATCCTTTTCTCGACGCCCGAATCCGCTTTCCCGCCGGAACTGATCGACGCCCGGCGGGCAAGCGAATCGACGAAGACTGTCGATTGGGCACGTGCCGGGAGCTATTTCCGCGGGTACTCGACTCAGGCCAGCGCCGGCATTGCCGATCTGCCGCCCCTCACGGTGGCCGTCGCCCTCGACATAGGAGAACACGCCCACTTCATGTCGACATTCCGCGAAATACTCTGGTATTCGGCAGCCGCGAGTATTCTGCTGACCGGATTTCTCGGGTGGTTCGTTTCCCGGCACGGGCTGGCGCCCGTGCGCGTCATTGCTGGCTTGGCAAAGGGGATTTCCGCGAAACGGCTGCGCGACAGACTGCCGCTGGAGGAAGTTCCGACGGAACTCCAGGATCTGGCCAGCTCCTTCAACGACATGCTGGCCCGCCTGGATGATTCGTTCCAGCGCCTGTCGGAGTATTCCGCAGACCTTGCCCACGAGCTGCGCACGCCCATCAGCAGTCTCACGATGCAGACCCAGGTGGCCCTGACCAGAGCGCGCACTGCGGACGAGTACAGGGAGATCCTCTACTCGAATCTCGAGGAGTACGAGCGGCTCACGCGCATGATTTCGGACATGCTGTTCATCGCGAAGGCCGACAACAGGCTGATCACCCCGCACCGCGAGCAGGTTGCGCTGGGCGCAGAGATCGACGGTCTCATCGACTTCTACCACGCGCTCGCGGAAGACAGGGGCGTCACCATTGCCAGAGCCGGCGACGGCCGGATCTCGGGTGACAGACTGATGCTGCGCCGAGCCATCAGCAACCTGTTGTCTAATGCGATGCGCCATGTCCCGGTCGGCGGAAGAATCGTGATTTCCGTCGATCCGGAGAGTTCCGGTGGAGCGAGGATTGCCGTCGAGAATACCGGGGATGACATACCGCCGGAACACCTGCCGCGGCTGTTCGACCGTTTCTATCGAGCCGATTCGTCGCGTTTGCGCAATGGCGCCGGTGCCGGCCTGGGACTCGCCATCGCCAAGTCCATCGCGGCAGCGCATGGCGGGGAACTGGCCGTGAGTTCCGCCAACGGACTGACGAGGTTCGCCATTACGCTTCCACCGGCGTAACCATTACATGTTGCGCCGGTACTGCCCGCCCACCTCGAACAGGGCGTGGGTGATCTGGCCGAGCGAGCAGACCCGAACCGCATCCATCAGCACCGCGAACACGTTCTCGTCGGCGATCACCGCCTGACGCAGGCGCTCGAGCATCGCCGGCGCCGCCTTGGCGTGCCGCTGATGGAATTCGCGCAGGCGCTTGAGCTGCGACTGTTTCTCCTCCTCACTGGAGCGGATCAGCTCGAGCTTCTGCGGCACCGGGTCGCCATGCGGGTTGCGGAAGGTGTTCACGCCGACGATCGGATACGAGCCATCGTGCTTCTGGTGCTCGTAGAGCATCGACTGTTCCTGGATCTTGCCGCGCTGGTAGCCGGTCTCCATCGCGCCGAGCACGCCGCCGCGCGAGCTGATCGCCTCGAATTCCTGCAGCACCGCCTCCTCCACCAGGTCGGTCAGCTCGTCGATGATGAAGCTGCCCTGGTTCGGGTTCTCGTTCCTGCCCAAGCCCCATTCCTTGTTGATGATCAGCTGGATCGCCATGGCGCGGCGCACCGACTCTTCGGTGGGCGTGGTGATCGCCTCGTCGAAGGCATTGGTGTGCAGGGAGTTGGTGTTGTCGTAGGTCGAGATCAGCGCCTGCAGCGTGGTGCGGATGTCGTTGAAAGCGATCTCCTGCGCGTGCAGCGAGCGTCCCGAGGTCTGCGAGTGGAACTTGAGCTTCTGGCTGCGCTCGTTGGCGCCGTAACGCTCGCGCATCGCCACCGCCCAGATGCGCCGCGCCACGCGCCCCAGCACCGCGTACTCCGGATCCATGCCGTAGCTGAAGAAGAACGACAGATTGGGCGCGAAGTCGTCGACCTTCATGCCGCGCGCGAGGTAGGCCTCGACGAAGGTGAAACCGTTGGCGAGCGTGAAAGCGAGCTGCGAGATCGGGTTGGCGCCGGCTTCCGCGATGTGATAACCCGAGATCGACACCGAGTAGAAGTTCTGCACCGCGTGCTCGATGAAATGCTGCTGGATGTCGCCCATCACTTTGAGCGAGAACTCGGTGGAGAAGATGCAGGTGTTCTGGCCCTGGTCTTCCTTGAGAATATCGGCCTGCACGGTTCCGCGCACCGCGGACATTGTCTTCGCCCTTATTTCGGCCAATTCTTTCTCGGTCGGTTCTCGACCCAACATCTCGACCTGCTGGTCGATGGCCGTGTTGAAGAACATCGCCAAGATCGTCGGCGCCGGGCCGTTGATGGTCATCGACACCGAAGTCGCCGCATCGCACAGATCGAAGCCCGAGTACAGCACCTTCATGTCCTCGAGCGTGGCGATCGACACGCCCGAGTTGCCGACCTTGCCGTAGATATCGGGTCGCTCATCCGGGTCGAAGCCGTACAGCGTCACCGAGTCGAAGGCGGTCGACAGGCGCTTGGCCGGCATGTCCTTGGACAAGAGGTGAAATCGCCTGTTGGTGCGAAATGCGTCGCCCTCGCCCGCGAACATGCGCGTCGGGTCCTCGTTCTCGCGCTTGAACGGGAACACCCCTGCGGTATAGGGGAACAAGCCGGGCAGGTTTTCGCGCAGGCGCCAGCGCAGGATCTCGCCGTGGTCTTCGTATTTCGGCAGCGCGACCTTCGGCACCAGAGTGCCGGAGAGCGACTCCGTCGCGAGTCTGGTGCGCAGTTCCTTGTCCCGCACCGAGGTGACCAACTCGTCTGCCGCATAGGAGCGCAGCGTTTCAGGCCAGGAGGCGAGCAGTTGCTTTGAGCGCGCATCCAGCGCGGCGTCCTTCTCGGCCACCAGGCGCTCGAGCGCGTCGATGCCGCTCATGCGCCTTGCCTCGGCGAGCTGTTGGCGCTCGCGCGCGAGCTTTGCCTGCGCCGCGCTGTGCAAGTGGTAGCCGCGCAGGCCCTCGGCGATCTCCGCCAGGTAGCGCGCGCGCTGGGGCGGCACGATGACGTGCACGTTGGAAGACACCTTGCCCGCGGCACGGGGCAGGGTGCCGGCGCCCAGTTTCAGCCCCTTGTCCTGCAGCTTCTGCGCCACCGCGTGGTACAGGGCGGTGACGCCGTCGTCGTTGAAGCGCGCGGCGATGGTGCCGTAGACCGGCATCGCCTCGGGTGACTGGCCGAAGCCCTGGCGGTTACGCTGCACCTGCTTCCTCACGTCGCGCAGCGCATCTTCGGCGCCGCGCCGGTCGTACTTGTTGATCGCCACGAAATCGGCGAAATCCAGCATGTCGATCTTCTCGAGCTGGCTCGCCGCGCCGAACTCCGGCGTCATCACGTACAGCGTGGCGTCTGCCAGCGGCACGATCGCCGCGTTGCCCTGGCCGATGCCGGAAGTTTCCGCGATCACCAGGTCGTAGCCCGCCGCGCGGCAGGCGGCGATGGCATCCGGCAGGCATTGCGCGATCTCGGCGTCCGAGTCGCGCGTGGCGAGCGAGCGCATGAAGGTATTGGCGCCGCCGATGGCGTTCATGCGGATTCGGTCGCCGAGGAGCGCGCCGCCAGTCTTCTTCCTGGTCGGATCCACCGAAAGGATGGCGATCTTCAGCCTGTCCTGCTGGTCGAGCCGGAAGCGCCGCACCAGCTCGTCGGTGAGCGAGCTCTTGCCTGCGCCGCCGGTGCCGGTGATGCCCAGCACCGGGGCTCGAAGTACCCGTGCAGCGGCATGCAATCCGGCTTGGTCGGCGTACTTGCCCAGTTCCAGCGCGCTGATCACCTGCGCAAGCGCCCTGGCGTCGCCGGGGGTCAGCTTCTTCGGCGCATGGCGCGCCACGTCGAAATCGCAGCGCGCGAGCATGTCATTGATCATGCCCTGCAGGCCCATTTTCTGGCCGTCCTCCGGCGAGTAGATGCGCGCCACGCCGTCGTCCTGCAGCTGCCTGATCTCGGCGGCCACGATCACGCCACCGCCGCCGCCGAACACCTGGATGTGCGCGCCGCCGCGCTGGCGCAGCAAATCCAGCATGTACTTGAAGTACTCGAGGTGCCCGCCCTGATAGGAGGAAATCGCGATGCCCTGCACGTCCTCCTGCAGCGCTGCGCTCACCACGTCGTCCACCGAACGGTTGTGGCCGAGGTGGATCACCTCCGCGCCCGAGGCCTGCAGGATGCGGCGCATGATGTTGATCGAGGCGTCATGGCCGTCGAACAGGCTCGCCGCCGTGACGAAGCGGATCTTGTGCTGCGCCTTGTAGGCGAGGCTGGTCGACTCCGCGAGGTCGGTCATGCGGGCGGAAGCCTAGTTGACGTTTACGTAAGCGTCAATGGCGCGCCGACAGCGGCGGCGCCTCGCCCGGCGCACCCAGCGGCAGGGCAAAGCCGAAGCTCGCGCCCTTGCCGGGCATGCCTTCGGCCCACACGATGCCGCCGTGGCGCTCGACGATGCGCTTGACGATCGCCAGCCCGATCCCCAGCCCCGGGAATTCCGTTTCGCGGTGCAAGCGCTCGAACAGATTGAACAGCTTCGCCTCTTGCGCAGGCTCGAATCCGGTGCCGCTGTCGCTGATGCGGAACTCGGCCACGCCGTGGCGCACCGCCCCCTCGATGCGCACCGCCCGATCGCCGGAATGCGCAGAAAACTTGAGGGCGTTGTCGATCAGGTGGCGCCACGCCTGCGCCAGCAGCCCGGCGTCCGCCGGCACGCTGGGCAGGTTGCCGATCGAGACGCGTTCCAGCTGCGCCGTGGTCAGGCGCATGTCCTCCAATGCCGCACGCACGACATCGGTCATGTCCAGCTTCTGCAGCACGAGCCGGCGGCTCCCCAGCCTCGCATACTCGATCAGTCCATCCATCATCGCCCCCATGCGCTGCGCGTTGCTGCGCAGGCGCGCGACCAGGGCAGCGCCCTCCTGGTCCAAGCCTGCGGCGTGGTGGCCCTCGATCAGCGTCGCGCAGGCGTCGATGGCCCGCAGTGGCGCGCGCAAGTTGTACGAAACCAGGTAGGAATAGGATTCGAGCTCCCGCATCGAGCGTTCCAGAGCCCGGGTGCGAAATTCCACCCGGCGCTCCAGCAGCCTGTTGATGGCGCGCGGGTTCTCCGGCGCCTCTCCGGCCGCCGCCGGGTCGCGCGCGGGCATCATGCGATGCAACATCAACGCGGCCAGCAGCCCCGAAACCATCAAGGCAATCGCCAGCCCACCGATGCGCAGCTCGATGACATCGGAACGGGCATTCGACGTGATGACATCGGAGGTCGTTTGCAGCGCGAACCAGATGTCGTACGCGGCGCCCGCGACGAAGGGCAAGGCCGTCACGCATGCCAGGGCGGCGAATTGAACGCGCAAATCGCGGAACAGCGGGAAGCGCTCTAGGGCTGCAGCGAGCATGGTGGCTTGGCCTTGTTTACTGGGGATGTGGGGTTCAGTCGCGGTAAGAAGCGTCCTGCGCCTCGATCAGGCGCACCATGGCGGCGAACACGTCGTCGCAGGTGCGCTTCTCGCCCGGCCCCGATTCGCGCACGGCCTGGGCGAATACCTCCTCGCGGATCGGCTGCAATTTCCCCGCCGAGCTGGACGCGATCTGCACGTCGCAGGCACGCTGCAGGGTCCACAGCAACATGTAAGCCTCGGCCACCGACGGGCCCCAGGCAAGCAGGCCGTGGTTGCGCAGTATCACCGCCCGCTTGTCGCCGATGCTGGCGACCAGGCGCTGCTTCTCGCTCTCGTCCACCGTGACGCCCTCGAAATCGTGGTAGGCCACCTTGCCATGCAACTGCGCGGCGTAGAAGTTAGTGGGCGAGAGGCCATCCTTGAGGCAGGCCACCGCCATGCCGGTGGTGGTGTGGGTGTGCATCACACAATGCGCATGCTCGACGTGCTCGTGGATCGCGGAGTGGATGACGAAGCCGGCGCGGTTCACCGGCCACTTCGATTCGCGCACCGGATTGCCCTCGACGTCGATCAGTACCAGGCTGGAAGCGGTGATCTCGCGGTAGTGCAGGCCGAAGGGGTTGATCAGGAACAGCTTTTCCGGCCCCGGGACGCGCAGGGTGATGTGGTTGAAGATCAGCTCGGTCCAGCCGAGATGGTGAAAGATGCGGTAGCAGGCGGCGAGTTGCACGCGCGCGGCGCGCTCGGCCTCCGACAGCGGCAGATCGTGCGTCTGCCGTGCGGCGGTTTGCAGGTAGATCGTCATCGAAAGTCGAATATACCCTCGGCATTGCCTCCGCGCACGCGCTCGCGCATGCCCCTGGGCAACCGGTCCACGCGCGCAAGGCAGCCGATCGGATCGCCGATGGTGTGCGGGTAGTCAGAACCGTACATCACGTTGCCCGAACCGAACACGTTTACCGCCATCGCCAGAGCTTCGTCGGTAAACACCACCGCGTCGGCGTAAATGCGCCGTGCGTGCAGGCTGGGCTTCTGCCGCGTCTTGGTGCGGCAGGCGGGAATATGCTTGTAGCATTGGTCGAGCCGCCCGATCAGGTAGGGCAGCGTGCCGCCGCCGTGGCTGGCGATGATCTTCAGCTGCTGGAAGCGATCGAAAAAGCCGTCGTAGATCATGCGTGCCACCGCTAGCGTGGTGTCGGTGGTGAAGCCGATGGAGGCGGTGAGTTGAAACTTCCTCATCCCCATCTCCCTCACCCCCGGCGGCGCCGTGGGGTGGACCAGCACCGGCAGCTTCGCGTCGTCAATCGCTCGCCAGATCTTCGCGAACGCAGCATCGGTCAGCGCCTTGCCGCCGATATTGGCGAGGACCATCACGCCGCAGGCGCCGGCCTTGAGCGAGCGCTTGAGTTCCGCGAGCGCGGATTTTTCGTGCTGCCAGGGCAGCGAACAGAACCACTGGATGCGGTCGGGCCAGGCCTTGCGCGCCTTCGCCATCTCGTCGTTCATCGCCTGCGCCGCCTTCAGGCTCACCTTCGCCCCGCCCCAGTAGACGTTCGGGCAGGTGAGGGACACGACGGAGACGTCGATGCCGACCCGGTTCATGTTCCTGATGCGCAAGTCCCAGTCGAACATCTCCGGCACCGGCGTCATGAACGGCGCGCCGTCGAGATGAATCGCGCGCAGACCCCCGGTGACCGCCTTCAGCGTGTAGCGCGGTCGGCCGTGCTGTTCGAGCAGCTTGAGCCACGCGTGATTGAGCATGTGGGTGTGGACGTCGATGACCGGCGCCATTCGAGTACCTCCTCGGTGGACTGGCGCAGATTAGAGAGGCGCAGAGCCGGAATCAATCCCCGCGGCGAAACATTTCGCCCTGCGGCGAAGCCTTAAAAGACAATCACCTTGTCCGCCCAGCCGGTCCAGGCCGCGAGCTGGGCCATGCTGCTGCGCGCGCAGCCCTTGGCGAGGTCCGCATCGGCAAGGCCACGGGCGTCCATGCAGCTGCCGCAGATGCCGATTTCGCCGCCGCGCGCCGAGATGCCGTGGAGCAGCGCCTCGATGCTGTAATAGCCCTGCGGCACCTTCTGCCCGGCCTTGGCGCCGGATGCCGCATCTCCGACCAGGAATACCTTCACCTCCGCGCTTGCCGCCGGCTTCTTCAGCAGCTCGCGCGCGAGGCGCAGGCCGTTGTAGCTGCGTTCCGTTCCGTAAGGCGGGTCGTTGAGGATGAAGAGGTGCTTCACACCTGCCTGCTCATGAAGGGCATGCGCAGCACACCGCTAAGGGTCGCCACCGCGCCGGGGTCGCGCCAGGCCGGCAGCCCGATGTCGAGTTCGCCGCGGGCCGCCGGGGTGTAAGTGCCCAGCCAGCGGTCCCAGACCGAGAGGCAGAAGCCGTAGTTGCTGTTGCGCTCGGATTCGACCACCGAGTGGTGCGTGCGATGCATGTCGGGCGTCACGAGCACGTGGCGCACCCAGGGCTCGAGCCAGGCCGGCAGGGAGGCGTTGGCATGATTGAACATGACCGTCGCGTTGAGCAGCACCTCGAATACCAGCACCGCGAGCACCGGCGCGCCGAGCGCGGCGATGGCCGCGAACTTGATCAGCGTCGAGAGCACGATCTCGAGCGGGTGAAAGCGGATCCCTGTGGTGAGATCGAAGTCAGGATCGGCGTGATGCACGGCGTGCAGGCGCGCGAGCGCCGGCACCGAATGGAACAGGACATGCTGGAAGTAGATGACGAGGTCGAGGATCACCACTCCGGCAAGAACGGCAAACCAATTCGCAAGTTCGATACGGTTGAGCAGTCCCCAGCCCTCGTCCGCGGCGAGTGCCGCGACGGCAAGCGCGGAACCCGGCAGCGCAACGCGCAACAGCAGCGTGTTCAGCACCGCCAGGCCGAGATTGGCACGCCAGCGCAGCGCACGCGACAGGCGCGGCGCGCGCGCGGGCGCCGCCCACTCCCACAGCGCAAGTGCTGCGAACACCGCGAGGAACACCCCCAGGCGCAGCGCCATCTCAGTGTCCGCCGGAATCGTGAAGCCCATGGCCATCCTACTATTCAACTAATAGGTTGAATAGTAGAATGCCAGGCAAGCTCATGTCAAGCGATCTGCAGAAGCTGCAGCTCTACCAGGCCATCGGCCGCGTCGCCGCCGCCCTGGGCAGCGCCGGCCGGCTGCAGATCCTCGAGTTCGTCGCCCAGGGCGAGCGCAGCGTCGACGCGCTCGCCGGCATGACCGGCCTCTCGGTCGCCAACACCTCCAAGCACCTGCAGGCGCTGCGCCAAGCCGGGCTGGTGAAGGCGCGCAAGGAAGGGCTGAGGGTGTTCTACTGCCTCGCCGGGGACGACGTGAGCCTCCTGCTCTCGGCCCTACGCGGAGTTGCCGAGCACCGCGCCGCGGACGTCGAGAAGCTGCTGCGGACCTGGCTCGCGCACCGCGACGAGCTTGATCCGGTGCCGGCCCGCGAGGTTCTGCAGCGGCTCAAGAGCGGCCTTGTCACCGTGCTCGACGTGCGTCCGGCGGAGGAGTTCGCGGCGGGGCACCTGCCCGGCGCGATCAACGTCCCGGTGGAAAAGCTCGAGACCTTCCTGTCGAAGTTGCCGAAGCGAAAGCAGGTCGTCGCCTACTGCCGGGGGCCCTATTGCCTGATGTCCTTCGAAGCGGTGACGAAGCTGCGAAAGCGCGGTTACAAGGCGAGGCGCCTCGTCGACGGCTATCCGGAGTGGCGTGCGGCAGGGCTACCTGTCGAGCGCTGAGTCGTCGCGCTTCCGCGTGCGCTCGCGCAGGAAGTGCACCGCCAGTGGAACGCCGGTCAGCAAGCCGAGAGGCATCAAGGTTCGCTGCCCGCTTCAGCCCCGCCGGGCAAGGCTCTCGATGATCGGGCAGGCGACCTTGCCGCGCCGCAGGTCGCAGCGCCCGATCAGGTCCGTCAGCACGCCGCGCAGTCGCTCAAGGTCGGCGGCACGGGATTCCACGAGCGCCAGTTTCTCGGCGGCCAAAGCGCGCGCCTCGCCGCAACTCTGCGGATCTTCCAGCCTCAGCAGGCGCTGGATTTCGGCGAGCGAGAATCCCAGCTCCTGGGCCCGCTTGATGAATCGCACCCGCGCGACCGCAGCGGCGGCATAGCGGCGCACGCCCCCCGGCGGCTTGGCCGGCTCCTCGAGCAGCTTCAGCCGCTGGTAGTAGCGGATCGTTTCCACGTTGACGCCGGCCGCCTTGGCGACTCCGCCGATGGTCAGGTTCGGGCTCATGGCAAAAAAGCTCCGGAAATGATGGGCTTGACTCCGTACTCGACTCCGGAGTTTAGAGTGGACCTTGTCGAATAGGTTGCGGAGAGCGCAATGGACGCAGTGAACATGGATACGGCCGGCAAGCTGGACCTGCCGGCTGGGACGAATACGGACGGAATGAGCCGGGCAACACTTGCGGGCGGCCTGCTCGCCGGGATTCTCGCGTCGGCGTGCTGTGTCGGGCCGCTCGTGCTCGTGATGGCCGGCGTCAGCGGGGCCTGGATCTCGAACCTCACCCTGCTCGAGCCGTACCGTCCCGTGTTCATTGGCCTCGCGCTCGTCTTCATGGCGCTCGCCTGGCGCCGCATCTACCGCGCGCCGGCCGCGGCGCAGTGCGAGCCCGGAACCGTGTGCGCGCTGCCGCAGACCAACCGCGTCTACCGGGTCATGTTCTGGGTGGTGTCGGCGCTGGTGCTGCTCGCATTCGCGTCCCCTTATTTCGCACCGCTGTTCTACTAGGAGATCGCGAACATGAAAGCGACGTCGATCCTGGCCGTGCTGGCGCTTGCCGCCGCGGGCATCTCGCTTCCCGCCGTGGCCGCGCCAAAGACGGTCGTCCTCTCGGTTCCAAGCATGAACTGCGCGGCATGTCCGATCACCGTGAGAAAGGCGCTGGAAAAGGTTGCAGGCGTGCAGAAGGTGAAGGCGACCCTCGAGCCGCCAGAGGCGGCGGTCACGTTCGACGACGCGAAAGCCAGCGTCGAGACGCTGATGGAAGCGACCAAGCAGGCGGGCTACCCGTCCAGCGTCAAGCCGGGCAAGTGACGTGAGCGAGGCGTCGCTCGAAGTCGGCGCCATGAACGGCGACGCTTGCGGTTGCCCCCTAGAACCGGCCGGGCCGCGAATGCACGGCGTGAAGCTGCGCGTCGCCGTCATCGGCAGCGGCGGGGCCGCGTTCGCGGGCGCGTTGCGCGCGGCGGACGAAGGCGCGTCGGTGACGATGATCGAGGCCGGGATCCTCGGGGGCACTTGCGTCAATGTCGGCTGCGTGCCCTCAAAGATCATGATCCGGGGCGCGCACTTTGCGCACGCCCTCGCGCATCACCCGTTTCCCGGCATCGGGCGGCAAGCGCCCGTGGTAAACCGCCGGGCGCTCGTGGCGCAACAGCAGGCGCGGGTCGAGGAACTGCGCCAGGCCAAATACGCAGCCATCCTCGAAAGTCGCGCCGAGAGCATTCGTCTGTTGCGTGGCGCCGCGCGCTTCGCCGATGCGCACACGCTCACCGTAGCGCTGCCGGACGGCGGAACGGAAACGGTGCGTGCCGACCGCATTCTGGTCGCAACGGGCGCCTCACCCGCGATTCCCGACGTGCCTGGCTTGAAAGCTACGCCCTACTGGACCTCGACCGAGGCGCTGGTGGCCGAGGAATTGCCCGAACACCTGATCGTTTACGGCGGATCGGTCGTCGCCCTCGAACTCGCGCAGGCATTCCTGCGCCTGGGCTCGAAGGTGACGTTGGTGGCGCGCTCCACGCTGCTTTCGAAGGAAGATCCCGCGATCGGTGCGGAGCTCCTGCGCGTGCTCGTGGCCGAAGGCATGCGTGTCCTGACCCACACGACGCTGCGCAGCGTAGGCTTCGAGGGAAACCGCTTCCTCGCGGAAACCGGCGCGGAACAACTCTCGGGCGACCGGCTGCTGGTCGCGGCCGGACGCCGTGCGAACACCGGGACGCTAGGCCTGGACCAGGCAGGCGTCCGGACCGACGGCGGCGGTGCCATCGTGGTGGACGATCACATGCGGACCGCGGCCGAGGAAGTCTATGCGGCCGGCGACTGCACGAACTCGCCCGAGTACGTCTACGTTGCGGCAGCCGGCGGCACTCGCGCGGCGATCAACATGACCGGCGGCGACGCGCGGCTCGATCTTTCCGTGCTGCCCGCCGTGGTATTCACCGATCCGCAGGTCGCAACCGCAGGCTTGAGCGAGGCGCAAGCGCATGCACGCGGCATCGACGCCGAAAGCCGCACGCTTGCGCTCGACGACGTGCCGCGCGCGCTGGTGAACTTCGACACCCGAGGCTTCATCAAGCTGGTCGCGGAAAAACGCTCCGGACGGCTGATCGGCGCGCAGATGCTGGCTGCCGAAGCGGGCGAGATCATCCAGATCGCAGTCCTCGCCATTCGTGCGAAGATGACCGTGGCCGATATCGTCGGCGAGCTTTTCCCCTACCTGACCATGGCGGAAGGGATCAAACTCTGCGCGCTCGCTTTCACCAAGGACGTGAAACTGCTTTCCTGCTGCGCCGGATGACGGCAAACCGCGCGCAGCCAGGTAAGTGCTGACGCGGCGGGGTTAGGGGGCCATGGATATCGAGGTGCTCCGGCAAGCAGTGGAACAGGCCACCTTTGCCTCGATCGCGGTGGGGCTGGCCGCCGGATTCCTTTTCAGTTTCAATCCAGTCGCGCTCGCCGCGATTCCCGTTTCGCTCGGCTACGTCACCAAGGCGCGCACCCCGCGCGAAGCCGTTGCGTACGGCGTGCTGTTCATCGCGGGGATGCTCGCAACGCACCTCGCCTTGGGTCTTGCCGCCGGTTTTGGCGGAAAAGGGCTGCAACACCTCCTCGGCCGCCACTGGGGCCTGTTTCTTGGCCCGCTGCTCATACTGCTAGGTGCCGCCTGGCCCGGATGGATCCGACTCCCACTGCGCGGCATCGCGCTGCGCGCTTCGCATACCGCTGGCTTGTGGGGCGCGTTCGCGCTAGGCGCAGCTTTCTCCGTTGCGGTCTGCCCGGTGTGTACGCCGGCGCTCGTGGTGCTGCTCGGAGTGGCCGCCGGCACCGGCTCGCCCCTCTTCGGCGCGACCCTGCTCCTCGCCTTTGCCGTGGGCCGCGCGGTGCCGATCCTGATCGGCGCAGCGACGGTGGGTTGGCTGGAGTCGCTTTCCCCGCTCGCAAAATGGCAGCGCGTCTTCGACGTGGCTGGCGGCATTCTGCTGATTCTTTCCGGACTTTACATGCTCAACGCCTACTTTGTGCTGATCCCGGCGCTGGCCGTGTAATACCGATATGCCGCAATCCCGGAGCATGAATCGAGGCGTGCTGTACGCCCTCGGCGCCGCAGCGCTGTTCGGCGCCAGCACGCCTTTCGCCAAGCTCCTCCTCGGCGAGGTCTCGCCGCTGGTGCTCGCGGCGATCTTGTACCTCGGTAGCGGCCTAGGGCTGGCGGCGTGGATTGCATTGCGCCCGCGGCAGGGCGCCGCGACGCAGTTCGCGCGGGGCGACTGGCTTTGGATCGCGGCGGCGATCCTCGCTGGCGGCGTTGCCGGGCCGGTACTGCTGCTGTACGGGCTCAGCCTCACCGACGCCGCGAGCGCATCTCTGCTCCTCAACCTCGAAGCCGTGCTTACCGCGGCGATCGCCTGGACGGTGTTCCGCGAAAACGTGGACCGGCGCGTGTTCGCAGGCATGGCGGCGATCGTCGCTGGCGGCGTGGTGCTCTCCACCGGTGCCGCGCCGCGTGCAGAGGGGCTGACCGGCGTCATCCTGGTTACCGCGGCCTGCCTCGCCTGGGCGATCGACAACAATCTCACGCGACGCGTCTCGGGCGGCGACGCCGCGACGCTTGCTTGCCTCAAAGGCCTCGTGGCTGGCTCGGTCAATTTCACGCTCGCGCTTGCCATCGGTGCTCCGCTGCCCGAGGCAGCGGGATGGCTCGGAGCGGGGCTGCTCGGATTCCTCGGCTACGGCATCAGCCTAACGCTGTTTATCGTCGCGCTGCGCCACCTCGGCACTGCGCGCACGGGCGCCTACTTCTCGGTGGCGCCATTCTTCGGCGCGGGGCTGGCGTTGGCGCTCCTGGGAGAACGTCCGGACATGGCCTTCTGGATCGCCGGGGCGCTGATGGCGCTAGGCGTGTGGCTGCATCTATCCGAGCGCCATGAGCACAGGCATGCGCACGCCGAGATGGAACACGACCACGAGCATGTCCACGACGCGCACCACCAGCATGCGCACGATTTTGCGTGGGACGGCCGCGAGCCGCACGTGCATCCGCACCAGCACGGACAACTGGTGCATTCGCATCCACACTATCCAGACCTGTACCACCGGCACACGCACTAGCGCCCGGGCTGCAGCACTATGATCGCCATCCCGGCGAGCGCCACCACCGCGCCGGCGAGATCCCAACCGGTGGGTCGGATGCCCTCGATCAGCCACAGCCAGCCGAGCGCGAGCGCGACGTAGACGCACCCGTATGCTGCATAGGTGCGGCCCGCGGCCGCGGGATGCAGCGTCAGCAGGAACGCGAACAGCGCGAGGCTGGCCGCCGCCGGCGCGAGCAGCCACGCGCTCTTGCCCTGCTTCAGCCAGAGGTAGACGAGGTAACAGCCCAGAATCTCCGCCACCGCGGTGACGGCAAAAAGGCCGGCGGTCTTGGCGAACGCGATCACTTCGCGCGCGCCGGCGGATGGCAGGCGCAGGCTTCGCCTTGCGCGGCGTGGATCAACTCTTCCAGAATGCCGCAGTCGGCGACACGGTGGCCGGAGGCGCACTGGGCATCCAGCGCTGCCAACTGCTTCTCCAGAGCCGCGAGCGCCGCACGCTTGGCGCGCACGCGTTCCAGGTGCACATGCACCAGCCCGTTCACCTCGTCGCAGGACACCGACCTGTCGCGCGACAGCGCGAGCAGACGCTTGATATCAGCGAGCGGCATATCCAGGGACCGGCAATGCCGGATGAAGTTGAGTCGCTCTACGTGGGTCGGGCCGTAGCTGCGGTAGCCGGAAGCGGTGCGCGCCGGCGCTTCGATCAGGCCTTCGCGCTCGTAGTAGCGCAGCGTCTGCACGTCCACGCCGGCCTGTGCCGCCAGTTCTCCGATGCGCATGGGGGGCCTTTCGAGATTGGGCTTGACCCGATAGTAGCTACAGGGTTTGCAATGCGCAAAGCATGAGCACGCACTGCTGCGAGGCCCCTTCCGCGCGCCCAGACACACGCTACCGCAAGGTGCTGTGGATCGCGCTCGCGGTGAACGCTGCAATGTTCCTGGTCGAGATCGCCGCGAGCGCGGCGTCCGGCTCGGCGTCGCTTGCCGCCGACGCGGTGGACTTCGCCGGCGACGCCGCGAACTACGCGCTCAGCCTCGCGGCGGTGGCCGCGGGCGGGCTGTGGGCTTCACGCGCTGCTCTCGCCAAAGGCCTGACCATGGGCGCCTACGGCATGGGCGTTCTCGTCTTCGCCGCCTGGCGGCTGTGGCTCGGCGTACCGCCAGAGCCGATCACCATGGGCGTCGTCGGCACGCTCGCCCTCGCCACCAATCTTGGCGTCGCCTGGCTCCTCTACGCGTACCGCAATGGTGACGCCAACATGCGTTCGGTGTGGCTTTGCACGCGCAACGACGCAATCTCGAATCTGGCCGTGCTCGCGGCGGCGGCGGGCGTGTTCGGCACTTCCAGCGCATGGCCGGACGTTGCCGTCGCTGGGATCATGGCGATGCTCGCCCTCTCAAGTGCGCGCTCCGTGGTTGCACATGCGCTCGGGGAACTGCGGATTGACGCAGCCCGCACCGCCGGCACGCGCACTAGCTAGGCGACGCGCACCACCGCCATCATGCCGGTTGCCTGGTGTTCCAGCACGTGGCAATGGAACATCCAGTCCCCGGGATTGTCCGCAACGAACGCGATCTCCGCGCGGCTATCCGGGTCGAGGAGCACCGTGTCGCGCCATTCGCGCAACGGGTTGGGCTTGCCGTCGCGCGACAGCACGCGGAACACGTGCCCGTGCAGGTGGATCGGGTGATGCCATGAGGTTTCGTTCACCAACTCCAGCACATACGAACGCCCGCGCACGAGCGTGAGCAGCGGCGCGTGACGGTGGCCATCGTCGTGTACCGGCTTGCCGTTCACCGTCCAGAACAGGCCCTTGTGCTCGCGCTGGCTCGGCATCGCGCCCATCATGCCGCCGCCAAACACGATGCGGTGCCGCCCGGCAACCGCCAGATCCGGTTCCGGCAACCGGTTGGGCGCGAGGCGTGGCACGGGCGGCGTCGCGCGCGCGTAGGCCGGTGCGCTCGAATAGCGGATGTCGAGCAGCCGATAGGCGCGGCGCGCGTAGAACTCATCGATCACGGGATACGAGCGGTCCTGCGTGCCGCCGCAGTCGAGGATCAGGTCGGCGCGCTGCGCCGGGCCGAGCACCACCCGATTGTTCGCCGGTTGGTGCGGCTCGACCGGATGGCCGTCGAGCGCGATCACCCATGGCGCGTGCCCATCGAACCTCAGCCCATAGATGCGCGCGTTGGAAGCGTTGATGAGCCTCAGGCGCATGCGCTCGCCCGCGCGCACCTCGAGCGCATCGGGGTTCGCGCCATTGATCGTGACGGTATTGCCGATGCGTCCCGCGTGGCTCGCGTCCATGAAGCTGCCGAAGTCGTCGACGATGCGCGCCTCGCGATTGAGCCGCCAGTCGGAAAGTACCCAGATGAGGTCGCGGTCGACGGCGGGCGCGACGGTTTCCTCGACGACCAGCGCGCCGTAGAGCCCGCGCCCCACCTGCGCCGGGCTGCCGAGATGCGGGTGGTACCAGTAGGTGCCGGCGTCCGGCAGGTCGAACTCGTAGAGGAAGCGCCCGCCCTTGGCGGTGATGGGCGCCTGCGTGAGGTGCGGCACACCGTCCATCGCGTTCGGCAGCCGGATGCCATGGAAATGCACCGTGGTGTCGACCTCGAGCGCGTTCTGCACCTCGATCCTCAGCCGCCCGCCTTGGCGGTACCGCAGCTCGGGCCCAGGCACCTTGCCGTCGTAGGCCCAGACCGCGCTGTCGGGATGGCTTGGGCCGACCAGAGATTGCCTTGCGGAGGCCGCGCGCAGGACGCGGGCGCGCCCATTCTGAGCATGCGCGTGCGGCAGCGTTGCGGCGGCAGCGGCCAGCGCTAAGAATTGCCTGCGATTCAAGATTTTCCTCGACGCATCAGATATTGCGCCGCCAGAACTTGCCGGCGAGGAACAAGGCGAGCGGCGGCAGCACGAGCCACTGCAGCAGGGGTGACCAGCCGATGTCGATTCCCGCCACTTTGAGCGTCGGCATCAGCTCGGAGTAGGCCCAGCTGCCCAGGATGGCCGTATTGTTCCACTCGCTGAACACGGTATACGCCGCGCCCGCAAGCGCGGTCCAGAGCGCGATGCGTCGCCAGCGCCACTGCGAAAGAGCGCGCTCGCGCCCCAGGATCAGGACCATGAGGAGCGCGGCGACGCCGATTGCGATATCGCCGGCCGTGCAGTGCGCGACCGAAAATGCGATGGTGCCGGCCGATGCCTCGCGCCACAGCGTGTACAGCGGAAGCTGGGCCGTCTCCCATACGAGATTCAGGCCGCCAAGCCAGGGCAGGTAGCCGAAAAAAATCAGCGAGCGCGCGTCGCGGTCCCGGTACCACGCCGTAGCGCTCATTTCGCCTTGCCGCGATCCGCGATCTGCGACCAGCTGCGCCCGGAATCCCTCGACAGGTAAACGCTCCTGTCATAGGTTGCGATGGCGTACTCGTTGCGCGCAGCGGGGTTCTGCGCGATGTAGGCGACCGCATCCTTGGAAAGCGGCGGCAGCCTCACTTGCGTCGCCGCCCCGCCGCCGAGCGGCACGTGCGCCAACTGCGGCTGGCCGTCGAATGCGCTGTACCACAGCCGTTTGCCGTCCAGGTCGAAGAACACTGCCAGGCCTTCGGCGCGATCGCCCACCGGCGCGAAGCGCCCGCCGGAGTCGCGCGACAGGTAAACGCCCATCGACGTCGCCAGCGCGACCGTGGCGGCGTTGTCCGGGTGCACGGCCAGCGCCTGCGGATCGCCTTCGAGGCCCGCCGCCTGCGCCGGCTTCCAGGCAAAGCCGTCGTTCAACGTGAAATGCAGGCCGGGCCTGCGCATGCGGGAACTGGGCGCCGGATTCCAGACGTAGATCGCGTTCGTGTTCCATCCCGTGCCGAGCAGGTGGAAATCGATCTCGCCCTCCAGGCCGAGCTTGTCCCAGGTCTTGCCGCCGTCGCGGCTGCGGATCAGCCCGAAAGGGTTGACGAGTCCGGAATTTGGCGTCGGATGGCCGCTGCTATAGAGATTCGTCGCGGTGCCCGAAAACCCCATGTAGTCGTGCTGCGCGCCGGGGGCCTTCGACCAGTTGCCCTGCTCGTACACCACGAGGCCGTGGTGGCTCGGGATCATCAGCCGCTTGCCGTCGGAGCTGTAGGCGAGACCATGAACGTGCATGAGCGTCACCGCCGGCTGCGCGTGCGCCGCCGACGTTGCGATGAGCAGCACAATAAGAAGTCGCATACCCAATCTCGCTCCCTGGAACTACAGCACCATTGGCCTGTCGGGCAGCTCGTTGCGGCCGCCCGGCCGCGGCGGAAAGTGCCGCGCAAGCAGCAGCGAGATTTCCTTGATGCCCTCGACAATGGCCTGTTCGTACGCGCCGCGCGCAAGCGCCTGCTCCACGCCGCGGCAAATTCCCTCCCATTCAGCCGGCGTCACCCTGGCGTTGATGCCCCGATCGGCAACGATCTCGAGATCGCGGTCGGCGACCAGGAGATAGACCAGCACGCCGTTGTTTTCCTCGGTGTCCCACACGCGCAGCTGCGAGAACACTTCGATGGCGCGCTCGCGCGCCAACTGCCCGCCAAACAGTGCCGGGCTGTCCAGCGCACTCTCAGCAGCGAAGCGGATCTCGCCGCGATGCGCGGTTTCGCTGTTCGCGATGGCCTGCTCGATCGCAGCCAGCGCCTTCACGGGAAAGGCGCGCGGCGAGGAAAACAGGTGTCTCGCAATACGCTTCAGGTCCATCGCTACCAGCGCCCGGAGGCGCCGCCCCCTCCGAAGCCTCCGCCACCGCCGCGGAATCCGCCGCCGCCAAAACCGCCGCCCCGCCCCAATCCGCCGCCGCTGAATCCTCCGGGGAATCCGCCGTAAATCCCGCGGCCCGCGCCGCCGCCGACGAGCGTGAAGATGAATGCGAGAATGCCTGCCACCACCGCGATCGATACTGCGCCGACCAGAAACCAGGCCACGGCGCCCACCGCACCGCCCGCGGCGACGGAACCAACGGTCTTGCCGAGCATGCGGCGCAGCAGGCCGCCGACCACCATGGCCAGAATGAGCAGGACCGGCAGCGACTGCCCCAACCCGCCGCCCACTTGCGGCACGGGTTTCGCGGCGTCGGGCAAAGGCTCGCCGTCGATGACGCGGAGCATGCGGTCGACGCCGGCATTGATGCCGCCGTAGTAGTCGTCCTCGCGAAGGCGCGGCACGACCACCTCGCGGATGATGCGGCTCGCGGTGGCGTCGTTCAGCGCGCCCTCCAGGCCATAGCCCACCTCGATGCGCAGCGCGCGGTCGCTCTTCGCCACGACCAGGATGGCCCCGTCATCGGCATTTTTGCGGCCGATCCTCCATCGCTCGGCCACGCGCAGCGCGTACTGCTCGATCGCCTCGGGCTCGGTTGACGGCACCATCAGCACCGCGATCTGGCTGCCCTTGCGCGCCTCGAAGGACTGCAGCCTTTGCTCGAGCGATGCCCTCTGCTCGTGCGTCAGCGTGCCGGTCAGGTCGGTGACCCGGGCCGTGAGTTGCGGAACGGCGACCTGCGCCCACGCCGGGAGCGCGAACAGCAGGAGCAGCAGGACCCGCATCACTTGCCCTTCTGGCCGAAGTCGACCTTGGGCGCCCTGGAGATCTCGCGCTCGTTCTCGACGCTGAAGTTGGGCTTGGTCTTGAAGCCGAAGGCCATCGCGGTGAAGTTGGAGGGGAACTGCCGCACGGTCACGTTGTAGCCCTCCACCGCCTTGATGTAGCGGTTGCGCGCGACCGCAATGCGGTTCTCGGTGCCCTCGAGCTGCGCCTGCAGATCGCGAAAATTGGCGTCGGACTTGAGTTGCGGATAGTTCTCCGCCACCACGAGC
>JANNTQ010000238.1:0-14115 GCA_031394435.1 Betaproteobacteria bacterium
GCCGAAATCGAGGCCAAGATTCGGTCATTGAGTCTCGAAGACAAAACCGAGCTAGTCCGTGCCCTGATCGCTGAACTCGATGGTCCGGCCGAATCCGACGTCGAGCGCGCGTGGCTGGAAGAAGCGCAAAGGCGACATCGAGAGGTGATCGAAGGAAAGGTGCAGCCAGTTCCCGGCGAACGTGTCTTTGAGAATCTCCGCGCGCGCCTGAAACGATGAAGCTTGAGTTCCATCCCGAAGCGGAGATGGAACTCATTGAGGCAGCCGCGCACTACGAACTTCAGGTCCCGGGGTTGGGCGAGCGCTTTGAAGCCGAAGTCCGACGCGCAACGGATATTCTGCTTGAGCACCCCGATATCGGCTCTCCCGCGGATCCCCATCTTCGCAGGTTCATCCTGAACCGCTTTCCCGTCACGCTGTATTACAGCGCCACATCCGACGTGTTGCGCATCGAGGTCGTCGCGCACCAAAGCCGCCGCCCTGGCTACTGGCGGTCGAGAGTTGACCGCTAACCGCCAAATGGAGAGCGACGCGCGGCAAGAGCAGCCGCGCGCGTCTCATTTGAGACGTCAAGCCGCTCATACAACAGGAGAAGCCCCCATGCCGTCGAACCCTCCCATGCTCACAAGCCAACGCGTCGTCCAAGTCTGCCTGTTTCTCGTCGCAGCAATTGCAATGCTCGGCGGCGCGCTGCAGATGTACTTGGGACAGCCCGACACGTCGCCCCGGCTCGACAACGTGCACCGCTTCATGGCCGGTGTGTACTTCTCCACTGGGCTCATCAACTTCTGGGCTGCCACTACCATTCGACGCCAGGGGACGCTGGTGTATCTGTTGGCTCTCGGGGTACTTCTTGCCGGCGTCGGAAGGCTGGTGTCCATCAGCCAGGTCGGTCTGCCCGAACCAGCAGCCGTCTGGCTGGGCTATCTCATCCCCGAACTGCTGCTGCCTGTTGTCATCGCAGTGGCACACACAGCCACCAATCGCAATGCGTCGCGAGCTACGGAAGCGGCCTGACCGTTCATTCCAGCGGGCCGCCTGCGGCGGCGGCCGAACTCAAACGTTGGCCGATCAGGGTTACGCTCGGAGCGGAACCTAACCCATGCTTACTCGTCGCCAGTGCCTGATCATGCTGCCGTTGCTACTGCCATCAGTAGCTGGCGCGTCACCGTCCCTGCAACAGGCCATGCAGTGGGCACGCGCGCTGCGCGAGCAAGCAGTGCGCTCCGGTGATCAGGCCTATGGCGCCGTCGTAGTGCGCGGCGCTCAGATCGTGGGCGAGGCGCCGAGCCGCGTGGTGACCGCGGGCGATCCGACCGCGCACGCCGAGATGGAGGCGATCCGTGACGCAGCGCGACGACTGCGCAACCGGGACCTCTCCGGCTGCGTGCTGGTGTCCACCACACGCCCGTGCCGCATGTGTGAAGCCGCGGCGGCTTGGGCGCGCATCGAGCGTATGGTGCATGGCGACGCGCTTACCGACGCCGGTGCACCATCATGAACTGGCGCCGAGTGCTCGTGTCGTTATGAGAATCGAAATCGACGACCTCTCCCGCCCAGCGATACACGCATTGCTGAATGAGCACTTGCAAAGCATGTACGAGTTATCTCCGTCCGCGAGGTAAAGTCCATGCGCACTCGCAACGCACATCGTCGTAAGGGTTTTGGACGAGCCATCCTGGCGCATATTGTTGAAGTCGCAAAGTCCCGATCCTATGCGCGCCTGAGCCTTGAGACTGGCTCGATGGAAGCATTCAAGCAAGCGACAGCTAGCGGTAGAACACATGCCGCCCGATGCGGGCGACCTGCTTCTTCTCCTTCGCCCAGTCGGGTTCGATGTAACTGGCGTGGAAATGCAGCGCCCCCGGCACCGTGGGCGCAATGCGCCGGTAGTACACCGCTTCGGCCACCTCCCGCGCCCGCCCCCAGGCTTCGCCGCCCGGCGCCGGCAACGAGTTGAACTCGGTCCAGGAGAACGCGCCGACGTAGCGCCGGCGCAGCGGGTCCCAGTTCTTCTGGTGCACCACGCCGCACACCGAACCGGGATACAGGCGCGAAGCCCTGCGGTTCATCGTGACTTCAGCCACCGCGACCATCCCCGCCACCGGCTCGCCGCGCGCCTCGAAGTAAACGTTCTTCGCCAGGCAATCCAGGTTGCGCTGCTCGGCTTCGCGCGCCGCCTCGCGCCGCTCGTCGCTCCGGGCAAAATGCACCTGCAGCGCAAAGCCGAATCCGACCATCACCAGCCCGACCAGCAGTACCGCCGCCCACGCCCCCTTGTCGGCCATATGCCACCGACGCTGCAAGCCGCGCCGCCAGTCCGCCAGTACCCAGTACATGCGCGAGGAAGGCATGGCCGCCCGCTACTTGATGCGGTAGATCTCCTGGTCGAAATTCCCCAGCCACACGCTCAGGTCCACGCGCTTGCGCTTCATCTGCGAAGTCAGCAACGCCCGCTTCTCCCCCTGCTCCCAGCGGATCCTGAAGATCTCGCGCGGCTCGGCGTTGCGCCGCTCGATCTTCTCGCGCGTCTCCGCCAGCGGCTTGCCGTAACGCGACTTGAGGAACCCCGTCAGGCGCTCGAGGTCGCGCTCGTCGAAGCGCACGTCGAAGGCCTGCACGCGGTCGGCTTTGAGGTAGATTGTGATGTTCGCCTGCGCTCCGCCGAAGACGATCTTGGCGTCGTCGCAGCGCCGCTCGGCCGCCTGCGACTTCCACTCCAGCGCCCGGCAGCGTGCGCTGGGAAAAGCCCGGCGCACGTCCACCTCCGGCGCGCCCAGCGCAACGCCATTGGCGTCGTAGCCCCAGGCGGGCAGCGCAACGAGAAGCAGGATCAGCGCGGCTCTTTGCATTTCATGCCGCCCGCTTCACGCCCGCCTTGGGATCGTCCTTCGCCTCGTGGCTCGCCGGCCGTGCGCGCAGCTTGAGCTCGGTCAGCTCGGTGCGTTCGCGCGAAGCGTTGCGCACCGCCTGGTCGCGGCCGGAGAGGTACTGCGGCGGCCAGTGCTGGCCCAGGTGCTGGTACCAGGCCGACGCCTGCAGCGTGAAGTAGGGATTCGCCAGGTGCGGGCGCGCGAGCGCCACCAGGTCCGCCTTGCCCGCAGCGAGCAGCGTATTCACCTGGTCGGGCGTGGTGACCGCGCCCACCGTCATGGTGGCGATGCCAACCTCGTTCCTCACCCAATCGGCGTAGGAAGCCTGATACATGCGCCCGTACACCGGCTGTTGCTGCGGCACGGTCTGGCCGGTCGAGCAGTCGATGAGGTCGCAGCCCGCCTCCTTCAGCATCTGCGTCAGCGCCACCAGGTCCTCGCCCGAGAGCCCGCCCGGCGCCCAGTCGGTGGCCGAGATGCGCACCGACATGGGTTTCTCCTCCGGCCAGGCGGCACGGCAGGCGCGGAACACTTCCAGCGGATAGCGCATGCGATTGCCGATCGCACCGCCGTACTCGTCCTGGCGCAGGTTGGTGAGCGGCGAGATGAAGCTGGCGAGCAGGTAGCCGTGCGCCATGTGCAGTTCCAGCATGTCGAAGCCGGCCTGGTTGGCCAGCATCGTCGAACGCACGAACTGGCTGTTCACCAGATCCATATCCGCGCGCGTCATCTCGCGCGGCACCTGCGACTCGCCCCCGTAGTAGGCAATCGGCGACGCCGACAGCAGCGGCCAGTTGCCTTCCGCGAGCGGATGATCCATGCGCTCCCAGCCGAGCTGCGTCGAGCCCTTGCGCCCGGAGTGGCCGAGCTGCATGCACAGCTTCGCCTTGGAATTGGCGTGGCAGAAATCCACCATGCGCTTGAACGCGTCGCGCTGCGCTTCGTTCCACAGGCCCGTGCATCCCGGCGAGATGCGCGCCTCGGGCGACGGGCAGGTCATCTCGACGTACACCAGGCCCGCGCCGCCGACGGCGCGGCTGCCAAGGTGCACGAAATGCCAGTCGGTGGGCATCCCGTCCAGCGCCGAGTACTGGTCCATCGGCGACACCACCACGCGGTTCGCAAGCTGCATGCCGCGCAGGCGGAACGGCGTGAACATCGGCACCGGCGGGTTCTGCTGGTCGACGTCGTAGCCCTGCGCGCGCGCCTGCGCCGCGAACCAGCGCTGCATGCTGTGCACGAATGCGGGATCGCGCAGCTCGAGGTTTTCCCAGGTGATCTGCTTGGAGCGCGACATCACGCCGAAGGCGAACTGTTCCGGCGCCATGTCCCAGTAGCGCCGCATATGCTCGAACCAGGCGAGCGACACGTTGGCCGCGTGCTGCGTCTTCTCCACCTCTTCGCGCCGCGCCGTGTCGTAGCGCGCCAGCGCCTTGCCGACTTCGCCTTCGGACTTCAGCGCCTCGTACAGCGCGATGGCGTCCTCCATCGCCAGCTTGGTGCCCGAGCCGATGGAAAAATGCGCGGTAGCCTTGGCGTCCCCGACCAGCACGGCATTGCCCTTCACCCAGGTCTTGTTGACGATGGTGGGAAAATTGCGCCAGATCGAGCGGTTGGCGATCAGCGGGTGGCCATCGAGCTCCTCGGCGAACACGCGCTCGAGCACCGGCAGCATCTCGGCCTCGCCCGTCTCGTCGAAGCCGAAATTCTTCCAGGTCTGCTCGTCGGTCTCGATCACCCAGGTCGAGCGGCCTTCCTCGTACTGGTAGCAGTGCGCGAGGATGATGCCCTCGGGCGTCTCGCGGAAGAAGTACTTGAAGGCATCCAGCGGCTTGGTCGAGCCGAGCCAGGTGAATTTGTTCGGCCGCAGGTCGGTGCTGGGCTGGAAGTGGTCCTTGTGCCGCTCGCGGATTTTCGAGTTGATGCCGTCGGCGACCACCACCAGATCGGAATCGGCGAACTGCTCCAGGCCCTCGACCTCGGTCTGGAAGCGGATCTGCACGCCGAGCTCGCGGCAGCGGTCCTGCAGGATGGCGAGCAGCGCATTGCGCGAGCAGCCGCAGAAGCCGTTGCCGTCGGAGCGCAGCGTGCGGCCCTTGACCACCACGTCCACGCCGCCCCAGTAGGCGAAGCGGCGGCGGATGCGCTCGTAGCTGACCAGGTCGTAGGCCTTGAAGGTGTCCAGCGTCTGGTCGGAGAACACCACGCCGAAACCGAAGGTGTCGTCCGGGCGGTTCCTCTCGAAGGCCGTGACCTCCCAGCGCGGCCAGGCCTTCTTCGCCAGCAGCGCGAAGTACAGGCCGCCCGGGCCGCCGCCCACGATGGAGATTTTCATTTACGCCCCCGTATCAGGGATCACTGCGGTGGCTTCGATCTCGAGCCGCGCCGCATCTTCCACCAGGGCGCTCACCTGCAGCACCGCCATCACCGGGTAGTGCCTGCCGATCAGCTCGCGGTAGGCGGCGCCGACTTCCTTGATCGCACCGAGGTATTCCTGCTTGTCGAGCACGTACCAGGTGAGGCGCACCAGGTGCTCCGGCCTGCCGCCCGCCTCGGCGAGCACCTCGAGGATGTTCTTCAGCGTCTGGCGGAACTGGCCGGCGAAGGTCTTCTCCTGCCACGCACCCTGGCCGGTGTAGCCGACCTGGCCGGCGATATACACGGTCTTGCCGCCTTTGACCGCGATGCCGTTGGAAAAGCCCCTGGGGCGCGCCCACGAAGGCGGTTGCAGGATCTGCATCATGGCGGCGTCCTCAGCTTGAACCTCTGGAGTTTCCCGGTCTCGGTGCGCGGCAGTGCCTCGACGAACTCGATCGCGCGCGGGTATTTGTAGGGCGCGATGGCCTGCTTGACGTGCTCCTGCAGCGCGGCGGCCAGCGGCGCGCCTTTCGCGTAGTCCGGCTTGAGCACCACGTAGGCCTTGACGATGGTGCCGCGCTCTGCGTCCGGCGCGCCGATCACGCCGCACTCGGCCACGGCGGCGTGCAGGAGCAGCGCCTGTTCCACCTCCGGCCCGGCGATGTTGTAGCCGGCGGAGATGATCATGTCGTCGGTGCGCGCCTGATAGTAGAAGTAGCCGTCCTGGTCCATCAGGTAGGCGTCACCGGTGATGTTCCAGCCGTCCTGCACGTAGACCCTCTGCCGGTCGTCCGCGAGGTAGCGGCAGCCGGTGGGCCCCTTCACCGCGAGGCGCCCCACTACGCCGGGCTTGCAGGGCCGGCCGCCTTCGTCCAGTACCGTGGCGCGGTAGCCGGGGATGGCGTAGCCGGTGGCGCCGCGCCGCACGCGCTCGGGCGTGTGCGAGATAAAGATATGGATCATCTCGGTGGAACCGATGCCGTCGATGATTTCGATGCCGGTGGCCTGCTTGAAAAGTTGCCGCGTGGCGTCGGGCAGCGCCTCGCCTGCCGAAACGCACTTCCTCAGCGAACCCAGGTTGTAGTTCTTCGCCATGCCGGCCATCGCGCGGTACATGGTAGGCGCGGTGAAGCACACCGTCGCCTGGTGGCGCTGGATGGTCTCGAGCAGCGTTTCGGGCGTGAGTTTCTCCACCAGCACGGTGCAGGCGCCCGCGCGCATGGGGAACGCGAGCATGCCGCCCAGCCCGAACGTGAAGGCGAGCGGCGGCGTGCCGCAGAACACGTCGTCCCGCGCCACCTGCAGGCAGGAGCGCGGGAAAGCGTCGCACATCGCCATCACGTCGCGGTGGAAATGCATCGTGCCCTTGGGTCTGCCGGTGGTGCCGGAGGTGAAGGCGATCAGCGCCACGTCCTCGGCGGCGGTTTCCACGTTGTGGAAGGTGAGCGGCTGGCGCAGGCACAGCGCGTCGAGCGAATCTTGCGCGTCGTCCTGCCAGTACTTCACGCTTTGCAGCGTAGGACAATCGGGCAAGGCGGCTTGCAGGTCGTGCGCCAGCCGGTGGTCGCACAGGGCGTGGCTGACCTCGGCCTTGCGCACGATGTCGGTGAGTTCCTTCGCGCGCAGCAGCGGCATGGTCGCCACGCATACGCCGCCCGCCTTCATCACGGCGAACCAGCAGGCCGCCAGCATCGGGTTGTTGGGCCCGCGCAGCAGCACGCGATTGCCGGGCTGCAGGCCCATCTCGCGCACCAGCACGTTGGCGATGCGGTTCGCCTGCGCATACAGCTCGGTATAGGTGCAGCTGCCTTCGGGCGAGTGGATCACCGGGCGATGGCCGTGGCCCTTGCTCACCATCTTGTCGAGCAGTTCGGTGGCGCAGTTCAGCAGCGCCGGGTAGCGCAATTCCGGCCGCTCAAACAGCAGCTCCGGCCACTGCGAGCGCGGCGGCAGGTTGTCGCGCGCGAAGCTATCGAGATGCGCCGTCGGGGGCATGGGGCCGCAGCCAATAGTAGGTGAAATCGATTTCCTCGGGCCGGGCGACGCGGCGCGGCTGCGACGCGTACCAGGACCAGAACTCCTGCGCCGCGGCGGATCCGGCGGCGAGCGCCAGCAGCAGCAGGAGCCGCCTCACTTGAGCAGCTCCCGCGCGATGATCACCTTCTGCACCTCGGTCGCGCCTTCGTAGATACGCAGCGCCCTCACCTCCCGGTAAAGGCGCTCGACCGGGTGGCCGCGCATCACGCCGAGGCCGCCGAGAATCTGCACCGCGTCGTCGATCACCTGCTGCGCGGCCTCGGTGGCCTGCATCTTGGCCATCGCCGCCTCGCGGGTGACGCGCTGCCGCTTCACGTCCCTGAGCCACGCGGCCCGATAGGTGAGCAGCGCGCCCGCCTCGATCGCGGTGGCCATGTCGGCGAGCTTCGCCTGGGTGATCTGCAGGTCGGCGAGGCGCTGGCCGAACATCTTGCGCTCCTTCGCCCGCACCAGCGCCTCGTGCAGCGCGCGGCGCGCGAAGCCCAGCGCGGCAGCCGCCACCGTGATGCGGAAAATGTCGAGGTTGCGCATTGCCAGCTTGAAGCCCTGGCCGGCCTCGCCGACCAGCTGCGCCTGGGCGCCCTTCAGCTTCACCGTTGCCATGGGGTGCGGTGCGACGATTTCGATGCGCTCCGAGGCGTCGACCTGCTCCGCGTCCACGACATAGGCGCTGATGCCTTCTTCGGCTTTGGCGAACACGACGTAGAAGTCGGCGATGCCGCCGTTCGAGATCCAAGTCTTGGTGCCGTCCACCACCCAGCCGTTTCCGCTGCGGCGCGCGGTGGTGGACATCGCCTGCACGTCGGAACCGGCGTCGGGCTCGGACAGCGCGAAAGCGGCGATGGACTCGCCCGCCGCTGCGCGCGGGAGATAGTGCTGCTTCTGCGCCGGGTTGCCCGCCAGTACGATCGGGCCGCTGCCCAGGCCCTGCATGACGAAGGCGAAGTCGGCGAGGCCGGCGTGGTAGGCAAGGATTTCCCTGATCAACGCAATGGACCTTACGTCGGGGGTTTCGTTAACACAGTATTTCAGCAAACCAGCTGTACCCAGATCCTTCACCAGCCGGCGGCACACAGCGTCGGCGTCGGCGCCGTGCGCGTAGCCGAGGTTTTGGCACGCCCAGGTTTCCACCGCCCGCGATAAAGCCGCGTGCGGTGGATCGAAGAAAGGCCAATGCAAGTGCGCGAAGCGGTCCATCAATCGCCCTGAAACTCCGGTTTGCGCTTGGCGACGAAAGCCTCGTAGGCCCTTTGGAAGTCTCTTGTCTGCATGCAGATCGCTTGCGCCTGCGCTTCCATGTCGATCGCTTCGTCCAGGCTCACGTTCCATTCCTGGTGCAGCATTCTCTTGGTCATGCCGTGCGCGAAGCTCGGGCCCGCGGCGAGCGCTTGCGCCATTTCCATCGCCACCGGCAGTACCGGGTCGGCAAGGCGATTGAAGAAGCCCCAGGCGAGGCCTTCCTCCGCCGTCATCGAGCGGCCGCTGTAAAGGAGCTCGGCGGCACGCCCCTGGCCGATCACGCGCGGCAGCATGGCGCAGGCGCCCATGTCGGCGCCGGCGAGGCCGACGCGCGTGAACAGGAACGCCGTCCTGGCGTTCGGCTTCGCGTAGCGCAGGTCGGCGAACAGGGCGAGCAGCGCGCCCGCCCCCGCGCACACGCCTTCCACCGCCGCGACGATGGGCTGCGGGCAGGCGCGCATCGCCTTCACCACGTCGCCGGTCAGGCGCGTGAACTCGAGCAGCTGCGGCATTTTCATCCTGGTCAGCGGACCGATGATCTCGTGCACGTCGCCGCCCGAGCAGAAGTTGCCGCCGGCGCCGGTAAGTACAACGGCCTTCACTTCATCTGCTTTCTGCAAATGCAAGAACAAGTCGCGCAGTTCGGCATAGGACTGGAAGGTCAGCGGGTTCTTCTTTTCGGGGCGGTTGAGCGTGAGGACGCCCACCTTGGCGTCGAGCTTCCACAGGAAGTGCTTGGGCTGGATCATGCGGATTTCTCCAGAGTGGCCTGCTTCAAGCGGGCGAGGAGCTGCATCAGCGCGTCGCCGTCGCGCCGCGATACGCCAGAGAGCAGCTGCACGACCCATTCCTCATGCGCGCGCGCCATCTCGGCGAAAGCCTTGTCGCCGGCACGCGTCAGTTTCACGCGCCACGCGCGCCGGTCGGTGGGCTCGTCGACGCGCTCGACCAGCCCTTCCTTCACCAGTTGGTCCACGACGCCCGTGACATTGCCGCCGGTCACCATCAGCAAGCGCGAGAGTTCGTTCATCTTCAACCCTTGTGGATGGCGCTCGAGCTGCGACAGCAGGTCGAAGCGCGGCAGGGTGATGCCGAAACGGCTGCGCAGGCGCGAGCGCACGTGGCGCTCGATCAACTGCGAGCAGGTGAGCAGCCGCAGCCACAGGCGCAGCGCGCGGTGGTCGTCCGCCGTGGCGCGCGTTTCGAGGTCCATGAGGCTTGAATGGATCAAGCCTAAAGTATCTGCCTAGCGGCGGCGCCTGGCAAGCTCCCGTGCCAGGATCGCCCGCCCGGGTGCCAGGGCGTTCCTCACCACCTGCGCCAGGTCGGCCAGCGGCAGGCGCTGGCGGTCGCGGAACCGCAGGCAGCCCGCGCCGCCGCCTATTTCGGGGTGCCGGGCGCGGAAAGCCGCGATGCGCTCGCCCGAGCAGGTGTAGAGCGCGAGGTGCTGCCTGGTGTTCGCCCAGGCGACGAAATTCCCGCCCAGGCGGAAGGTCGGCATGCGGTGCTCGAGCGACACCGCGGACTGCGGAAACAGGCTGAGGATCAGTCCGTGCAGCGCGAGCGCGCGCTCGCGCCGCGCTGCGGGCACGCGGGCGATATAGCGGCCGATGGCCTGGCTGTCTTCGCTCATGTCAGAAGAACGCGCGCCACAGGAAACCGGCGCCGCCGATCAATACTACGGCTTCCATCAGCAGGGTGTGTACCTTGAGCGGGATGCGCGTCATCAGCCAGCGCGCGACGAAGGCGCCCGGCGCGGTGCACAGGCCGATCAGCAGCCCGGCGACCGCCAGTTGCGCGTCCAGGCGCGCCACGCTACCGAACAAGGCGACTTTGGCGAGGCCCATGACCACGGAGATGATGGCATCGGTCGCAATGAGCGCCGCGCCCTGCACTCCCGCCGCCATGAGCGTCGAGACGAGCAGCAGTCCCGCGCCGGTCATGGCGCCATTGACGAAACCGAACCCCGTGCCGGCGACGGCGACGCCGCGGCTGCCGAGCCGCCAACCGGCGCGCGCAAGCAACCGGCGCAGTGGCACGCTGGCGATAAAGAAGCTGCCGAGGAGCAGCGCCACCCAGCGTGCCTCGAGCAACGTGTAGCCGTAGGCGCCGGCCACGCAGGCCGGCAGGCCGAAAGCGAGGATGCGCCGCGCGTGCGGCCAGTGGATGTCGTGCCAGAACGCGACTACCCGGCTGCCGTTGTTGAGGATCATCGCCACCGCCATCACCGGCACGACGTTGGCGACGCCCACCGCCGGCGCAAGGAAGATCGGCAGCACCAGGCCGGTGCCGTAGCCCGCCAGCCCGCCGAGGATCGAGGCGGCGAAGGCCACCGCGCCGATCAGGACGAACTGCGCGGCGCCCAGGTCCGCGAGCTGGAACGCTCCGCTCAATCCGGCACGCGCTGTTGCAGGAATTGCAGCACCGCGACTTCGTCGCTGCGCAGCGCGCCGCCCGGGCGCGCGCGGCGCTTGGCCCGCTTCGCCGCCCGCGGCTGCGGCACCGTGTGGCCCAGCAGGTAGGCGTGCAGCAGCGCGGGATGCACGTAGTACTTGCGGCAGACGGTGCGCGTGTTGCCCAGGCGCTCGGCCACGGCGTCGATGGCGCGGATGATGTTGCGGTCGGCCTCGCGCCGGCTTGCCGCCGGGCCCATGGTGCGCAGTTCCATCGCCGCCAGCATGGTGCCGCCCCAGGTGCGGAAGTCCTTGGCGGTGACGTCGCGCTCGCTGATCTCGCGCAGATAGGCGTTGACGTCGTCCGAGGACACGGCCTGGCGCTTTTTGTCAGCGTCCAGGTACTGGAACATCTCCTGCCCGGGCAGGTCCTGGCAGCGCTGGATGATGCGCGCGAGGCGCGGGTCGGCGACCGAGATCGAGTGCTCGACGCCGCTCTTGCCGCGAAAGCTGAAGCGCAGCCGGTCGCCCTCCACCTGCACGTGGCGCCGGCGCAGCGTGGTGAGGCCGTAGGACTGGTTCTCGCGCGCGTATTCGTCGTTGCCGACGCGGATCAGCGTGCGGTCGAGCAGCCGCACCACGGTGGCGAGCAGCTGCTGGCGGCCGAGGTCTTCGCCGCGCAGGTCGCGCTCGACCTGTTCGCGCAGAAAAGGCAGCGCCTCGCTGAACTCCAGCATGCGGCGGAACTTCGAGCGGTCGCGCGCCTCGCGGTAGGACGGGTGATAGCGGTACTGCTTGCGGCCGCGCGCGTCGCGCGCAGTGGCCTGGGTGTGGCCGCCTGGGTCCGGACAGATCCACACGTCGGTCCAGCCGGGCGGGATGGCGAGCGCGTTGAGGCGCTTGCGCGTCGCCGCATCGGCAATGCGCCTGCCGTCGGGCGCGTAGTACGCCCAGCCGGTGCCGGCGCGCTTGCGCGTGATGCCGGCGAAACCGTCGGTGACATAGCGCAGCCCGGCGCCGGTGGCGGCCTTGCGGTGCTCGCGGGCGCGCGGCGAAGTCATGGCCGCATTCCCGTGCGCTCAGGCCTTGCGCAGGAAGTCGAAATCGCAACCGTGCTCCGCCTGCAGCACGTGGTCCATGTAGAGCTTTGCGTAGCCGCGCGCGGGCGCCGGGGCCGGCGGCTTCCATGCCGACTTCCTCTTCTGCAGTTCCGCTTCCGGCACCAGCAGTTCGATGCGCCGCGATTTCACCGATAGCCGGATGCGATCGCCGTTGCGCACCAGCGCCAGCGGTCCACCCACCGCGGCTTCCGGCGAGACGTGCAGCACGATGGTGCCGTAGGCGGTACCGCTCATGCGTGCATCCGAAATCCGCACCATGTCCTTGAGGCCGGCGCGCGCCAGCTTGGCTGGAATCGGCAGATAGCCGGCCTCGGGCATCGCATAGCCCGATTTCGGCCCCGCGTTCTGCAGCAGCAGAAAATCGTCCGGCGTCACGTCGAGCGCGGCATCGTCCACGCGCGCGGCAAGATCGTCGAGCGAGGTGAACACCACGGCCCGCCCCTCCTTTTCGAACAGCTTGGGGTCCGCCGCCGAGCGCTTGAGGATCGCGCCGTTGGGCGCGAGCGAGCCGAACAGCGCCACCAGCCCGCCCTCCGTCGCCAGCGGGTCGGACAGGGGCCGTACCACCGCCCGGTCCACCCAGGCGCCTGCCTCGTGCGCCAGGCGCTCGCCGAGGGTCTCGCCGGTAATCGTCATGCACTCGAGGTGCAGCAGGGGCTTGAGCTCGCGCAACACCGCACCCACGCCGCCCGCGGCGTAGAGGTCCGACATGTAGAACTGGCCGGTCGGCTTGAGGTCGACGAGCACCGGCGTGGAGTCGGAAAGCTCGTTCAGCCGCTTGAGTTCGACTTTCACGCCCGCCCGCCCGGCGATGGCGGTCAGGTGGACTATCGCGTTGGTCGAGCCGCCGATGGCAAGCAGCACGCGCAGCGCGTTCTCGATGGAACTCGCGGTGATCACCTGCGACGGCCGGATCGGCTTGCTCACCAGCTCCACGGCGCGCCGGCCGCTTGCCTCCGCCGCGCGCAGCCGGTCGGCGTGCACCGCAGGGATCGCCGCGCTGCCCGGCAGCGCCATGCCCAGCGCCTCGGCGATCGAGGCCATGGTGGAGGCCGTGCCCATCACCGCGCAGGTGCCGGCGGTGGTGGCGAGGTTGCCCTCCACCTCGTCGATGCCCGCCTGGTCCACCTTGCCCGCGCGATGCAGCGCCCAGAAGCGGCGGCAGTCGGTGCAGGCGCCCAGCCGCTCGCCGCGGAAGGAAGTAGGCATCATTGGGCCGGCGAGCAGCTGCACCGCCGGCACGTCGGCGCTCAGCGCGCCCATCAACTGCGCCGGCACCGTCTTGTCGCAGCCGCCCACCAGCACCACCGCATCCATCGGTTGCGCGCGGATCATCTCCTCGACGTCCATGGACATGAGGTTGCGAAACATCATCGACGTGGGGCTGAGGAACACTTCGCCCAGCGACACCGTGGGAAACTCGATCGGCAACCCGCCCGCTGCGAGCACCCCGCGCTTCACCGCTTCGATCAGCTCGGGAAAATGCCGGTGGCAGTTGTTGAAGCCGCTTTTCGAATCGGCAATACCCACCACCGGACACGCGAGCATCTCGTCCGAGTAGCCCATGCTTTTCGCGAACGAGCGTCGCAGGTAGAGCGAGAACCCCGCGTCGCCGTAGTTGGTGAGGCCCCGCGCGAGGCCCCGGGGCTTCGGATCGGCCATGCGGCCTCAGCCCTGCACCACCGGCTCGACGTAGATCTCGACGCGCCGATTCGCCTGCCGGCCGCCCTCCGAACTGTTGCTCCCCACCGGCTGGGATTCACCCTTGCCGGCGGTCGCGAGGCGCAGGGAATCCACCCGCCTGGACTCCAGGTATTGCGCCACCGACAGCGCGCGCCGCTCCGAGAGCCTCTGGTTGTAGTCGTTCGTTCCAACGTTGTCGGTGTGTCCGACGATCGTCAGAGTGGTCTTGCCGTAGCGCACCATCACGTCGGCGAGCTTATCCATAGTGCTGTGGAATCCAGGCTTGATGGCCGACGAATCCGTCTCGAACGCGGTCTGGCTCGTCATGGTAATGCGCACCACGTCGTTGGGAAGTTTCTCCACCCGCGCCTGCCCGGACCGGATCTCCTCGCCGAGGTTCTTCTCCAGGTC
>JANNTQ010000258.1:0-3220 GCA_031394435.1 Betaproteobacteria bacterium
GCGCGCTTGCCGTAGTCCATGTGGCCGTAGATGCGCTTGCCGTCGATCTGCTTCACGTGCACCGAGAAGAACTCGGCGATGTCCTCGTAGGCCGACCAGTCGAGCGGCACGCCAAGCTCGTAGCCGTAGATCTTCTTGAACTGCGCTTTCAGGTCCGCGCGCTTGAACCAGTCGTAACGGAACCAGTAGAGGTTGGCGAACTGCTGGTCGGGCAGCTGCCACAGCTTGCCGTCCGGCCCGGTGGTGAAGGACTTGCCGATGAAGTCGTTCACGTCGAGCGTCGGCAGCGTCACATCCTTGCCTTCGCCCGACATCCAGTCGGTCAGGTTGACCGCCGACTGCAGGCGCGAGTGCGTGCCGATCAGGTCCGAATCGTTGATGTAGGCGTCATACAGGTTGCGGTTGGTCTGCATCTGCGTCTGCACCGCCTGCACGACCTCGCCCTCGCCGAGCAGCTGGTGGTTGACCTTGATGCCGGTGATCTCGAAGAACGCCTTGGTGAGAACCTTGGATTCGTATTCGTGCGTCGGAATGGTTTCCGACAGCACATTGATCTCCAACCCCTTGAAGGGCTTGGCGGCATTCACGAACCATTCCATTTCCTTCAATTGCTGCGCCTTGGTCAGCGTAGAAGGCTGGAATTCCTTGTCGACCCACTGCTTCGCCTCGTCCATGCCCGCGATCCCAATCGGGGCAAAGACAGCAGCGACTGCGAGGGCGAGCGTCGCCCCCACCTTGGTAAACCTTGTCATGTTTCCTCCCTTTGTCGAATAGCAAGACGATGCTACGAGCGAAAGCAAACGAATGTCAACACATAAGAAAAGCTTGCTGCAGCGCGACAAAATGAAACAAAGCGAAAGTCATATTGCTAAGATGGGCGTTGAGACCAACAGCATGCCGCTACTTACCCCACGTCAGGCGGACATCGTGGCGCTCGCCCGCGACAACGGCCGACTCGACGTCGACGGCCTGGCGAGCCGCTTCGGGGTCACGCCGCAGACTATTCGCAAGGACCTGAACGAACTATGCGACCAAGGCGTGCTGCAGCGCTACCACGGCGGCGCGATGTTGCCTTCGGGGGTCGCCAACCTGGCATATGAATCGCGGCGGCAGCTCGCCACCAGCGCCAAGCGGCGCATCGGCCTGAAGGCGGCCGAACTGATCCCGCACGATTGCTCCCTGCTGATCAACATCGGCACCACCACGGAGCAGGTAGCCACCGCCCTGCGCGCGCACAAGGGCCTGATGGTAATCACCAACAACATGAACGTGGTCAACATCCTGCAGGGCTACACGGAGATCGAAGTGATCGTGGCGGGCGGCGTGCTGCGACATTCCGATGGCGGCATCGTCGGCGAGCCGGCGGTGGATTTCCTGCGCCAGTTCAAAGTCGATTACGCGATTATCGGCACTTCCGCCATCGACGAGGACGGCAGCCTGCTCGACTACGACTATCGCGAGGTGGAGGTGTCGCGCAAGATCGTGGAGAGCAGCCGCCGCACCATCCTGGTCGCCGACAGCCTGAAGTACGGACGCTCGGCGCCGGTGCGCATCGGCCACATCTCCGAGATCGACCATTTCGTCACCGATGTGGCGCCGCCCGAGCGGCTGCAGCGCATCTGCGCGGAGAACCAGGTCGCGGTCGATCTCGCGCTCGAGAAGGCTGACGAGGAAGTCAGCGGCGCCCGATGAGCGTTGCGCAGCAACCGGCGCGCCGGGACTTGGCGCGCACACTTGCGCAATCCCGTGCATGGGACCTGGTGGTGATCGGCGGCGGCGCCACCGGGCTCGGCGTGGCGCTGGATGCGGCCGCGCGCGGCCTGTCGGTCGCGCTGGTGGAAGCCGAAGATTTCGCCAAGGGCACCTCGTCGCGCGCCACCAAGCTGGTGCACGGCGGCGTGCGCTATCTTGCGCAAGGCAACCTGAGGCTGGTGCGCGAGGCGCTGCGCGAGCGCGCCATCCTGCTGCGCAACGCGCCGCACCTTGCCCAGCCGCTGCCCTTCCTGCTGCCCGTGTACGGCGCCAAGGGGCGCTGGTTCGATCAGTGGTTCTACGGCAGCGGACTGATGCTGTATGACCTCCTTTCCGGCCGGCAGCGCCAGGGGCGCACCGAGTTTCTCGGCGCGGCCGCGGCGGTGCAACTGGCGCCGGGCCTGCAGGTACGCGGCTTGGCGGGCGCGGTGCGTTACTGGGACGGCCAGTTCGACGATGCGCGCCTGGCGCTTGCCTTGGCGCGTACTGCGATCGCACGCGGCGCGACGGTGCTCAACCATTGCGCCGCCGTGGGCCTGCTGCACAAGGCCGGCCGCATTGCGGGAGTGGTGGTCGAGGACCGCGAGAGCGGACAGCGCAACTCCTTGCGAACGCGCTGCGTGGTCAACGCCACCGGCGTCTGGGTGGACGCGGTGCGGCGCATGGACCGCACGCCGCGCGCCGACCTGGTGGCGCCCAGCCAGGGCGTACATGTGGTCGTGGACCGCGACTTCCTCCCCGGCGGCCACGCGATCCTGGTGCCGAAGACCAAAGATGGCCGCGTGCTGTTTGCCGTACCCTGGCTCGGCAAGACCATTCTTGGGACCACCGACACGCCGCGCGACGACCTGGCGATCGAGCCCGAACCGTTCCGCGAGGAGATCGACTTCATCCTCGGTGAAGCTTCCCGCTATCTGGCGCGAGCGCCGACACGCGCGGACATCCGCTCGGTGTGGGTCGGGCTGCGGCCGCTGGTCAAGCCGCCCAACGAGGACCCCGGCGATACCAAGGCGCTGTCGCGCGAGCACGCAGTGCTGGTGGAACGCTCGGGGCTGGTCACCGTTACCGGCGGCAAGTGGACCACCTACCGCGCCATGGCCGAAGATGTGCTCGCGCATTGCATGTCCAACCAGCTCCTGTCGTCGCGCCCGGCCGGCGCCACTGCCGCCCTGCCGCTGGTCGGCGCGCCCGCCGCGGTCGAGCGCCCGTTGAGCGATGCGCCGGGCTTGCACCTCTATGGCACCGAGGCGCCGATCGTGCGGTCCCTGCCCGGCGCGGAGCGCGAATTGGCGGCCGGGCTTTGCGAAGCCATGGTGCGCTTCGCCGTGCGGCACGAGTACGCGCGCACGGTGGAAGACGTTCTGGCGCGCCGCTCGCGCGTGCTGTTCCTCGACGCGCGGCTTGCCGCGTCGATCGCGGAGCGCACTGCCGCGATCCTGTCCGAAGAACTCGGCGAGAGCTTCGATGC
>JANNTQ010000290.1:0-11502 GCA_031394435.1 Betaproteobacteria bacterium
GCTCGTCGTACCAATAGAGCTTGTTGGGGTCTTCCTGGCGCGCAATCTTGTGGGTGCCATTACAAAAAGGCTGGGTGTTCGACAGCCCGCAGCCGCAAATATGTTTGGTTTCACCGCCTATGGTCACTGGGTATGGGCCGCTGCGTGTTCTTTTTACGATTCTCGCCATGGTGCCTCCTTCCAAGTTGTTACCAGACGTTCACGAGAAGCTGAAACACAAAGCCCCGCATAGAGCGCGGGGCTTCGCAGGAGCGCCACATTGCAGTGGCCTCATTTCGTCGCGTCAGCGCGACGTATGCCGGTGCCTTGGCACCGGCCTTTGGGGTGGGCTGCAGTGATTTTCGTCTATAGGCCCTCCTTATTTCATGGACTGCTGCCACAAGCACCGCGCGTCGCGGTCGCGCGCTCCGGAGGTTGCCCGATTTCGCGATATTGCTCGCTCGAAACCAGGATCCGGTGCGGCGCCCCGCGTACCGTACCGTGAAGCGCGGTTAGGCAAGGCGCGGCGGCCAATGAATCCACACTACACCCGGCCGCAAGAAGTTTCAAGCGTCGCCCCACAACGGCTTGCTCAACTCAGTGCTCATCCCGGAAAACATCAAGTTCAAACTCACGCTCACCCGGCTTTCGCTGCCGGAGTTGGCATCGACCGAGTGCTGAAGATACGAAGGAAAGACGAGCAGCGTGCCGTTTTTGACCCGGACCACGACCTGATCTGTGTTGGCGGAGGTGAGCTCCGTGACCGGTGGCCTGAGCACGCCGGTCTGGCTGCGCGGGTCATGGAAGTTGATGCTGTCCGCGCCGGGCCAGGTGCGCACGTAGTACACCGCGCTGAGGTAATTGTTGGGGTGGCTGTGCGCGCGGTGCGCGGCGCCAGGCGCATAAAGGTTGGCCCAGCAGCCGGTGATCTCGATCGTTTCGGCGCCGATTTTCAGGAACTGCAGCACGCTCGCCGCGGCGCGGCGGACGCATTCGCAAAGATCATGCAACTCCTCGCGCCCGTGCAGTGCATGGCCCGACTGCCATGCATCGCCGGCCTTCAGCGCCGGCAGCCCCTGCCGCAGCGAATGCAGCAAACCGAGCGCGCGCGCGTCGATCGGCTCGTGCACCTCGGCACGCAGCTGAATTTTCCATACCAGGGTGGGAAACAGCGAAAGGACGTCCGAGCTTTCGATCCACGAGCGCTTGCCCGAAGTCGTCATGCAAGCCCCCACGGAGCAAGAGGCGCCGCGGATCCCTGCGCGCACTATAAACCCATGTTGGCCGCTAGAATCGCGAGGTGGCAAGATAGGCCATGAAAACCGACGACCCTGGAATCATCACCGACCTGGCTGCCGAAACGTCTTACGGCGGCTACCTTCACCTGGACCAGCTGTTTGCGGCGCAAAGGCCGCGCTCCTCGCACCACGACGAAATGCTGTTCATCATCCAGCACCAGACTGCCGAACTGTGGATGAAGCTGCTGGTGCACGAACTTGCGGCGGCGATTGCACACGTGCAGGCCGACAGTCTCGCGCCGTGCTTCAAGATCCTGGCGCGCGTGAAGCAGGTGCAGCGCCAGCTGTTCGAGCAGTGGGCGGTGCTGGAGACGCTGACACCGTCCGAGTACGTGCAGTTCCGCGATGTTCTGGGGCCGGCTTCGGGGCTGCAGTCGTTTCAGTTTCGCGCCGTCGAGTTCATGCTGGGCAACAAGAATGCGCGCATGCTCGAAGTGCACCGGCACGACGCGAAAGTCCATGCCTGGCTGCGCGGCCTGCTCGAGGCGCCGAGCCTGTATGACGAGTTCCTGCGCCACCTCGCGCGCCGCGGCCTGCCGGTGCCCGTCGAATGCGTCGAGCGCGATTGGTCCGAGCCGCACCGCAGGAATGCGGGCCTGGTGGCGATGTTCAGAATCATTTATGAAGCGCCGCAAGCGCACTGGGACGCGTACGACATGTGCGAGAAGCTGGTGGACGTGGAGGAGAACTTCCAGCTCTGGCGCTTCCGCCACGTGAAGACGGTCGAGCGTGTGATCGGCTTCAAGCGCGGCACCGGCGGCACCGCGGGGGTCCCGTTCCTCAGGAAAACCCTCGAGGTGGCGCTGTTCCCGGAGCTGATCGACGTGCGCACCGAGATCGGGAAGAATTGATCAGCGGGGAGGAATTGCGCGCGCGCGTCCGGCCCCTGTTCTCCCGCGCGCTGCAGGGCCACAGCATCTATCTCGCCAATCACTCGCTCGGCAGGCCGCCGGACCGCATGGCGGAGGACGTCGCGCGCGCGCTGCAGGTCTGGTACCGCGACCCGGGCGAAGCCTGGGACGCATGGCTGGCCGGGCGCGAGAAGTTCCGTGCGCTCACCGCGCAGCTCGTCGGCGCGCCGACCCCGGACTCGATCGTGCCGAAGACCAGCGCCGGCCAGGGCCTGCGTGCGGTGCTGAACGCCCTCGACGGCAAGCTGCGCGTGGCCGCGAGCGACGGCGAGTTCGACTCGCTCGACTTCATCCTGCGCGTGTACCGGGACAAGGGGCGCATTGAACTGAGCATCCTGCCGTGGCGCGAGCTGTTGCTGGCAAACGCCAACCTCGTGGTGCTCTCCAGCGTCATGTTCCGCAGCGGCGAGATCGTGCCCGATCTCGGTCAGCTGATTCGCGCCGCCCACGCCGCCGGCGCGCTGGTGCTGCTCGATGTCTACCACCACGCCGGCGTGCTGCCGCTCGACCTCGAGGCGCTCGGCGCCGATTTCGCGGTCGGCGGTTCCTACAAATACACGCGCGGCGGCCCCGGCGCCTGCTGGCTCTATGTGCGCCCGGGCCTGGTCGAGACCATGCGCACGCTCGATACAGGCTGGTTCGCGAAAAAGGACGTGTTCAGCTACCAGCGCCCCGAGCCGCCACAGTTCGGCCCGGGCGGTGACGCCTGGCTCGAGTCTACGCCGCCGGTGCTGGCGCCGGTGCAGGCGCTCGCCGGACTCGAAGTCACGCTCGACATCGGCGTCGAGCGCCTGCGCGAGCATCACCTCGCGCAGAAGGCGCGCCTCGCCTCATTGCTGCGCGAGCATGACATCGCGGTGCAAGGCGACGGCGCCGGCTACGGCCAGTTCCTCAGCGTCGCGCATCCGCAGGCGGCCCGGCTCGCCGGGGAACTGATGCGCGCCGGCGTGCACACGGACGCGCGCGGCGACCGGCTGCGCCTGTGCGCTGACCTGCTCAATACCGACGAGGAGCTCGCGAGGGCCGCTGCGGCGCTCGGCGCGCTGGCGCGCAACACCTAGGCCTCGTCGGGCCGCGCCGCGGGCAGCGGCAGCGCGCTGTAGTCGCCGTGGTGCAAGGTGCGCTTGCCCAGGCGCGTGATGCGAAAGCGCGCGCCGCAGGCCGGATCCAGGCAGGCGATCTCGGTGTCGGTCGTCATCCAATCGTTGGGCTGCGTCGGCCGCTGCTTGGCGGGGATGAACGGCAGCACCGCGAGCATCGCGTACAGCGAGAACGAAGCCTCGCGTCCGGGCGGAAACACGATGCGGCCGCCGATCACGTCGAAACTGTCGCCGGGCCGCGCGTGGCTGACGAAAGGTCGATCGGTCTGCACCACTTCCACGCGCAGGTCGTACAGGGTGAACTCGTCGTTCTGGCTCATCGGGTCTCCTGCCGGGATGCGCGCCCGGCATCGGCCGGCGGCGAGTCGGCGAAATCGGCTTGCGGCGGGGCGCCGTGCGTATTCTGGTTCTTCCACATGATCGAACTGTGCGCGCCGTTGTCGATGCGCTCCAGCTCGTAGCAGTCGCCGGCCGGTCCGGGCGCGCGCGCGGCCAGTGCGGCGATCTCGGCACGCTCGGCATCATCGAGGTTCAGCTTGAATACCTGCAGCGTGTCCTCGAGGTGCGCGGCGCCGCGCGCGCCCACGATCGCCACCGCCACCCCTGGCTTGTCGAGCACGTAGCGGGTGGCCACGCTCGACAGGCTGGCGCCATGGCGCCGCGCGATGCGATCGAGGACGCGCAGCAGTTCCTGCAGCCGGGCCCAGCCGCCGAAATCCTCGATGATCAGCCGGTACTTCACCAGCGAGCGGTTGGCGAACGGCGGGCTCGGGTCCGGCGCTCCCAGCCAGCGCCGCGACAGGAAGCCGCCGGCGACGGTGCCGTAGGCGAGCAGCCGGATGCCGTTCTTCGCGCACAACTCCGTCATGCCGCGCTCGGGCCGGTGATCGAGTACCGAGTACTGCAGCTGGTGGGTCGCCACCGGCACGCCGCTGTCGACGATCTCTCGCAGCCGCGCGGTGTCGAAGTTGGTGGTGCCGATCAGGGCGATTTTTCCGCTCGCCTGGATGTCCTTCAACCAGTGCATCGCCTGCACGTAGCCCGGCACGCGGTAATCCCACCAGTGGAACTGCACCAGGTCCAGGCGCTCCTGGCCAAGGCGCGCGAGCGAGGTGTCGACGATGCTCTGCAGGGCTCCACGCGAGAGGCGCGGCAGCGATTCGAGGTCCGGCACCAGCTTGGTCGAGACCCGCATGCGCCGCGCGTGCTCCGGGTGGCGGCGGCGGAAATCGCCGATCAGCTGCTCGACGCCGACGTAGTGGTCGGCGCAGTCGAACAGGCTGATGCCGGCCTCGACGAAAGCGCGCATGTCCTCGATCGCGCGCGCGTGGTCGTAGGCTGCGCCGTGCTTCTCGGCGAGCTGCCAGTTGCCCTTGGCGATGCGCGAGACGGCGAAGCCGGGCGCGATGTCGACGGTTTCTGCAGCCATTGTCGACGCGATGTTACTCTCCACGAATGGCCGAGGTCGATCGTCCGCTTCGCCCGCCGCGCGTGCAGCTGGCCCCCGGCCTCGACGCGCCGCGCATCCTGACCGGACTCTGGCAGGTCGCCGACATGGAGCGCGGCGGCACGCGCCTCGATGCGGACCGCGCCGCCGCGGCGCTGGGCGAGTACGCCGATGCGGGCTTCGACGCATTCGACATGGCCGACCACTATGGCAGCGCCGAGCTCATCGCCGGCCGTTTCCTCGCCGGCGCCGGCCGCGGCCGCGCGCGCGCTTTCACCAAATGGTGCCCCGACCCCGGGCCGATGACGCCCGAGGCCGTGTGCGAGGGCGTCGGGCGCAGCTTCGCGCGCCTCGGGCTGCAGCGCATCGACCTGCTGCAGTTCCACTGGTGGCAGTACCGGCATCCGGGCTACATCGACGCGATGACCGAACTCGCGAGGATGCGCGAAGAAGGGCGCATCGGGCACCTCGGCGTAACCAACTTCGACACCGATCACCTGCGCCTGCTGGTCAGGCACGGTATTCCCGTGGCGACGAATCAGGTGTCGTTCTCGCTGCTCGACCGGCGCGCGGCGGGGCGCATGACGCAGTTCTGCGGCGCCGCCGGCGTCAGGCTGCTCGCCTACGGCACGCTCGGCGGCGGCTTTCTCACCGACCGATGGGCGGGCAAGGCCGAGCCCGCGTCGGTTCCCGACTGGAGCAAATCCAAGTACAAGCGCTTCATCGATGCGATCGGCGGGTGGGACGTGCTGCAGGGAATCCTGGCAGCGGCGAAATCGGTCGCGCTCAAGCACCGGGTCTCGGTGGCGAACGTCGCGGTACGCTGGGTGCTCGAGCAGGAAGCGGTCGGCGCGGTGATCGTCGGCGCGCGGCTCGGCGAAAGCGAGCATCGCGCGGACAACCTCGCGCTTTTCTCGGTCGCGCTCGACGACGCCGACAAGGCACGGCTTGCCGATGCGCTGGCAGGGGCGCGCGACATCCCGGGCGATTGCGGCGATGAATACCGCAGGCCGCCGTGGCTCACCGCCTCAGGCGATCTGAGCCACCATCTCGAAGGCGTCGCGCAAGTCTATGCAGCTCGGCCGGTGGCTGGCCGGCCCGGCCGCAGCTTGGTCGACTCGGGCAGCCGTTGGGAGGCGATCGCGGGCTATTCGCGCGCCGTGCGTGCCGGAAACCGCATCCTGGTGAGCGGCACGACCGCGACCCATGGGGCGGGAACACTCATCTGCCGCGGGGACGCGGAAGGCCAGACCGTCTACGCGCTCGACAAAATCGTTGCCTGCATCGAGGCGCTGGGCGGGGAACTCGACGACGTCGTGCGCACGCGCATTTACGTCAGGGACGCGGCGCTTTGGGAGCCGGTGGCGCGGGTCCACGGCCGCTATTTCGGCGCCGTGCGGCCGGTCAATACGCTGGTCGAATGCGGCGGCCTGGTCGGAGACTATGAGGTCGAGATCGAGGCCGAGGCCGAAATCGGCGGCGGCCGAGACGACTGGCCGGGCGCGTAGTCCCGCGCCACGCCTTCCGCAGTAACGAGTCCCGCCGCAAGGTCGGCGTCGATGCGCGCGCGCGTGCGCTTCACCGGTTCGCCCATGCCGCCGCCTCCCGGCAGCTCCAGCACCAGCCGGTCCCCGGCCGGCACGGTGTGCACGGACTTGGTCTCGAGCACCAGGCCGGAGGCGAGCCGCGCCGCGCCGGGCCGGCCCGGCAGGCCGCCGCCGCGGCCCGCCGCCGGATTGCGCAGCCGGTCGAAGGTCGCGGCGGAAACCGTGAACGCGGCGGGTTCGCTATGGCCGATCTCGATGCGCTGGCCGAGCCCGCCGCGGAACTCGCCCGCACCGCCAGAATCCGGCAGATACTCCTTCGCCCAGAACACCAGCGGCGACTCGTTCTCGGTGATCTCGACCGGCACCACGCCGACTCCGCTCGGGAACGCGGTGGTGTTGAGCCCGTCCATTCCGGGGCGCGCGCCGGTTCCGCCGAGCCCCACGTTGAGCACGTTGAAGCGCGGGCCCTGCGCGCCCTCGCTCGCCATCGGCAGCACCCAGATCGATCCCGCGCTCTCGGCGGGCACGCGCCCGCGCAGCGCCAGCTCCAGGCAGCCGAACATCAGGTCCGGCAGCATCTGGCCGATGACGTGGCGCGCGGTCACCGGCGCGGGCCGCAGGGGATGCACGCACGCGCCCTCCTCGGCGAGCACCCGGAACGGCTCGAGCGAGCCGGCGTTGTTCGGCACGCCCGGCGCAATCGCGCACTTCAGCCCGAACACCGAGTAGGCCTCGGTATAGCACTTGGGGGAATTTATGCCGCGCGCCGACGCCGGCGAGCTGCCCGCATAGTCGACCGTGATCGCGCCATCGCCGATCTCCATGCGCGCTCGCAACTCGATCGGCGACTCGTAGCCGTCGAGCGTCATGCTGGCGCGATACTCGCCGCGCGGCAGCGCGCGGATCGCGGCGCGCGTCGCGGCGCGCGAAGTATCGAGGATGTGGCGTGCCAGGTCATCGATCGCCTGCAGCCCGAACTCGCGCATCATCTCGGCGAGCCGCGCCGCGCCCACGTCGTTGCAGGCGACCAGCGACATCAGGTCGCCGCGCGCCTCGATCGGATTGCGCGAGTTCGCCATCAGGATCGCGAGCAGCGTTTCGTCGAGCGCGTCGCGCTGCCGCAGGCGCAGGTGCGGGATGCACACGCCTTCCTCGTACACCGAGCGCGCCTCTGCCGAGAACCCGACCCCGCCGACATCGACAGTGTGGCAGGTCGAGGCGAACATCGCGATTGGGCGCTGTCCCAGGAACACCGGGGTGACGGTGACGAAATCGAACAGGTGCCCGGTGCCCATCCACGGATCGTTGGTGACGAATACGTCGCCCGGGCGCATCGAGTCGAGCGGAAAGCGATCGAAAAAATGGCGCACTGCCGCGGCCATGGTGTTGACGTGGCCCGGCGTGCCGGTCACCGCCTGCGCGAGCATGTTGCCGCGCGTGTCGTAGACCCCCGCCGACAGGTCGCCGGCCTCGCGCGCGATCGATCCGAATGCGGTGCGCAGCAGCGCCTGCGCCTGTTCCTCGACCACGGCGATCAGGCGATTCCACATTACCTGCATCTGGATGCGCTTCAGCGCTTCATTCATTCCGGCTGTCCATGAAGATGCTGCCCGAGCCGTCAATATACGCGTTGAAGCTCGCCGGGACGACGGTGGTGGTCTGCCCCTCCTCGATGAGCGCGGGCCCGCCCAGCTCGTCCCCTGGCGCGAGCTCGTCGCGCAAGTACACCGCGAACTCCGACATGCGGCCGAGCGCCGGTTCGTAGGCGCTGCGGCGCAGCCGCGGCGGCGGCGCAGGGCGCCGCGTCACCGGCTTCGGCGGCAGCGGAGTCCCGGCCGCGGCGGCGACCGTCACCGACCAGGTGACCAGCTCGACGTCCTGCTGCGGCAGCAGCACGCCATACACCGACCGATAGAACTGCTCGAACTGCGCGCGCAGGGGCTGCGCGTCCGCCGCCTCGAGGCCGCGTTCCGGCAATGCCAGCGTCAGTTCGTGGCCCTGGCCGATGTAGCGCGCGTCGACCGCGCGCCGGGTCGAGAGCGCGCCCTGCGGGACCGCCTGCCGCACGACCTCTGTGGCGCTCGCTGCCGACGTCTCGAGCAGCCGGTTGGCCTGCGCCGGGTCGAAGCGCGACAGCGCAATGCGCAGGCTGCGCACCACCTCGAAAGCCACCGGCGCCCGCAGAAAACCGATCGCCGAGCCGACGCTGGCGCCGACCGGCACCACCACCCTGCGCACGCCCAGCTTCTCGGCCAGCCTGCCGGCATGCAGCGGGGCGCCTCCACCGAAGGCGATGATGGCGTAACGGCCGATGACCTTGCCGCGCTCGATCGCGTGCACGCGCGCGGCGTTGGTCATGTTTTCCTCGACGATCTCGGACACTCCGGCGGCGTGCCACGGCGCTTCGAGGTTCAGCGGCGCTCCGATGCGCGCACCGAGCGCGGCGGCGGCCGCCGCCGCATCCAGCCGCAGTGTGCCGCCGGCGAAGCTTGCGGGATCGATACGCCCCAGCGCCAGGTCCGCGTCGGTGACGGTCGCCTCGGTGCCGCCGCGCGCATAGCAGGCCGGACCCGGATCGGAGCCGGCGCTATCCGGACCCACGGTGATGCGCTGCATGGCGTCGACGCGGGCGATCGAGCCGCCACCGGCGCCGATCTCGACCATCTCGATCGCCGGGACGCGCACCGGCAGGCCGCTGCCCTTGACGTCCCGGTAGGCGCGCGCGACCTCGAAGGCGCGCGCCCGCTCGGGCTGGCCCTGGTCGATCAGGCAGATCTTGGCGGTCGTGCCACCCATGTCGAAGGACAGCACGCGCTCCAGTGCGCACTCGCGCGCGATCCACGACGAGAGAATCGCTCCCCCGGCGGGGCCCGACTCGACCAGCCGGATCGGGAACCGGGCGGCGATGTCCAGCGTCGTCAGGCCGCCGCCCGACATCATCAGCAGCAGCGCGCAGTCGAGCCCGCTGGCCTTCAACTCGGCGCGCAGGCGCAGCAGGTACCCCTGCATCATCGGGCGCACGTAGGCGTTGGCGCAGGTGGTGGAGAAGCGCTCGTACTCGCGGATCTCGGGGCAGACTTCGCTCGACAGGCAGAGCGTCACTTCGCTTGGCAGCATCTCGCGCAGCACGGCCGCCGCGCGCTGCTCGTGCTGCGGCCAGGCGTAGGCGTGCATGAAACCGATTGCCACGGCCTGCACGCGCTGCTCGAGCACCTGCTCGCCGACGCGGCGCAGCGCTGCCTCGTCGAGCGCATGCAGCACCCGTCCCCTGCCATCGATGCGCTCGGGCACGGTGAAGCGAAGCGGCCGCGCCACCAGCGGCGCCGGCCGCTCCATGTACAAGTCATACTGATCGAAGCGCTTCTCGTAACCCATCTCGAGGATGTCGCGCATGCCCCCGGTGGTGACGAACGCAGTGCGCGCGCCCTTGCGCTCAATGAGCGCGTTGGTGGCGAGCGTGGTGCCGTGAATGAAGATCGACACCTCGGCGGGCGCGCAGCCGGCCTGCGCGAGCACCTGCCTGATGCCGGCCATCACGCCCGCTTCGGGCGCCGGCGTGGTGAGCACCTTGATGCTGAAGCGACGCTGCGCCGTCTCCAGCACGACATCGGTAAACGTTCCGCCAATGTCGGCGGCAAGCTTCGCGCCCATGCGCTACACCGACACCTTGCAGAACTTCTCTGCGCGCCAGACCTGCGTCGCGAGCACCTGGCGCAGCCGCGCCACCGCGACCCACAGGTCCTCGTGGCCGAGCGAGAGCGGCGAAATGCCGAAACGGATCGAGTCCGGGCTGCGAAACGAACTGACGACGCCGTGCTCGAGCAGCGCCTCGGTGACCGACCCGGCCCCCGGATGGCTGAAGGTGACGTGCCCCCCGCGCTCGTCGTAGGCGCGCGGCGACGTGACGCGCACGCCCTCGCCCGAGCATTCCTGCTCGAGCAACGCGACCAGCAGCTCCGACAGCGAGCGGTGCTTCCATGCCAGGTCCTCGCGCCGCACTTCGCGCCAGATGTCGATGGCGGCGCTCATCGCTTCGTTGGCGATGATCCCCGGCGAGCCGGTGAGCTGGCGGCGCACGCCAGGGGCGGCCTGGTAGGCGCGCGCGAACGCGAATACGTCGGCGTGGCCCATCCAGCCGGCGATCACGGGCCAGGCGCGGTCCTGATGGCGCGGATGCACGTACAGCCAGGCCGGCGCGCCGGGACCGCCGCACAGGTACTTGTAGCCGCAGCCCACCGCGAAATCGGCGCCGCTTCCGGCCAGGTCCAGCGGAATCGCGCCGGCGGAGTGCGACAGGTCCCACAGCGTCAGCACGCCAGCCGCAGCCGCCTTGCGGTTCACCTGTGCCATGTCCCAGCGCCGGCTGGAACGGTAATCGACATGGCTCAGGTAGAGCACGCCGACGTCGGCGCCGAGCGCCGCGTCGAGCTGTGCCGGATCGTCGATGCGGCGCAGCGACGTGCCGCCGCCCGCGAAGCGCGCCAGCCCTTCCGCGACATACATGTCGGTCGGAAAATTGTGCGCCTCGGTGACGATCACCGGGCGCAGCCGATCGAGCTGCCACGCATAGCCGAGGATCTTGTACAGATTCACCGAGGTGTTGTCGCAGAACACGACGTCGTCCTTGCCCGCGCCGAGAATGTGCGCCAGGCCCGCGCCGAGCAGCCAGGGTTTCTCCAGCCAGTCGAAGCGGTTCCAGCCGCGCCTGCGCGCGTCCCGCCAGCCGTCGAGCATCAGCCGCTGCACGCGCGCGGGCGCATCCGCCGGCATCGCGCCGATCGAATTGCCGTCGAGATAGACCGTGTCCCCGGCCGGCCGGCCGAAGCGCGCGCGCAGGTCGCGCAGCGGATCGCGGGCATCGAGCGCGCGGCAGTGCGCCAGGTCGATCATTTCCGCTTGCGCCCGCGCTGCGCGAGCTGCGCCTGGATCAGCAGGATCTCGACTTCGTGGCAGGCGACCAGGCGCGCCCAGCGCGCCTCCGGCATCGAAGCCTCGCGCCACGCCAGCAGCGAAACCACGCAGCAGTTCTGCGCGCGGCCCAGGGTCGCGCCGGGCACCACGCGCGCCATCGCGCGCGGCACGAGTTTCGCGGCATTCGCGCCAACGTGATAGTCGACGACCAGGCGCCTGCGGTCCCCCACCGGCCTGAAGAACAGATGCTGTCCGTCGAAAAGCGAGCTGCCGCGGTACAGGTTTCTGCCGATGCGGCGCGCGTCGAAC
>JANNTQ010000116.1:0-4288 GCA_031394435.1 Betaproteobacteria bacterium
CGTGGCTTCGTCCAGGTCGGAGGCAAACTGCGCGAAGGCCGCGAGCTCGCGGTACTGCGCCAGCGCCAGGCGCACGCCGCCGCCGGTGTCCTTGCGCTTCATGATCTTGGTCTGCGCCGCGCCACCCACCCGCGACACTGAGATGCCGGCATTGATCGCGGGCCGGATGCCGGCGTTGAACAGGTCGGTCTCCAGGAAGATCTGGCCGTCGGTGATCGAGATCACGTTGGTCGGCACGAAAGCGGTCACATCGCCGGCCTGGGTTTCGATCACCGGCAGCGCGGTGAGGGAGCCGGTCTTGCCTTTGACCGCACCCTTGGTGAATTTCTCGACGTAAGCCGGGTTTACGCGCGCAGCACGTTCCAGCAGGCGCGAATGCAGATAGAACACGTCGCCAGGGTAAGCCTCGCGCCCCGGCGGCCGGCGCAGCAGCAGCGACACCTGGCGGTAGGCCCAGGCCTGCTTGGTCAGGTCGTCATAGATGATCAGCGCGTCCTGGCCGCGGTCGCGGAAGTACTCGCCCATGGTGCAGCCGGAATACGGGGCGATGAACTGCATCGCCGCCGATTCCGTGGCCGTAGCCGCCACCACGATGGTGTAGGCCATCGCGCCGTGTTCCTCGAGCTTCCGCACCACGTTGGCGATGGTCGAGGCCTTCTGGCCGATCGCTACGTAGACGCAGAACAGGTCCTTGCCCTTCTGGTTGATGATGGTATCCACCGCCACCGCGGTCTTGCCGGTCTGTCGATCGCCGATGATCAGCTCGCGCTGGCCGCGGCCGATCGGCACCATCGCGTCGATCGCCTTGAGGCCAGTCTGCACCGGCTGCGACACCGATTGCCGCGCGATCACGCCCGGCGCCACCTTTTCGATGACGTCGGTCAATTTGGCGTTGATCGGGCCCTTGCCGTCGATCGGGGCGCCCAGGGAATTCACCACGCGCCCGAGCAGCTCGGGGCCCACCGGCACCGAAAGGATCTTGCCGGTGCACTTCACCGTGTCGCCCTCGGTGATGTGTTCGTATTCGCCCAGGATCACCGAACCCACCGAATCACGTTCGAGGTTGAGCGCCAGTCCGAAGGTGTTTTTGGGGAACTCGAGCATCTCGCCCTGCATCACGTCCGCCAGGCCGTGAATGCGGCAGATGCCGTCGGTCACCGATATTACGGTTCCCTGGGTGCGCATCTGCGCGCTGACATCCAGGTTCTGGATCCGGTTCTTGATCAGTTCCGAAATTTCGGACGCGTTGAGTTGCATGACTGCTCCTTAAACTTTCAGTGCGTTCTCGAGCGCGCTCAGTTGGGCGCGCACGGAACCGTCGATAACCTTGTCTCCGATCACCAGCTTGACCCCGCCGATGAGCGACTTGTCCACGCTGACGCGGGCCTTCACCTTGCGCCCGGTTTTCTTTTCCAGCCTGGAAACCAGATCGGCGAGCTGGGCCGGGTCCATCTCGAATGCCGTATGCACCTCGGCCTCGACTGCGCCTTCACGTTCGTTCTTCAGCGCTTCGAAATGCGTGCGTATCTCCGTCACCACGCCAAGGCGGCCGTTTTCCGCCAGCACACGCACGAAATTCTCGGCTTCGCCGGAGAGCTTGCCGGCGAGGATCGCGATGATCAGGCCGGCGACCTTTGCCGCTGGCAGGTTTGGATCGCCCACTGCCCCGCGCACGCGCGCGTCGGCCGCCACGGCAGCAAGATTCGCCAGCGCCGTCGACCATTCAGCGAGCTTGCCCTGGGCATTGGCAAGCCTGAAGGCCGCTTCTGCGTAGGGGCGGGCGATGGTACTGGGTTCGGCCATCTGCGCCTACAGCTGCTGCTTGATGCCGTCGAGCAGGTCGGCGTGCGCCTTGGCGTCCACCTCCCGCCGCAGGATTTTCTCGGCGCCGGCCACCGCCAGCGCCGCGACCTGGTCACGCAACTTCTCGCGCGCGCGCGACACTTCCTGCTGGATGTCGGCCTTGGCGGCAGTTTTTTCCCGCTCGCTTTCCGCCTTGGCGTTGGACTTGGCTTCCTCGACCACCTGCGCCGCGCGCTTTTCCGCCTGCGACACGATTTCCGCGGCCCGGCCACGTGCGTCCTGGATAGCCTGCTCGGCCTGTTTGCTCGAAACCTCGAGCGACTTCCTGCCTTGCTCGCCCGCGGCCAGTCCGTCGGCGATCGTCTTTTGGCGAGCGTCGACCTTCTCCTGCAGCATCGGCCAGATGTACTTCGCGGTAATGAATATGAACGCGAAGAAAACGAGCGCCTGGGCGAACAGCGTGGCATTGATATTCATGTCATCCCCTTAGGGATCCGCTCTTGCCTGCAGTCTTTAGCGGAATGCACTGGCCAAGGGGTTGGCGAAGGCGAAGAACATCGCGATACCGAGGCCGATAATGAAAGACGCGTCGATCAGGCCGAGCAGGAGGAACACCTTGGCCTGCAGGGAACCTGTGAGTTCGGGCTGGCGGGCCGCGGCTTCAAGGAAGCGGCTGCACATAATTCCTACTCCCACGCAGGCGCCGAGCGCCCCCAAACCGACCATGAGACCGATGCCGATGCCCGTATAGGCTTGAACCATCGCCAGCATTTGCAGTTTTTCCATTTTCTATTTCCTTTCCTATGCGAGAAGTCTGTTGCGCCGGGGATCAGTGATGCTCGTGCGCCATTGAGATGTACACAATCGTGAGCATCATGAAGATGTAGGCCTGCAGCAATACGATCAGGATGTGAAAGAGAGCCCAGAGTAGGCCGAATACAACCGTAGATATGAAGCCGGCGAAATAGTCCGCGGCAAACGAACTGTTGGCCGCCCACATCCACAGCAGCAGGAACAGAATTTCCCCCGCGTACATGTTTCCGAAAAGTCGCAGCGAATGCGACAGCGGCTTCGAGACGTATTCAACGCAGTTGAAAAGGAAGTTTGCTGGCCACAGCAGCACGTTGCCGCCGAATGGTGCGCAAAACAATTCGTGGATCCAGCCGCCGAGGCCTTTCGAGGAAATCGAGAACCAGATCATCATCGCGAATACCGAAAGCGACAGTGCGAAGGTGGTATTGACGTCGGCAGTCGGAACGATGCGCCACTCATGCACGCCGATCAGGCCGAAGGCCCAGGCGACCCAGTCGGCGGGCAGGAAATCCATCGCGTTCATCAACATGATCCAGACGAACACAGTGACCGCCACCGGCGCGACGAATTTGTTGCGATCGCCGTGGTGGAAAATGCCTCTGACCTGGTCGTCGATGAATACGAGCACCCACTCGACCAAGGCCTGGCGCTTTCCTGGCAGCCCTTCCGTCGCGCCACGCACCACCCACCAGAGGAATCCCAGACTAATGACGCCGAGCACCACCGCGGTAACTACGGAATCGACGTTGATACTCCAGAAGCCCCCGTCCCCCACAGGCTTCGTCAAGAAGGTGAGGTGGTGCCCGATGTACTCGCTTGCTGATTTGTATTCTGTGGCCATCGCGGATTGCTATTTGTACTCGCGCACAAAAAACGCCATCGAATAGATCAGAACGGTTGCCACGAACGAGCCGAGAAACGCCATCATGACCACTTCGGCATAGGCCAGCAGAACCAGTCCCAGAAGGATCACGATCAACCCGAGTTTGACTGCCTCGGCCATGAGCGCGGTCAGCAGAACCCCCCCTGCGGATTTTCCGTTGCCCGCCGTCCCCGCTACTTTCGCCGAGGCCCATCCGGCACTGACGCTGACCGCACCGCCCAGTGCCGCTGACAGCGCACCGTGGAGACCCGCCAGCAATCCCCCGGCCAAAGTCAATACAACTGTGGCGATCAACTGCCACGCGAGAACGATGCGAATCGGCCTGCGCAGGGCGCCAAGACCGGCGTTCATATCCCTTGTACCCTGCAAAGCCGCGCGATTTTAACGGGTTGCGCCAACAACGGTCAACGCATTGCGGTGCAGCATCGGCGCTGGTTCACACTCAGCGCAGTTTCTTCAGCAACTGATCGAGATGATCGAGGCTCGCGTAATGCACGATCACCTTTCCCTTGCCCTTGCGGCCGGCGCGGATCTCGACCGTGGTGCCGATCCGGCCGGACACCTCTTCCTCCAGCCGCGCGAGGTCGCGATCCGGCTTGGCCGCGCGCCGAACACCCTGCCCGCGCAGCATCTTTGCCACCAGCGCCCCGGTTTCGCGCACCGACAGCCTGCGCGCCGCCACGCGATTTGCCGCTTCGATCTGGCGCGCGCCTTCGAGCGCCAGCACCGCGCGCGCATGGCCCATTTCGAGCACCCCCTCCATCACCATTGCCTGCACCGGCTTGGCAA
>JANNTQ010000009.1:0-16652 GCA_031394435.1 Betaproteobacteria bacterium
GTCGAATGCGCCGTCTGCCGCAAGCACGTGAATGTGCGGGTTGAAGTTGACGAGGTCGCCGAAGGTCTGCACGAAGAGGATGAGGCCTGGCCGCGCGCCGGGCCTGGCGCTTGCGTAGAAGCGTGCGAACAGCTGCCGTTATGCCACGCGACGCGCGTGCGTGATTTCCCGATGCTCGACCGGGCGGACTTGAGCCCGCTCGAGCGTCACGATTGCGACGGTCTCGCCGTCCAGTGCCACAAATTCCACCTCGAACGCGCTCCCGCCGCCATGAACGTGGACGACAGTGCCGACATCGCCCGAAGCGAGTTTCTCGCCAGGCAGGTCGGTTACCAGCACCACACGATCGTGCTCTCGTATCGTATTCATTCTGATTCCTGCATTGGATATGCGGTCACAAGACGCGGCGCGTCGTCATCCGGTGTGGTTATCCACACTGTACGCACTTTCGGTTCTCGGCCATCAGGCGCCCGCAGCACACCATCCACAGTGTAGCGCAGGCCGTACTTCGACTGCGCTACGCTGGTCACCGGGTTGGATGTCCCCACAGCCCGCAATGCCTCCGCGAGCAGGTTCCATTGCTCGACGCTGAACCCAAACTTCAGAAAAAACTCAGCCTTGCTTCAACCGTCGGGATGCGAAAGCGCGAGCAAATAATCCGCAATCTTGGAGCGATCGACACGCGCCCGCTCGCTTTTGGGCAGCAGCAATCGGCTACCGCGCCTTGTAGTTCATGGTCTTCATTCTAGTCAAAGCCTGACGCGGCGCAGGCGCAACGCATTGGTGACGACCGAAACCGAGCTCAGCGCCATCGCCGCGCCGGCGAAGATCGGCGACAGCAGCAGGCCGAAGAAGGGATAGAGCACCCCGGCGGCGAGCGGCACGCCGAGCGCGTTGTAGAGGAAGGCGAAGAACAGGTTCTGCTTCACGTTGCGCATGGTGGCGCGCGAGAGCCGGATCGCCTTCACGATCGCGCGCAGGTCTCCCTTGACGAGCGTCACGCCCGCGCTTTCGATCGCCACGTCGGTGCCGGTGCCCATGGCGATGCCGACGTTCGCCTCGAGGCGCAGCGCGGTGTTCGGCGCGAGCGCGAGGAGCTGGCGGATCGCCTGGCTGGTCTGTCCCAGAGCGCGCAGCAGCATCACCTCGCCGAGCAGCACCAGCGTCACGATGACCGCTGCAGCCTCGAAGTAGGCGCCGACCTCCTCGCCGCCGTGCATGCGGAATTCCGACGGGAACAAGCCGGGCGCAAAGACAGCGGCGACGCTGAACGCATACGCGAGCGCGACTCCCAGGCCGATCAGCGTATACATGTTCGGGCTGCGGTTCTTGAGCGAAAGCCAGAACTTGTGGAAAAACGGCCAGCCGCCCCACAGCACCACCGGGGTGCCAAGGACGAACTCGACGTATGGCCATGATCTTGTCGCGCCGAAGTACGGGGCCATGGCGATGAGGAGCAGCGGCGCGCTCAGCGCCGCGCTCGCCCAGAAACGTCGCGTCATGTCGCGCAGCTCGGCGTTCTCCTCCTCGGCTCCCGCGACCGGCACCAGCGCCATGCCGCACTTGGGGCACGACCCGGGGCCGATCTGCACGATCTCGGGATGCATCGGGCAGGTGTACTGCGCGCCTGGCGTCGCCGGAGCTGCGTGATGCGGCGGCGCTGGTGGTGCTTATGCCGAAAGATATTTCCCGGGATCGGCCTTGAACGCGTGCAGGCAGTGCTGCGAGCAGAAGTAAAACTTCTCGCCGCGATGCGTATAGCTCCCCGCCGCCCGCTGCGGATCGACCTGCATGCCGCACACGGGATCTTTGGCCGCGGTTGCTGCCATACGCTCGTTCACCTCGATTCCTCCCTGTATGGGAACGACGGGCCGAAGTTTCAACCCTCCCATGACAGGAAGGTCAAGCCGGAAGCGCTTGTCCGAAGTGCTACCTCAACCGCCAGCGGAAAGTCCTGGCCGCCGCTTCGCCGGGCCGCGCGATGCGCAATTCCACGGCTTCGGGCATCGGCTCGAACGCGGTGAATTTCAGCACGCCCTCGCGGTGGTGGCCGCCGGGAGCCGCGCCTTCCCATGCGATCGGCTTGCCTTCGCGGCCCTGCCCGTCGAGGAGCACGGCGCTTTTCGCAAGGTCATCCGGCAGATCCTGCGAATGCGTGTCCAGAACGACCCTGAATGACCAGACCTTGGCGCCGGCGGCCAGCTCGGCCGGCGTAACGGCCACGGTCACTCCGCCTTGGCTGCTCTGTTGCGGCGCGAGCTGCGCCGCGGCCGAGGTTGCGGCCAGAAGAGCCAGAACAAATCCAACTGCTTGGCGGTACATGATGCTCTCCACAATTGACTGAAGGCCTCAACTTACCGGGGCCGCGGGGCAGCCTTTTGACCCTGGTCAATCTCTATCTTCGATCACCTTATGCCGCCTTAGGTAATGCAGGCGGCTGGCCGGCGGGCGCGAGCTGCGCCGCGATGCTTGCCAGGTCTGCCTCGGTCAGCGGGTTGCACGCGCCGAGGATCTTGTACGGCGGCATGTCCTTGCGGAGCTTTTTCCTGAGCGTCGCGGCGACGTCGATCTCGGCGAGCACGCCGAAACCCTCCTTCGCGAGCTCCTGCGTCCCGCGCTCGAGCTCGAGGTCAGGCTTTCCTCGCCTCGTCGGCGCCGATCACGAGCCGGGTTTCGGCGGCGTACGCGTGGAGCGGCACGACGAGGTTGGTGGGCGCGGGCGAGCCCTTGAAGACGCGCCCAGCCAGATCGAACCTCGAGCCGTGGCAGGCGCAGTAGAAGCCGCCCGGCCAGCCGGCCTGCAGCGCGCCGGGCTGCGGCTGATAGCCCGGCACGCAGCCGAGGTGGGTGCAGATCCCGACCACGACGAGCGTCTCGGGGCGGATCGAGCGGCCGCGGTTGCTCGCGTATTCGGGCTGCTGCGATGTGACGGCGGAGTGCGGATCGGAGAGCAGGTGCTCGACCGCTTCGAGCTTCGCCAGCATTTCGGGCGTGCGGCGCAGGATCCAGACGGGCTTGCTGCGCCACTCGACGGTCGCGAGCACGCCAGGGGCAAGCCTGGAGGGGTCGAATTCGACCGGCGCGCCCTGCGCCTTCGCGCGCTCGCTCGGCGCGAGGCTCGCGAGGAAAGGGGCGGCGGCGCCGGCGAGCGCGAGGCCGCCCGCCGCGGCGCCCGCTTTAACCAGCAGATCCCTGCGCTCGGAGCTGGGCGGAGTTTCCGCGATTTCCCTGGTGCTCATTGAAGATCGGTCTGACTTTTGTCGAAGCCCTCGCGCGTCGCGCCGCTTCGCAGCCAGGCGACGATCTCGTCGCGTTCGGCCGCGGCGCGCGCCGACATGGTGCCGCGCAAGGCCGATTCGAGGCGGCTGCTGCTGCGCTCGCCGTAGTACTTGGCCGTCACACCGAGGACGAGCGACATGCCCATCTTGCGGTGCGGATCTACGATCCCGAGAAAAAGGTAATAGGCCGCCGCGAGATACTCCAGGCCGATCGTGATCAGAAAGCAGGTGAACAGCACCCGCAGCGGCGCGGGCAGCGCTCTCAGCGTCACCGGCCGAATGCCTTGCGCATGTATTGCAGAACCGCCGCAGCGTCCTCCTCGGTGAGCGAAGGATCGCCGCCCTTGGGCGGCATCGCCATCGGCGAGCCCGGGGTTTGAAACCCCTCCATCATGTTCTTGATGAGAACCGAATCGGGCTTGGTCAGGCGCCCGCCTTTTCCGCCGAGCGCGGGAATGCCGGGAAGCGCGCCTCTGCCGTCCGGGCCGTGGCAGGCGACGCAGGTACGCTCGTAGACGGATTTTCCGTGCGACGCGGCTTGCGCGCCGGCGGCGAAAGCGGCGAGCGCCGTGCTCAATACGAGCATGCGAGCTGCGATCGCCATGTCAGTTGCTCGCCTGGAGGAACCTGAGAATGTCGCGCGCCTGCGCGCCGCTCAGCCCGGCGCGGATCTGCATGTGCGTCACGACCGGCTTCCACTGGTCGTCGCGCAGCTCCTTCGGGTCGCGGATCTCGTGGCAGCGCGCGCAGTTCTGCGCCCAGGCCTTCGCGCCGCGGGCGAACGCCATGGGGTCCGGATCGGGTTTCTTCTCCTGCGCGTGCGCCACCGGCATCGAGAGGGCGACGGCGAGCGCGATCGCGAATGCCGCCGCGGCGGTTTTGGAACCGGGTTTTCGTTCGCGTCTCATGACAGGCTCTCCTCGCCTCAGAATCCGTAGCTCAGCTGCAGCAGCAGGCGGTTGTCGTCGGTGACAGTGCCCGCGAGACCGTCGTTCCACTCGTAGGCGGCCTTGGCGATCACGTTGGGGGCGAAGAGGTAATTCACCCCGAGCGCCCATTGCTCCTGGTTCTGGTCGGCGTGCGGCGTGCGGAACTTGCCGTAGCGCGCCACCCCCTCCCACTTGGTCGGTGCAAGCCTGTACGAGCCCTGGAGGTAATGGGCTTTCCACGTCCCGCCGAGGGGCGCGACGCTCGTTGCCTCGTCGGCGATGCGCTGCCGGGCGTATTCGGCCCGCAGCCCGAGATTGCGCCACTGCCAGGCGAAGTCGGCGCCCTGCGCCCGGTAGTCGCGCGCGGCCTCGGCCACGCCGCCGGGCGTGGCGGCCGCCTTGCCGGCCGCGGCGGAGAGCCCCACCTCGAGGCCCGGAACGGGCAGCAGGCCGAGCCGGCCGCCCCAGACTTTCTTGCCGTCGGCGTCGCCGGCCGTGCCTTCGGTGCCGATCATCTCGATCTCGTCTCCCGCGGCATTGAGCTCCAGCGCCGGTCCGTTCGCGACGTAGACGGCGTAATTGAGCTGCATGCTCGAGACCGGCAGCCCGCCGCGAACGCCGAAGCCGATGTCGGCGTTGGGCGCCGCCCCGTCGTGGCCGAACCCAACCGGGACCGAGGGCAGCTTGTTGATCCACGACGGATGCAGGTTCTGGCGGAACTGCCCGAGCGGGCTCAGGAACTTTCCGGCAAACAGCGCCGCGTAATCGTGCACCAGCAGGTTGATGGTCGCGAACTCCAGCCCGACCTCGGTCGCCCCGTCCCGGTCGATCGACGTTTCCAGCTCCGCATCGAGCAGCACGAGGTCCTGGTACTGGTAATGGAACGCCGGGTTGAAGCGCACGGCGTCGAACTCGCCCGGCCGGCGCTTGCCGTCCGTGTAGCTCACGTCGGCGTAGCCGGCGAAGTGCTTGGTCGAGCCTGCGTTCCTGAATTCCGAGGCGGTGCGCGCCACCTCCTCGACCCTTCTTTTCAGCGCGTCGATCTCGCGCTTGAGCGCTTCGGTCTCCTGCGCTGCCGCAGCGAGCGGGAATCCGGCCGCCATGGCGGCCGCCAGCATAGCGGGCATCACTCCAGCCCTACCTGCTTTCATGTTGTTCCTCCCAATGACGAGCGGCGTCGATGCGGCCACTTTAGGCCCGGCCGCGCGGCGGCGTTTGATCCAGGTCAACTTCGGTCGTCGCGCGCTACTGCGCTCCCAGCGAGCCCTGAAGGCGCACCGGCATGACGAAGGTGTGATCCTCGACCTTGCGCAGGCCCGGGACTCCTTCGGCCGCGACGCGAAGCGCCTGGCGTTCCGCCTCGGACCTTACGCCGCCCCACAAGTGCAGCACCCTGCCCGAGACGGAAACGTTGAGGTAGGTGGCGTCCACGCCGCTTTCCTTCAGGCGCTCGAGCATCCGGCGCCGCAGCGTGCGATCGTCGGTCGGGCGCGCCGGCTTGGCCGGCAGCGTGGCGAGCCGCCGCACCAGATCAGCGCGGCTCACGATCCCGACCAGTCGTCCCGCCCGCACGACCGGCACTCGCTTGATGCGATGCTTTTCGAGGAGTAGCGCGCCGTGGGTCTTCACGAAGTCGGCCGCCGCGCTTTCGGAAGTTGCAGCGAACAAACGCAGCCACCAGGAGCGCGCCTGGCCGGTGCCGAGCTCCGCCCGGCGCACGAGATCGCCCTCGCTGATGATCCCGGCGAGCCGCTCTTTCTCGTCCAGCACCGGAAGCGCGCTCACCCCTCGCTCGAGCATCAGTTTCGCCGCTTCCTTCACTGTGGCGTCCTGCCCGATGGTTGTCACCCATGTCGTCATTACATCCCTGGCTTGCATGATTGCTCCTTTGGCCGTTCCGCTTTGGCGGTTCTCATGGATTCGCCTTCAGGCCCTGCGGTGCCGAGGAACGCAAGCTCGACGGTCAATCTCCCGCCTCCCCGATCTCGCGCTTGAGCTGCTCGAACTGCTCGCGCGTCAGCTCGCCTTTCGCATAGCGCGCCTTCAGGATGTCCAGGGCATTGGGGCCGGAAAGCGAGCCTCCGCCGAGCCACTTAAAAAGCGCCACGAACGCGAGGATGACCAGCCCCCAGAACACCACCATGTACAGGATGCCGAGGCCCAGCCAGCCCCATCCGATGCCCTCCAAGCCCTGCCACATCGCCGCGGCTGCGCTACTTCTTGCCCATGCCCTGCATGCCCGTGCCCTGCATCATCATGTGATGCTCGCCCATCATCTGGCCCATCATCTCGTTCATGAGCTTCATGTGCTCGTCCATCCACTCGCGCATCTGCTCCGGCTTCATGCCGGCGGCGGGCTTGGCCTTGCGCATCTGCGCCATCATGTCCTGCATCATCTTCATGTGCTCCTGCATCATCTTCTGGCGCTCCGCGCCCGAGGCGGCCTGGGCGGCAGCGAGCTTCTCCTTCGCCTCCTGGGCACGCTGGATGAGCTGCTTCTGCGCCTCGTCGGGCGCGGCCATGCCCGACAGAGGTAACGCGAGCACGAGCGCGGCAACGGTTGCGGCAAACATCTTTTTCATACGTATCTCCTTTCGCGGTTGAACTTCGGAATGAAAGCCGGGACCGCGCTCTTGTAGCGGCCGTACTCGTCGCCGAACTGCGCCAGCATGTCCGCCTCCTCCCTCGTGGCGAGGCGCGCGTACATGAGGACGAGAACGGGGAACATGACCAGCGTCACCAGCGTCGGCCACTGCAGCAGAAAACCGAACATGATCAGCACGAAGCCGATGTATTGCGGATGGCGTACCCGCGCGTAGGCCCCGGTCGTCGCGAGGCAATGCTTGCGCTGCGCCTGATAGAGGACTTTCCAGGCGGACGCGAGGAGCCAGAATCCCGCGACGATGAAGACGTTGCTAAGGACATGGAACGGTCCCAGATGGGGATTCGATTTCCAGCCGAGCGTCATCTCGAGCAAATGGCCGGCGTCGTGCGACAGGAAATCGACGCCGGGAAACCGGCTCGAGAGCCAGCCGGAGAGCAAGTAGATGGTCAGCGGAAAGCCGTACATCTCGGTGAACAGCGCCGCCAGGAACGCCGAGAACGCGCCGAACGAGCGCCAGTCGGTCGCCGTCTTCGGGCGCACGAAGCTGAACGCGAAGATGATGAATACGAGCGAGTTGATGACCACGAGCGACCAGAGGCCGTAGGCGGGTTCGTTCATCGGGAAGACTCCTTGTCGTCCTTGCGCCCGTGATCGCCGTGCCGGTGGAAGAGATGCATCAGCGGGCAGGCAGCGAGCAGCACGAAGGGCAGGAACTCGACCACGTGCGCCCGGTGCTCGGTAATGAGAAAGAAGGCCGCCACCGCGACGAACCCCCAGAACACCCAGCGGCCGGAGCCGCCGGATTGGCGCTGCTCATGCGAAAGCTCGGTCATGTAAGCTCCTGGCGGATCTGCGCCGCGATGCGCTCGACGTCGGTGGCCACGAAATGCCGCTGCGGGGTGACGCCGTGCTGCTCGAGCCAGCGCCGCGCGCAGGCTTTCTCGCAGCCGTCGAGCGCGAAGATCGGGAAGCGCGCTTTGGGCTTCACATCAGGCGCGCCGAGACAGACCATTTCCGCGAGGCGGCGCCTGTCCAGGGCCGCGCCGATCTCGCGAAGCGCTTTGACGACGATCCGCATCACCCCTTCATCACTGCATGTAATGGTTCACGGTGAAGCGGCCGGGCAGGAGAAGTCGTCCGCCTGCATGAAGTCGCGCGGCAGGCGGCCCCTGAGGCTCGTCGGCCGCGCGCGCAGCCGGCGCACCTCCTCGCGTGCCGCTGCGGGGAGCAGCCCGGCGAGCGCCGCGTAAGGGCCGCCCGGCGCGTGCGCGCCGATCTCCGCCGCGAGCGCGCCGGCCCAGCGGCCGAAATGGTCCTCGACGAAGCGCCGCAGCGCCCGCTCGGTCACCGCGCGCCGCGCGGACCAGCCACGCCCGCCGGCAGAGGCGAGCTTGACGAGAAGCAGCGAGCAGAACTCAAGCTCCGCGGCGATGTGATCGGGCAGATCGGGGTCGTCTTCCGAGAGCTTGAAGCCGAATGCCGTATAGAAGCCCGCAATGTCGGCGAGCTCGGCAGCGCGCCCGGCGATGCGCCTGCCGTCACCGTACGCGGTCTCGTGCAGCGACACCGGGCCGGAGCCGAGGAAAAGCCGCGCGTATTGCGACGCGAGCCGCTCCGCCCCGGCGCTGCGCCATGCGGCGCGCGCGCGGGCAAGCGCGTGCGCGAGCGCCGGCGAGGCCGCCGCCTCGCATGCCCCGAACTGGGCGGCGATGCGCGGCGCGCTTGCCGGCCGCGGGTAGGCGAACGCCTCGGCGAGCGCGCGCAGGAGCGCCGCGCGAGAGAGAGCGCCCGGCTGCTCAGCGCGCGAGCTCAAGCGGCACCCATGCCGACCAGGCCTTGCGCGCGCCGACCTCGCGGTTCGCGCCCTCCCAGACCGCGAACGCCACCATGGTCTTCGCGCCGGGCGCGAGCCGTGGCGAGTCCGGGCCGCCGCTCGCAAGCGGCAGCGTGATCACGACCTTCCACGCGCCGTTCTCCCACACGCCGCGGCCTTCGGCGAGCTGCTCGAGCTTCGCCGTGAGCGTCCCCCAGCCCTCGGCTATCTGGTCGAGCACCGGGGTGAGCCGGGCATGGGACACGGGATTGTCCATGCCGAGCGCGCCCATGTACGGCCGGGCATCGGTAGCGCGCAGCACCTGGTCCGGGTAGAAGTCGACAAGCGCATTGGGATAAAGCTCGCGCAACTGCGAGATCGCGTGCGCGTAAGCTCCGCGCCCGTGATGCTCGGCCTGCTCGACGTCGCGCTGAAACGCCGCCCGCCATTGCAGGATGCTCACCCGCGCGCCCTTGTGTCCCATCATGGGGCTCGCGAGCGCGCCGTCCCTGTTAGGCAGCGGAAACTGCACCGCGGCCTGGTCGCCGAACCGGTCGGTGTAAAGCAGGTCGTCCTTCGTCGCGTCCCGCCACTCGAGCCGCAGCGCGATCCACTGGCCGTTGTGCGCCGCGCGCACCTTGATCGCTTTCACCGCGGCGTCCGGGTTGGTGGGCGCCGCGACTACCTGCGGCAACAGCGGCACCGTGGCTTCGCGTGCGGATTTCCAGACCGCGGCGGCGGGGTCGAGGAGCGGTCCGGGCTGCGCGAAGCGCACCGCCCGCAACGTTCCCTGCGCCTGCGCGGCGGCCGCCAGCGCGGCGAGCGCGGCGCCGACAACGAGTGCTCGAATCGTTCCAGGTCTCATGTTCAAGTGATGTTGGTGCGGTAGCTGCGATGCCGCTCGTCGTACACGGCGCGCACATGGATCGGCTCGCGCAGCGGCACGCGCACGATCTCGGCGTGCGCTTCGTCGTAGCCGATCGCGTGCCGGCCTTCGACGCGGTAGTGGTGGATGATCTCCGGCGTGGCGCCGAAGAGCAGCAGCGCGCCCAGCAGCCTCTTGTCCTCCCTCGCCCTGCGGTAGGTGGCGATCGCCTGTTCCACGCCCCAGCCGAACATCTGCGTCAGATACTGCGGTGGCACGTGTATCGGCGGAATGTAATAAACGTTGGCCTCCAGCCCGAACTGCGGGTAAAGCGGCAGCGCAAGCTTCGCGATGTGGATGATGTAGTCCATCGGGCTGTCTTCGCGTGCCTGGTCCGGAGTCCTGATGAAGCCCTGCAGCCGGATCTTGCCGATGCAGGTGATCGTGCACTGCGTCTGGCGCCCGTTCTCCACCGCCGGATAGCAGCCGATGCACTTCTCCGAGACCCGCGTCATCGGGTTGAAATAGACCTTCTTGTACGGGCAGCCCTTTACGCACTCGCGGTAACCGCGGCAGCGCTGCTGGTCGAGCAGCACGATGCCGTCTTCGGGCCGCTTGTAGATGGACTGGCGCGGGCAGGAAGCCAGGCACGCCGCATAGGTGCAGTGGTTGCAGATGCGCGGCAGGTAATACATCCACTGCATATGCGGCGTTTGCAGGAAAGCGCCCTGCGGCATCAGCCCTGTGCAATCGTCCTCTCCGATGTTGGGATGGGCATAGTCGAGATCGTCGGGGAGATAACCGAGAACACGCTCGCCTTCCGGCGCCGCCTCGAACAGCGTTTTGCCGGTATAGACCGGCCCGGTCATCGGTTGCACGCCGAGCTTGGCGAGGATATTGACGTCCCACCCCAGCGGATAGTAGCCGTAGGGCTTGGTCTCGACGTTGTTCCAGAACATGTACTCCTGGCCGCGGCCCGCGGTCCAGGTGGTCTTGCAGGCAACGGTGCAGGTCTGGCACGCGATGCACTTGTTGGTGTCCATGATCATCGCGAATTGCTTCGCGGGGCGCACGCCCTCGTAGGGGAACTCCATCTCGCGCCCGATCTGCCAGTTATAGACTTTCGGCATGCTGAGTGTCCTCGTCTGATCCGATTACGCCTTGGTGATGTTCACGAACCCGCCCTGCAGGTACTGCTGCATCGCCGGATTTTCGACGGTAGGCCGCAGACCCAGCGCCACCGGCCGCCACAGGCCTTTTCCGCCGATCCCGCCATCCTCTGCCTTGGTGAACCTGGCCATCGACTCCTTCGGGGCACTGGTGACGCAGTGCACGTCCACGTTGAAGCCGCGCGTCACTTCGTTGGTCCACGAGCGGCGCGTAATGAGCGTCGCGGTCTGGTGCGTGGGCTTGAGCCAGGAGCGCGTGAGCGACTGGTGGCCGCCGTAGCGGAACATCGCCTGATACTGTGTCTCCTCGTTTTTCGCCGCTCCGTCGGCGCGCGTCTCGTGCGCCTTTACCGATCCGGGCGTCGCCATGTAGCCGTTGAACCACATGCGGGTGATGCCGCGCGGCGTGCCAGGGTAGTAGCGCGCGCGAACGAGCAGCCGCGCCACCTTGTACTCGTCTTTGCGTTTCGGATCGTTCCAGCCGCGGAACGGCAGGTCCGCCGGGTCGCCGTCCACCCACATGTAGTCCCCTTCGTTGATCCCCAGCTCTTGTGCGTCGAGCGGGTTGATGTCCACGTACATCTCGCCCGCGCCGGGGCTGCGCTTGTCGCGCCGGTACATGTCGCCGAACGGGCCGAACAGCGCCGCCATGTAATCGGTATCGACCGGCGTGGTGTGCGCGCCGTGCCGGTACTTCGGCGTGTGGAACACGTAGCGGTAGCCCTGCGCCATCAGCGGGTGCGCGGTTTTCAGCAACTGCGCCGGGTCGAGGATGACGTTGCGCATCTGGCGCGTGTTGTGGTCCCTCGCGTCCGCGGCGATTCCCCAGTCCTCGGGCCTCTTCGGCCGGATCGCCGGGTGCGGCGCGGCGACGATCGCGCACGGCTCGAAAAAGGTCGCCTCCGAGGGCTCGCGATGCACGATCAGGTTCTCGCCCGCCTCGATGAACTCGATCTCCGGCCGGTAGAACTCGAGCCGCCCGGTCCTGGTGGACCAGGGCTTGGACTCGTGCACCTGCTCGTAGCTGTTCACGCGCGGGTAGGTGCGCGTGTTCAACAGCGCGGGGATTCCCAGCCTGGCGAGCTGCTCGAGGTCGGCGAAGCGGTAGCCCTTGAGCGGCGCCGAGCCGTCGATGATGCGCTGCAGGTACACCTCGGCCTTGCCCTCGGCGATGAACTGCCAGAGCTGCTCGAAGCGCCGGTCGCCCGTCGCCTTCGCCAGCTCGCGCGCCACGCCGAGGTAGGTCTCGTTATCGGAGACGGTGGCGAAGGCGCGCGGGATCGGCGTCCGCGGATACGCCTGCACGAAGGGGTTGGAATTGGAGGCGGTCATGTCGGGGTACTTGAACTCCATCCACGAGTCCACCCCGTAGACGATGTCCGAGAACTCGCACGAGGCGGTCCACCACCAGTCGTTGTAGACGACCAGCTCGGCGCGCGGCAGCGTGTTGAAGACGACGTCGTAGAACCCCTTCTGGTTGCCGAGCGAGGAGTTCGAGTTCACCTGCCACATGGCCTTGGTGGGCGTGGGCACATGAGCGCCGGTCGTGATCTTCTTGTTGCCTGCCTTCATGAGGCGCTCGCCGTTCGCCCAGTAGTGCATCGACTCGGGGCGCAGGTAACCGCGCACGCGCACCACGCCATCCGGATCGAGCTGCGGGTTGAACGGATCCTCGATGCTCCAGCGCGGCACGCCCGAAAAGAGCGTGTTCTTGTAGGTGCCGGCGTAGCTGCCGATGTTGCCGCCGTGACGGCCGAGCGAGCCTGCGAGCGCGAGCACGAGAAAGATCGCGCGGTCCTTGTTGTCGTTGTTCCAGAAGTGGTTCGGCCCCATGCCGCATGCAATCAGCGTCTGGCCGCCGCTCGCCGCGATCTCGCGCGCGAGGTTGACCGTCGCCTGGCGCGGCGCCCAGGTGAGCCGCTCGACCTGCTCGGGCCGCATGTTCTCGTCCAGGTACTGGCGCGTGAGGTCGAACACGGTGCGCGCGGGCACTTTCTTGCCGTCCGCCAGCGTCACCTCGAACGTTCCGGCGAGCGCCGGGTCGATCCCTGTCTTATCGAAGTGCTCGCCCAACTGATCGTGAGAGACGGCGACCGGACGGTTCGCCCTCGCGTCCCACATCACGAAATCGCCGAATTCGGGAGCGAGCGCCTCCGGCACGTAGATGCCGTTCTGCTGCGGCGTGGGCGGCGCCGACCGGCCTTTCGCGAGCACCTGCGTCCAGTTCTTCAGTTCCGAATCCTTGTGCCCCGCGAACACGTCGCGCGCGCGCAGGCGCTCGAGCGTGTCCAGGCGCACGAGCGTCGGCAGGTCGGTGAAGCGCTTGACAAAACGCTCGTCGAAGCGTTTCTCCGCGATCATCACCTGGGCAAGCCCCAGCGCGAACGCCGGATCGGTGCCAGGGCGGATTACGATCGCGTCGTCGCACTTCGAGGCGGTGGCCGAGTACTCGACCGTGACCGCCACGGTCCTCGCGCCCTTCAGGCGCGCTTCCGTGAGCCAGTGCGAGTCGGGCATCTTGGTGGTGATCCAGTTCATGCCCCAGGCGACGATGAGCTTCGCGTTCTCGGTGTCGAACAGTTCGAAGTCGTTGGTCTGCTCGCCCGTCACCATCGGATGTCCCGGCGGCAGATCGGTGTGGAAGGAGTACGAGTCCCAGGAGCCCGAGCCGAGCGCCTCCTCGGGCCCGACGCCGCGCACGTGCGCATCGAGCAGCGCGAGCGAATTGCCGAAGCGGAAGGTGCCGAAGATGCGGCAGGCGCCTTGCTTGGCCATGCCGCCGCGGTGCTTCATGACGCGCGTGCCGGCGCCGCCCGCCGCCTCGACCATGTCCGGGTCGTAGCCCTGCGCGAGCAGATATTTCCTGCCCTGCTCGCCCGAGTAGGTCTTCGCGATGTTGACGAGCGCCGCCGCGTGGTAGCGGTAAGCGTCTGTGTAAGGCACCTTCACCCAGGAATCCCAGCCGCGGTTCATGAGCTCGCGCGGCGCGGCGCCGGTCGCGGGGTCCCGCGGGAAGCCGCGGTCCGTCCACTCCTTGAAGCCCTTGCGGATGAAAGCGCCTTTCACTCGGCGGTCGCCGTAGAAGCGCCGCGCCAGCACCAGCCCCTTCTGGCAGCAGCGCGGGTCCCAGCGGTGCGAGGCCTGGTTCCCATAGAGGTCCTGCGCCTTGCCGTAGCCGTAGGTCGGCTCGATGCGCACCACGATGTTGTTCTTGACGAAGGCGTTGAGCAGGCAGTTGTGCGTGTCGTTCGGGCAGCACAGGAAGACGAAGCTGCGGTCGTGCCGGTAGATGTCGCGGTACATGCGCTCCCAGTCGCGGTCGGGGTACGACTTGAGCGGGTTGTCGACGCTGACCGGCGCGAGGTAGCGGTACTGCGCGAAGAGCTCACCCGGCGTCGCGGCGGCGCCGAAGCCCGCCGCTGCCGCCAGCTTGAGGAACTCGCGCCGCGTCAGCCTCGAGTGCGACATTCAGCGGTAGACCAGCGTCGGAATGTCCGAGTGCGTCAGCACGTCGATGGTCTGGCTGCCGTGCACCAGCCGGGAAAGCCCCTTGCGCCCGTGCGAGCCCATGAAGACCGCGTCGCAGCCGTGGCGCTTCGCGGCATCGATGATCGCCTGCCAGGGCCGGTTACTCTGCACGTAATCGGTGTCGAACTCGATCCCTGCCATCCGCGCGCGCGCCACCGGCCCGGCGAGGATCGCCTCGGCCTTCTCGCGCGAGCGGCGGTCGTGCTCCGGGGGCAGGATTGCGCGCTTCGCAATCAGGTCCGCTTCGCCCGGCACCTCGTACTCGGGCACTGCGGTGAACAAAGTGACCTTCGCGCTCGCTTCGCGCGCGAAGTCGATGCCTGCCGCTACTGCTTTTTCGGCGATCTCGGAGCCGTCGGTGGGAATCAGGATGTGCTTGTACATGGAGCCTCCATTTCGCGCAGGGCCCGGGTCGGCCCGTGCAGCAGCTTGTTGGTGAGCCTGCGGGACAGCGCTTCCGTTACCTCGGCGGCGTCGCGGCCGGCGCGCAGCAGCTGCAGCGCGCGCTCCAGCTCGGCGCGGCGGGCATGCTCGATTGCGTCCATGCGGCTACTGTAGGGAACCGCGCGGCCGGCCTTTTGATTTAGGTCAAAAGCGGGCTGCGCGCCGTGCCGGTGGCGGGCAATCCTCCGAGCGACGGATAGGAAAATCTATCCGCCCCCTGCCGCACGATTTGCCCATTCCCTGCTCCCCGGCCCCGGTGTGACGATGCACAATGGCGCTTATGTGGCGTCGCGAGCCGCTATTGGTAAGAAAAAAGCTGCTCGATGCAATGGCTCGTCCTTTCCACATCGGTGATCGTGATTTCCGCGTCTCGGCGAGTATAGGCATCAGTTGCTATCCCACGGATGGCGGCGACATATCCACCCTGCTCAAGAATGCCGACACCGCGATGTATTGCGCCAAGAACCGGGGGCGCAACGCTTACCAGTTCTTCTCGCTCAAGCGCTGCGTTGTCGCAAATAGGCCGGATCCAGAACCGTGATCTGACGTCCGTGGACTGTGATCGCTCCCGCCTCGATCAGCTCGTGCAACATGCGCGAGAAGTATTCCGGCGTCAGACTCAAGCGCGATGCGATGATGCTTTTTTTGGCGGGCAGTCTGACCGGGCGCAGCCGTGATCCGCTGGCGGTGGCATTATGAAGCAGATAGTTGGCGACACGCTCGCGCCCTGAGCGCAGTGAGAACACCTCGATGTCTGCAATCAATCTGCACACTTGGCGGCTTAACGCCGCGACCAGTTGCAATGCGAGTTGGGGGTTGTCGGTGGCACATTCGAGCAATGCCACACGCGGTATCAACAGCAGCGAGCTGTCTGCCAGCGTTTCGGCAGTCACGGTTTCCGGCACGCCGTGCACCGCGGCGGCGAGCCCGATATGTCCGCCGGGACCGATCAGTTCGATCACCTTGCTCTCGCCTGGCGGCGCGCCAACGCTCAACATGATGCGCCCGCTCAGCACGATGTAAAGCCCGGCACAGCGCTCGCCGCTGCGGCACACCTGCTTGCCGCGCGGCAGGTTGAGCAGGGTCGCGCTCGCCGCGAGACGCGCCAGCGCCGCCGGCGCCAGGGCGCGCAGCAGCGCAACGCGCCGCAATGCCGCGGTGGCGTCGCGTTCATGCTTGGACATGGCAGCGGTCACCCTTGCAAGTAAAGCGCGGATCGGGCAACCGCGGCTTGATATAGATCAAATAGTCCGCGGCCGGACAACCGGCGGTGGCGCTGAGGCAGGTTTGATATAGATCAAAAGCGGCCGGGCTGCGACGATTTACCATGCGCGAACTTGAGTGCAACCGGGAGTCGGCGATGGTTCGCGTTCCTGCTAGCGGACCACTATGCGCGACTGTTCCTGCGTGCCTTTGTCCTCTAACGGCCGCGTGCGTCCCCGCCGCCGGCATGCACGCCGTACGGTTTGGGCGCGGAACAACGCACTTGGTTTCTTGGCCGGTGTTACACGAAGGAGGTAACGTATGACGCAAGCGGTGACTCATCACCCGGAGCACGAAACAAGCCTGTGGCCACTGCTGACGGGCATGGGTGTGCTGCTGTCCGCCCTGGCCCTGCTCGCCTATTTCCCGTGGCGCATGCCCTTGCTGGGCGTCGTCCTGGGAGGTGCGATGCTCGCGCTGCTCGCCGTGGGGATTTCCGGCTGGGCGCGGGAGTTCTTCACCCGCGGGACCGAAGCGGGCCTGGGCCCGGTTGCCGTCGCCGCCTTCATCGTCTCGGAGGTGATCATTTTCGGCACCATGTTCGCGGCGTTCTGGCTCGGACGCATCGACCACGCCGAGCAATGGGCGAGCTTTATCCCGGCGAACCTGGATCTCAAGCTCGCGCTCTGGCTCACGGTGATCCTCTGGGCCTCGAGCGCGACCATCGTGCTGGCCGGGCGCGCCTTCGAGCGCGGCAATCGCGCCGCCTCGCAGTTCTGGCTGGTGGCGACTTTCGCCCTGGGCCTGTTGTTCGTCGT
>JANNTQ010000013.1:0-2286 GCA_031394435.1 Betaproteobacteria bacterium
CGTGCTGCTGGTGGCGAGCTACGACCTGCTGCTCGGCTATACCGGCATCGTCTCCTTCGCCCACACCATGTTCTTCGGCATCGGCGGCTACGGGGTGGCGATCGCGCTGTCGCGCATGGACGCAAGCTGGGCTGCGATCGCGCTCGGCACGGCCGCGGCCGTCGCGCTGTCGCTCGTGCTCTCGTTCCTGATCGGCCTGTTCTCCCTGCGCGTGAAGGCGATCTTCTTCGCCATGATCACGCTGGCGGTGGCCTCGTTCTTCGCCATCCTCGCCTCGCAGCTCTCCAACATCACCGGCGGAGAAGACGGCATCACCTTCAAGGTGCCCGAACTGCTGCGGCCGGCTACCCGCCTGCTTGAGGAACCGTTCCTCGGCGCCACCATCGGCGGCCGCTTCATCACCTACTACCTGGTGTTCGGCACGTCGTTGCTGCTTTTCCTCGCGCTGCTGCGCGTGGTCAATTCGCCCTTCGGCCGCGTACTGCTGGCGATTCGCGAGAACGATTTCCGCGCCGAAGCGCTGGGCTACCGCACCGTCATCTACCGCACCATCGCCAATTGCCTTGGCGCGGTGGTGGCGACGCTCGCCGGCGTGCTGTACGCGCTCTGGCTGCGCTACACCGGGCCGAACACCACGCTCGACTTCGCCATCATGATCGACATCCTGCTGATGGTGGTGATCGGCGGCATGGGCACCATGTACGGGGCCGTGATCGGCGCCACCATCTTCGTGGTTGCGCAGAACTACCTGCAGCACGCGATGCAGGCGTTCTCGGGAGCGATGAAGGGCGTTCCGCTGCTGCCCGAGTTGTTCCACCCGGACCGCTGGCTCCTTTGGCTTGGCGTGCTGTTCGTGCTCTCGGTCTACTACTTCCCCACCGGGGTCGTCGGCCAGCTGCGCGCGAGGCTGAAGAAATGAGCGGTGCGTCGCGATACCTGGTGTGCGAAGGCCGCGAGATCCACTATACCGAGTGGGGCGCGGGCAACGCGGCCACGCTGGTCGCCTGGCACGGCCTGGCGCGCACCGGGCGCGACATGGACGACATCGCGGCGCACCTCGCGCAACGCTTCCGCGTGATCTGCCCGGACACCATCGGTCGCGGCCTGTCGGCATGGAGCCCGCAGCCGGAGAAGGAATACTGCCTCGCGTTCTACTCCAGGCTCGCCACTGCCCTCCTCGACCAGCTCGGCATCCGTGAGGTGTCGTGGCTCGGCACTTCGATGGGTGGGGCGATCGGATTGCACGCTGCAGCAGGTGCGCTTAAGGGCCGCGTCCGGCGCCTGATCCTGAATGACATCGGGCCAAAGCTCGGCGAGGCAGCGCTCGAGCGCATCCGCTCCTACGCCGGCATGCCGGCGCAGTTCGACCGGCTGAGCGAACTCGAGCAGTACTTCCGCACGATCTACAGGCCCTACGGCTGGCTGTCGGATGAGCAGTGGCGCCGACTGACGGAAACCTCGGCGCGTCGCACGCCGGAGGGCAAGTTCACGCCGCATTACGATCCGAAGATAGTGCTGCAGTTCACGCACCACCCGCGCGACTATGACCAGTGGGACGCCTACGACGCGCTCGACATCCCGACTCTGTGCCTGCGCGGCGCGACTTCGGACCTGCTGCTGGCGGAAACTGCGGAAGAGATGCGTACACGCGGGCCGCGCGCGCTGGTGGTCACGATCCTCGGCTGCGGGCACGCGCCAGCGCTCAACGTGCCGGATCAGTTCGCCCTGGTGGAGAAATTCCTGTGAAAAAAGGGGTCTGACCCCTTTTTCTTACTTCCCGGCGCGGTAGGCTTTGCCGCGCTTCTTGCCGCGGCCGATGGCGCCCTTGCGCTTCACGGAGCCGAAATTGAAGCTGTTGTCGCCCGCCGCCTGCGCGCTCTCGCGCAGGCGCTGCTCGGCGATCGATTCGCGCGCCAGTGCGGCGCCGTACTTGCGTTTCATGGTTGCTCCAGCAGCTATGGTGTTGCGAGGGGCGCCATCTTACCCCAGCGGCGAGCGTTCCGGCTCCGCCGCCTTGGCGCGCTTGCCGACGAATCGGGCGCAGAACAGCCCCGCCTCGTACAGCAGGCACATCGGCACCGCCAGCATGAATTGCGACAGCACGTCGGGCGGCGTGACCACCGCCGCCACCACGAACGCGCCGACGATCACGTAGGGGCGGGCTTCCTTGAGTTGCACGACGCCCACCACGCCAAAGCGCACCAGCAGGACCACCACGATCGGAATCTCGAAAGTGACGCCGAAGGCGAGGAACATGGTGATGACGAAGCTGAAATAGGCCTCGAT
>JANNTQ010000017.1:0-4354 GCA_031394435.1 Betaproteobacteria bacterium
AGCACGGCGCGTGCGGGCAGGAACTCGCGCAGCGCACGCGCCACCGCGGCCTGGCGCGCCGCGTCCGCCCTCGCTAGAGGTAGCGCTTGGCCCACGCCAGCCCCTGCACCGTGTCGCCTTGCGGGATGTATTCGCAGCCCATCCAGCCCCGGTAGCCGAGGCGGTCGATGTGCGGCAGCAGGAAGTCGAAATTGATCTCGCCGCTACCAGGCTCGTGCCGGTCCGGCACGTCGGCGAGCTGCATGTGGCCGATGCGCGGCAGCAGGCGCTCGATGGTCTTCGCCAGGTCGCCTTCGACGATTTGCATGTGGAAGATGTCGTACAGCAGCTCGAGGTTATCGGCACCGGCAGCGTCGATCACCTCGATCGCGTGCTTCGAGGTGTTAAGGAAAAAACCCGGAATGGTGCGCGGGTTGGCCGGCTCGGTGAGCAGCGTGAGTCCCGCAGCCTTCAACTTGCCGGCGGCGTAGCGCAGGTTCTCGATGAGCGTCTGTTGCAGTTTTTCGCGTGGCACGCCGGCAGGCGCCACGCCCGCCAGGCTGTTCATGCGCGGGCAACCGACCGCCCTGGCGTATTCGATCGCGCGGTCGACACCTTCGCGGTACTCGCCGACACGCTCCGGCTGGCAGGTGATGCCGCGGTCGCCCTTGCCGGCATCGCCCGCGGGCAGGTTGTGCAGCACCACTTCGACCCCCGCCGCGTGGGCGCGTTCGGCGACCTGTGCCGCACTGCCGAAAGCGTACGGGAACTGGTATTCGACGTAGCGGAAACCCGCTTTCGCGGCGGCCGCGAAACGGTCCAGGAACGGCAATTCGGGAAACAGCAGGGAAAGGTTGGCAGCGAGCTTCGGCATACTGCGAGCATAGCTCGAAAAACCGGCGCCGGATGCGCGCAGCACTGTTCGTCCTTGCCTTCGCCCGCAGCGCGCCCGCGTGGGCCGTAGGGCCGGCATCAAGCGCCTGTGCTAGACTTTTTTCGTCCGCCATAAGGAATAACGAAAGGAGACATCATGGGCGCCATCTTCCAGTCCCTCGGCCGCACGGTCATCGCCGGAGTCGTTCTCGTGGTCATCATGCTCGGGATCGCCGGCACTTTCGGCAGAATGGGCGAGCACGCTTACTGGCTGTTCTTCATGCGCTGGCTGCACGTGCTCTCGGCCGTGATGTGGATCGGCCTGCTGTGGTACTTCAATTTCGTGCAGATCCCCTCCATGCCGAAGATCCCGGACGAGCAGAAACCCGCGATCGGCAAGGTGATCGCGCCCACCGCCCTGTTCTGGTTCCGCTGGGCGGCGCTCGCCACCGTGGTCACCGGTCTGCTGCTGGCCGGCATGCACAAGGGCTATCTGGTCAGCGCGCTCAGCCTGCAGGCGCCGAACCAGGCCATCGGAGTCGGCATGTGGCTCGGCCTGATCATGGCCTTCAACGTCTGGTTCATCATCTGGCCGAACCAGAAGAAAGCGCTCGGCATCGTGACTGTGGCGGCCGAGGAGAAAGCGGCGGCGGCGCGCATGGCGATGCTCACCTCGCGCTTCAACACCATGCTGTCGATCCCGATGCTCTACGCCATGGTGGCGCAGCAGAACGGCGGGCTGTAGGCGCGCTAGCGCGGCGGCGCCAGCTTTTCCAGGCCGCGCAGGCGGGCGCCTGCGCGGATGCCGCGCTGCGCGAACCAGCCCTGCGTCATCTCCAGCGCGTAACGCGCGGGGCGCGCGGCGCAGTGCGATTGTTCACTGTGCGGCTGCATGTCCGCGATGTTGATGATCGCGCCTTGCTCGTCGAGGAAAGCGACCGACAAGGGGATCAGCGTGTTCTTCATCCACATGCAGTGGATGGCGTCCTCGTCGAACACGAACAGCATGCCGCCGTTCGGCGGTAGCGACGCGCGGTTCATCAGGCCCTGCATGCGCGAGGCAAAGCCGTCGGCGACCTCGGCGCGGATCACGTGCATGCCGGCGCCGAACTCGACGGTGCGGAGCGCGGGCTGCTGCGCCAGCGCCGGGGCGATGGCGATGGCGAGTACTGCCAGGAGGCGGAGCACAAATGAAAAAGGCAGGGATCGCTCCCTGCCTCTGTCCTGAAAAACTGATTTACTTCTTCTCAGGCGCAGCCTTCTTCGCGTCGGTCGTTTTCGCCTCGGTCTTCTTCGGCTCGGTCTTCTTCGCCTCGGTCTTCTTCGGCGCGGCTTTCTTCTCGTCCTTCATCGGCGCGCCAGCGTGCGATGCAGCGAAGGCGGTGGCGCTAACGGCCGCGAACATGGCGGCGACGATCACGGTCAGTAGCTTTTTCATCTGTTTCTCCTAGTTTGTATGTGTCCAAGCGGGTAGGCGCAACGAATCCGCCACGCCCCCGCCAGCAATAACGTTGCAGTCGCGCCGTGGTTGACCGGCCGCGCTGCCTCGCTTGCCTCCCTGTGGATCCTTGCCACGGCGCGCATTTTAGACAAGTTCTGCGAAACTCAACTAAATATATGATATTGTTGTGTTTTTATCAACAAATGCCGTGTCCAGGCTGATCCTTGCCGCGTTGCTGTGGCTGGCGGCCTTGCCTGTCCTCGCCGTGCCCCGCGTGCCGGCGGATGACGGCGAGGTGCTCGAGCGCCTGCCCCTGCGGCCGCGCGACCCGGCGTGGGCGCAGTTGCGCAGCCTGCGCAACGCGGCACTTGCCGCGCCCGCGGACGCTGCTGCGGTCGTCCCGCTGGCGAGGCGCTACTTCGAACTGGCGATGGCCGAAGGCGATCCGAGATACGTGGGCTACGCCCAGGCCGCGCTCGCGCCATGGTCCGGCGCCGACCGCGCCCCCGCCGAAGTCCTGGTACTGCGCGCCCTGCTGCGTCAGTACCGCCACGACTTCGAGGGTGCGCTCGCCGACCTGGAGCTCGCCGCGCAGCGCGATCCCCAGGACGAGGAGGCGCGCGCCTGGCGCGCAGCCATTTTCATGGTGCGCGCCGACTACCCGGCCGCGGCGCACGAGTGCACCGCGCTTGCGCCGCTGACGGACGAGCTGCAGGCGACCGGCTGCAGCACCTACGTCGAGGCAGCCACCGGCAGGACGCGCAGCGCCTACGCGCGGCTGAACGCCGCGCTCGAGCGGGCGCCGCAAGCCGGCCCCGTGCAGCGCCTGTGGGTCCGCACCCGCCTCGCGGAGATGTCTGCGCGGCTGGGGGACGCGGCGGCCGCAGAGGGTCATTTCAACTCGGCCCTCGCGCTCGGCCTGAACGACAACTTCCTGCTCGCCGCCTACGCCGATTTCCTCCTCGAGCAACGGCGGTCGCGCGAGGTCGTCACTCTGCTCAAGGACTGGGCGCGCTCGGACACGCTGCTGCTGCGCCTGGCGCTGGCCGAACGCGAACTCGGCCTGCCCGATGCGGCACGGCACGCTCAGATCCTGGGCGAACGCTTCGCGGCCGAAGCGCAGCGCGGCGAACGCCTGCATCTGGCCGAGGAAGCACGCTACCTGCTTGAGCTGCGCGGTGACGCAGCCGCGGCGCTCGCCGCCGCCGTCGAGAACTGGAATTCCCAGCGCGAGCCGCGCGACGCCCTGATCCTGCTGCAGGCCGCTCGTGCCGCGCGCAATCCGGCGGCGGCAGCACCGGCGCTGGAGTGGCTGGACCGCACGGGATTCGAGCATCCGCGCATGCGGCGCCTGGCGGCCGAGCTGCGATGAGGCTGGCGCTGGCTTTCGCGCTGTTGCTCGCGTCGGCGCCTGCCCTGGCGCACAAACCGAGCGACAGTTACCTGGTGCTGAACAGCGAGAACGGCGCGCTGCGCGGCCAGTGGGACATCGCTTTGCGTGACCTGGAATACGCCATCGGCCTGGACGCCGACGGCGATGGCGCGATCACCTGGGGCGAGCTGCGCGCGCGCCACAACGCAGTGGCCGCCTATGCCCTGGCTCGGCTGGCCCTGCGCACCGACGGCCAGCCGTGCGCCACGCGGGTGCTCGAGCAACTGGTCGACGAGCACAGCGACGGCGCCTATGCGGTACTGCGCTTCGATGTCCGGTGCGAAGCTGCGCCGCTGCGCACGCTCGAGATCGTCTACCGTCTGTTCGCCGACCTCGACCCCACGCACCGCGGCCTGGTCCGCGTGCAGCACGGCTCGGCAACGGCCAGCGGGGTGCTCGGCCCAGACCGTCCGCGCCTGCAGGTGGTGCTCGGCGAGGTGTCGCCGCTACGCCAGTTCCTCGACTATGCGCGCGAAGGCGTCTGGCATATCTGGATCGGCATCGACCATGTGCTGTTCCTGGTCTCGCTGCTGCTGCCGGCGGTGCTGGTGTTCGCCGGGCGCGACTGGCAGCCGGCGGCGCGATTCACTCCCGTATTCTGGGACGTCTTCAGGATCGTCACCGCCTTC
>JANNTQ010000031.1:0-7712 GCA_031394435.1 Betaproteobacteria bacterium
AGCACCGAGCCGATGAACACCATCGAGCGCACCACGGCGAAGTCCTGCGCCTGGATAGCGTCGATGGTGTAGCTCCCCAACCCGGGGATGACGAAGAACGACACGGCAATCAGGCTGCCCATGAACAGCAGCGGGATCACCACCACCACGCCGGTGAGGATCGGGATCATGGCGTTCTTCAGCACATGGCGGAACAGCACCACCGATTCGGCCAGCCCCTTGGCGCGCGCGGTGCGCACGTAGTCCTTGCCCATCTCCTCCAGGAACAGCGTGCGGTACCAGCGGCTGCCCGAGCCGATACCGCCGATCACGCCGATGATCACCGGCAGGATGACGAACTTGAGCGCGTCGAAGCCGCCCTCGTAACCCGAGATCGGCACCAGGTGCCAGAGCTTGGACAGCAGGTACTGCCCGCCGATGATGTAGAAAAGCGTGCTGATCGACATCATCGCCACGCACAGCACCACGCCGGCCAGGTCGAGGGTGGTGGCGCGGAAGAACGCCATGCCGAGCGCGAAGGTGATGTTGAGCGCGAGGCCGACCAGGAACACGGGGATGGCGAGCGCAAGGCTCGGCCACATGCGCGACCTGATCTCGCGGGCGATGTCGCGGTTGTCCTCGGCGCGTCCGAACTCGAGGGCAAACAGCTTCACCGACTTCTCGAAGAAGATCGTGTCGGTCAGCCGGCCGAGGCCGGCCTGCGCATTGTTGAACACCATCGGCTTGTCGTAGCCCCGCTCCGCCTTCCATTTCTGGATCGCCTCCGGCGTCACGCGCTTCTGCCCCAGCTGCATGCGCGCCATGTCGTCCGGCGTGTTGACGAGGAAGAACAGCAGGAAGGTAAGCAGGTTGATGCCGACCAGGATCGGGATCGCGTACAGCACGCGGCGCACGATGTAGGCAATCATCTCGCTGCCATGCGCTCGCGCCTGCGATACGCCACCACTGCCGGGATCGCGGCAGCGGCGAGCAACAGCAGGATCAGCGCGATCGGCCACCACACCGGCCGGTTCCACTCGCGCCGCAGCGCGGCCCGCTGGGCGATGTCGACGCGCAGGTACTTGATGTTGTTGCGCGCCATGTTGTTCGGCTTGCCGTTGGCCATCCAGGCGTGCGTCAGGCCGTAGGACACCGGGTGGAATCCTCCCACCCAGGGCGCATCGCGCCGCGCGATGTCCACCATGCGATCGATGATGGCCTGCCGCTGCGCGGAGTTGGGCATGCTCTTCATGCGCCCGAACAGCGCATCGAACTCCGCGTTGACGTAGTTGCTGGTGTTCTCGCCCTGGTTCTTCACGCGCGACTGCGCCCCGTGCAGCAGGAACAGGAAATTCTCGGGGTCCGGGTAGTCTGCGTTCCAGCCCAGGATGTAGAGTTGCTGGCTGCCCTTGCGAATCTTCTCCTGGAACCGGTTCCAGTCGGTGTCGCGGATCTCGAGCTGGATCGAGAGCTTGGCGAACTGGCGCCGCCACCAGTCGAAGCGCGGCTTGTCGCCGGGCCCGCGCCCGACCGTGTCCAGGTACAGCACCAGCGGCTGCCCGCTGCCCGCGTCGCGGCCGTTGGGGTAGCCCGCTTCGGCCAGCAGCTTCCTGGCCTCCTCGATCGGCCGCCTGCGCGCCGCGCCGTCCTGCCACTGGTGCGTGAACGGGTTGACGCCGTCCTTGCCCACGCGCTGGCCGAAGATGCCGGGCGCGAGCGGATCCTGCGCCACCAGGCCGCGGCCGTTGAGGAAGATGGAGATGAATTCCTCCCAGTCCACGGCGATGGAGATCGCATGGCGCAGCTTGCGGCTGCGCTCGGAGCCGCCGCCCACCACGCTGTCCAGCCAGTTCACGCCGAGGTACAGGATCGTGGTGTCGACCGAGGTGCGCAGCCGGATGCCCTTGTGGCGCATCTCGTCGGTCAATCCGACCTCGCCTTCCACCGAAACGCGCACTGCCTGGTCGAAGGTGTCGCTGGGGATGGCCGAGGAATCGAAGTAGCCCTGCAGGAACTTGTTCCAGTAGGGGATGCTTTCCTTCTCGCGCGCGAACACCACGCGGTCCACGAACGGCATGCTCTTGCCCGCGTCGGCGAGCAGGCCCTGTTGCGCGTCCCCGGGCTCGCCCTCCGCGGGGTACGGCTCGCCGCGGAAATTGGGGTTGCGCACCAGCTGCATGCGCGAGTTCGGGTCGTTCTCGGTCAGCATGTAGGCGCCGGTGCCCACCGGCCACCAGTCGAGCGTGAAGTTCCTCTGCGCCATGCCCGGCTGCTGGAAGAATTTCTCCGCTTCCCAGGGCACGGGCGCGAAGAACGGCATCGCCAGCCAGTAGGCGAACTGCGGGTAACGCCCCTTGATGCGGATGCGGTAGGTATGCTGGTCCACCTTTTCCACGCCTTCGAGGCGGTGCTTGCGCAGGTCGAGCCACTCGCCCTTGCGCGTGTCGAACTTCTTCACGCGATCGGCGAACTCCTGCAGGCCGACGATGTACTCCGCCATCAGCCCGAACACCGGCGAGTGCAGGCGCGGGCTGGCGAGGCGCTTGATCTCGTAGATATAGTCGTCGGCGGTCAGCTCGCGCGTGCCAAGCGACAGCTCGTAGGGGCTGCGCAGGGCATCGACGCGCTCGCGCGCCAAAGCATGGTTCTCCGGCACGAAGGCCGGATGCGGCTGGTAACGGATGCCGGGCCGGATGCGGATGGTGTAGACGGTGAACCTGCCGCCCTCGATCTCCACCGGCTGCGGCACTTCCAGCGCGGTCAGCGGGATGAGTTCATGCGGCCGCTTCAGGTAGTGATACTGCAGCGGCGGCTCGTACACCTGCTGCGTGAAGCGCGCCTCGTCCTCGGTATAGGACTGCACCGGGTCGAGGTGCTTGGGGCGCTCGAGGAACGCGCTGTACAGGACGTTGCCGCCGCGGTCCGACGCCGGATAGGGATCGTTCCACACCTCGGCGCAGCCGCCGAGCGCGCAAGCCAGCGCCAGCAGCGGGAGCGGTCGCATGCGCGCAAGTATAATCAGTCCGCCATGGCGCTACTCGACGGCAAGAAGATCCTGGTCACCGGCCTGCTCAGCAACCGTTCCATCGCCTACGGCGTCGCCAAGGCGGCGCGGCGCGAGGGTGCGGCGCTCGCCTTCACCTACCAGAGCGAGCGCTTCAAGGATCGCGTCGAGGAGATGGCGCGCGAGCTGGGCTCGGACATCGCCCTGCCCTGCGACGTGGCGAGCGACGAGGAGATCGCGCGGCTGTTCGCGGCGCTCGGCAAGCACTGGGACGGCCTGGACGGCCTGGTGCACGCCATCGCCTATGCGCCGCGCGAGGCGATCACGGGGGATTTCCTCGACGGCCTGTCGCGCGAGACGTTCCGCGTGGCGCACGATGTGTCCTCCTACAGCTTTCCGGCGCTCGCCAAAGCCGCGCTGCCAATGATGCAGGGGCGCAAAGCGGCCCTGGTGACGCTCACCTACCTCGGTGCCGAACGCGTTCTGCCCCACTACAACATCATGGGCCTCGCCAAGGCGAGCCTGGAGGCCTCAGTGCGCTATCTCGCGGCCAGCCTCGGCCCGCGCGGCATCCGCGTGAACGGCATTTCTGCCGGCCCGATCAAGACGCTGGCGGCTGCGGGCATCGCCGGGTTCGGCAAGATCCTCAAGTTCGTGGAGCAGCATGCGCCCCTGCGCCGCAACGTCACGACGGAAGATGTGGGCAACGCGGCAGCGTTCCTGCTCTCCGAACTCGCGGGCGGCGTCACCGGCGAAGTGCTGTACGTGGACAACGGATTTCGCAACGTGATCGCAGGTATTCCAGGAGGAGAAACCGACACATGAAGAGACAAATTGCCACGCTGGCGCTGCTGCTGGCCTGCACAGCCCAGGCGCAGGAATACCCCAGCAAGCCGGTCACCATGATCGTGCCGTTTCCCCCGGGCGGCGTCGCCGACATCGTCGGCAGGCCGCTCGCCGCCTCGATGGAAAAGACACTCGGCCAGCCGGTGGTGATCGTAAACCGCGCCGGCGCCGGCGGCGCCATCGGCATGACCGCCGCGGCCAAGGCCGCGCCCGACGGCTACACCATCCTGATGGCGCTGTCGTCGATCTCGATCTTTCCGGTGTCCGATCCGCTCGAAGGCAAGCCCGCGCCCTACCAGATCTCCGATTTCATGCCGATCGCGCTGGTCACGGCGGACCCCACGGTGCTGGTGGTGCGCGCCGACAGCTCCTACAAGACGGTGCAGGACTTCGTCGCCGCGGCAAGATCCAATCCCGGCAAAATCAACTACTCGTCCTCGGGCATCTACGGCACGCTGCACGTGGCGATGGAGATGTTCGCCGGCGCCGCCGGCATCCAGCTGTTCCACATCCCATACCAGGGCGGCGGGCCGGCGGTGACGGCACTGCTCGGTGGCCAAGTCGAGGCGCTTGCCTCGGGCCCGGCCGCGGCCGTCGGCCAGATCAAGGGCGGCAAGATGCGCGCGCTCGCCGGCTGGGGCGCCAAGCGCCTCGACCTGATGCCCGAGCTGCCGACCTTCAAGGAGCTGGGCTACAGGGACGTCGAGTTCTACATCTGGTCGGCGGTGGTGGCGCCGGCGGCGATCCCGCCCAACGTGCAGCACCGGCTGCGAGCCGCAGTGCGCGCCGCGGTCGCCGATGCGCAATTCACCGGCACGATGGCCAAGGTGAGCACGCCCATCAGCTACCTGGACGCGCCGGAGTTCAAGGATTTCTGGGTTGCCGACGCCGGACGCCTGCGCGTGGCGGTGGAAAAAATCGGCAAGGCCGCGGCGAAAAAGTAACTACTTCTTCTCCAGGTTCGCCTTGTTGATCTCGACCGTGGCGCGCGCGCGCAGGCTGGCGACGTAGGCTTCAAGCTGGTCGGCGCCAGCCTGCTGGGCGGCGCGCGCGAGGTCCGCGGTCTTCTGCGCCTCGGGCTTGGCTTCGGGCTCGAGCAGGCGGCCGACTTTGTAAAGCATGTAACCGTCGTCGCCGCGCACGGCGCCCACATAGCCGGGCAGCTTCGACTCGTCGGCGGCTAGGATCTGCCGCAGCGCGGTCGAGGGCACGCCTTGCGGGCTGCGGCGCGACACCGCCTTCGGCGCTCCCCACTTCACCCCCGCGTCGGCGCCCTTACGCAGCGCCTCGAGCTTCGTTTCGCCATCCTTCTGCGCGAGCTTGGCGGCCTCGGCGCGGCGCAGCACCTGCTCGATCTCGCCGCGCACCTCCGCGAACTTCCTCTGCGAGGCCGCTTGGTGCTCGAGCACGCGCGCCGCCACCAGCACGTTGGGCGCAACTTCCACCGCATCGGTATTGCGCTTCGACTTCACCGAATCGACGGCGAACAGCGCGCCGAGCAGCTTGGCGTTGCCCAGCACTGCGGATTCGGCGGTGGGCGTGCGCGTGACCCAGCCGCTCGCCTGCAGCGGCAGCTTGTAGCGCTCGGCAGCCGGCTTGAGGCTGTCGGATTGCTCGTAGACCATGTTGCTGAAAGTCTCGGCCGCCTCGGCGTAGCGGCGCGTGCCCTTCTGCCGGCCGAGCTCGGCGGCGAGCTCGGCGCGCGTCTCATCGAGGCTGCGCGTCTTGGCGGCCTGTATCCCGGTGACGCGGATCACATGCCAGCCGAAATCGCTCTGCACCGGGCTGCCGGTCTCGCCCTCCTTCTGACGCCAGGCGGCTTCCTCGAAGGCAGGCACCATCATGCCGCGGCCGAAGTAGCCCAGGTCGCCGCCCTTCTCCGCCGATCCCGGGTCCTGCGAATGCTTCTTCGCCAGTTCGGCGAAGCGCCCCGGGGCCTTGCGCAGTTCGGCGGCGAGCTTGTCGGCCTCCTCCTTCGTTTTGAGCAGGATGTGGCTGGCGCGGCGCTGCTCCTCGACCTTGTACTGCGCGGCGCGCGCGTCGTAGGCTGCCTTCAGTTCGGCGTCGGATATCGGATCCTGCCGGCCGAGCGACTCGGCCGAAAGCACCACGTACTCGGCGCGCACGCGCTCGGGGATGAGGAACTCCGGCGCATTGGCCGCAAAGTAGGCCTGCAGCTGGTCCTCGCCGGGTTTCACTTGCGCCAGGTAGGGCTGCGCCGCCACCAGCGACTCGCTCACTTCGCGCCGCTGCTCCTGCAGCGCGGCGAGCCGCCCCGTGACACTGCGCGGCACGATCGCGCTCTCGGCAAGCGAGCGTGTCAGCTGGGCGAGCGACAGGTCGTAGCGCAGGCGCGCCTCGAACATCTGCGGGGTCATGTTCTGCGCGCGCAGCAGCGCCTCGTAGTTGGACTTGGAGAAACTGCCGTCGACCTGGAACGCCGGGATCGCGGCGATGGTCTCGCGCAGCTCCTCGTCGCTCATGGTGAGCTGCCCGCGCAGGGCCGCGCCGGCCACCAGGCGCTGCGATATCAGCGATTCGAGCAGCGCTGCGCGCGATTCCGGCGTGTCGAGCGCCGCGGGGTCGAAGCCGCGGCCGAAGGCCGCGCGCAGGCGATCCTGCTGCCGGCGCAGCTCCTCGCCGAACTCGCGCTGCGAGATGCCCGCGCCGTCCACGCTGGCGACGTCATCCGGGCCGCCCATCGAGCGCGTGTACGACTCCATGCCGAAGAACGCGAACGGCGGCACGATCAGCAGCACGAACGCGACTTGGATCAGGCGCTTGTGTTTTTGTACGAATCCGAACATGAAAGGGTTTGGCGGAGCGGACGGGACTCGAACCCGCGACCCCCGGCGTGACAGGCCGGTATTCTAACCAACTGAACTACCGCTCCTACGTGTGTGGTCCTGGTGGGTGCTGACGGGATCGAACCGCCGACATTCGCCGTGTAAGAGCGACGCTCTACCAGCTGAGCTAAGCACCCCGGGACACGCGCCCCCATGAAGCCAAAGGGGCGCTAGTTTATAGCTTCCTTCAATGCCTTGCCAGCGCGGAATTTCGGCACGCGCGCGGCGGCGATCTTCAGCGCCGCCCCGGTGCGCGGGTTGCGCCCGGCGCGCGCGGCGCGCTTGCCGACGTAGAAACTGCCGAAGCCGACCAGCGTCACCATCTGGCCCTTTCTCAGGCTCGCTTTGACCGCGCCGACCAGCGCGTCCACCGCGCGTTCCGCGGCGAGCTTGGAGATCTCGGCCGATTGCGCGATGTGCTCGATCATGTCCGCCTTGTTCACGGCTCCTCCTCAATGCTTGACCGCCGTAGCCGTCGCCGGTTTCTCCTCGGCGGGCGGCAGCGGCGCGGCCTCCGCGATCGCATCGGGCAGCGGCTCGGGCTTGCGCTCCAGGGCGATCTCCAGCACCTTGTCGATCCATTTCACCGGCAGGATCTCCAGCCGGTTCTTGACGTTATCCGCGATCTCGGCCAGATCCTTCACGTTTTCCTCCGGGATCAGCACCGTCTTGATGCCGCCGCGGTGCGCCGCCAGCAACTTTTCCTTCAGGCCGCCGATCGCCAGCACCTCGCCGCGCAGCGTGATCTCGCCCGTCATCGCCACATCCGCCCGTACCGGTATGCCGGTCAGCACCGACACCATCGCGGTGGCGATGCCGATGCCGGCGCTCGGGCCGTCCTTGGGCGTCGCGCCCTCGGGCAGGTGGATGTGGATGTCGTTCTTCTGGTAGAAGTCCTCTGGCACGCCGAGCTTGCGCGAACGGTTGCGCACCACCGACAGCGCGGCCTGGATGGACTCCTGCATCACCTCGCCGAGCTTGCCGGTGGTGATGGTCTTGCCCTTGCCCGGCATGGTCACCGTCTCGATGGTCAGCAG
>JANNTQ010000127.1:0-2866 GCA_031394435.1 Betaproteobacteria bacterium
CAGGCCAAGCAGGCGCACGGTCTTCGTCACCCCGGTCGCGCCGGGCAGCAGGCCGAGCGTCGCTTCGGGCAAGCCCAGTTCGATCTTCTCGTCATTCAGGCAGATGCGGCAGTGCGCGGCGAGCGCCAGTTCCCAGCCGCCCCCCAGCGCGGCGCCTTCCAGCGCCGCCACCACGGGCTTGCCGAGCTTGTCGAGCGCGCGGAAATGGCGCTTGGTCTCTTCGACTTTCTCGAAGAACCGCGGCGCGTCGGCTGCCGTGAGCTTGAGAACGTCTTTAAGTTCGGCGCCGGCGAAGAAGGTCTTCTTCGCCGAACACAGGATCACGCCCGCGATGGCGTCCTTTTCCTTCTGCAGCCGCTCGACCGCTGCGGCGAAGGCCTTGCTCCAGGCCTCGGTCATGGTGTTGACCGGCGCGCCGGGCGCGTCGAAGGTCAGGGTGACGATGGCGTCGCCCCCCTTTTCGTAACGCACCGGCATCAGAGGCGCTCGACGATCGTGGCGATGCCCATGCCGCCGCCGACGCACAGCGTGGCCAGGCCGTAGCGCAGCTTGCGGCGCTCCAATTCGTCGATCAGCGTGCCGAGGATCATGGCGCCGGTGGCGCCGAGCGGGTGGCCCATGGCGATCGAGCCGCCGTTCACGTTCACCTTCTCTGCGGGCACGCCCATCTCCTTCATGAATTTCATCGGCACCACGGCAAAAGCTTCGTTGATCTCGAACAGGTCGATCTGGCTGATCTTTATCTTCGCCTTGGCGAGCGCCTTCCTCGCCGCAGGCATCGGGCCGGTGAGCATGATCGTGGGATCGGCGCCCGAGAGCGCAGCCGCAACGATGCGCGCGCGCGGTTTCAGCCCGAGCGCCCTGCCTTTCCTCTCGCTGCCGATCAGCACGGCGGCCGAGCCGTCGACGATGCCGGAGGAATTGCCCGCGGTATGCACGTGGCGGATGCGCTCCACCTGCGGATAGCGCCGGATCGCCACGGCGTCAAAGCCCATCTCGCCCGGCTTGTCGAAAGAAGTCTTGAGCGAGGCGAGGGCTTCGAGCGTGGTGTGCGCCCTGATGAACTCATCGTGATCGAGGATCACGTCGCCGACGGCGTCCTTCACCGGCACCACCGATTTCCTGAAGCGTCCTGCTTCGCGCGCGGCGGCGGCTTTTTTCTGCGATTTGAGCGCGAACTCGTCGATCTCCTCGCGCGAGAAATCCTCCAGCGTGGCGATCAGGTCGGCGCTGATGCCTTGCGGGATGAACGCGGTGTCGAGACTGGTCTGGGGATCGCAGGCCCAGGCGCCGCGGTCCGAGCCCATCGGCACGCGCGACATGGACTCCACGCCGCCTGCCACCACCAGGTCTTCCCAGCCCGAACGCACCTTCTGCGCCGCGAGGTTCACCGCTTCGAGGCCGGAAGCGCAGAAGCGGTTCAGTTGCACGCCGGGCACCTTCCAGTCCCAGCCGGCGACCAGCGCCGCGGTCTTGGCGATGCACGAGCCCTGCTCGCCCGAAGGCGTGACGCAGCCCATCACCACGTCTTCCACCTCGGCGGTGTCGAGGTCGTTACGGCGCTGGAGTTCCCTGAGCACGCCGGCGAGCAGCGCCACCGGCTTCACCTCGTACAGGGAACCGTCGCGCTTTCCCTTGCCGCGCGGCGTGCGGATAGCGTCAAAAATCATTGCTTCAGGCATCTTTTCCTCCAAGACCCATGGATCGGGAAATGACTTCCTTCATGATTTCGTTGGTGCCGCCGTAGATGCGTTGCACGCGCGCGTCGACGAAGGCGCGCGCGATGGGGAATTCCCACATGAAGCCGTAGCCGCCGTGCAGCTGCAGGCACTCGTCGATCACCTTGCACTCGAGGTCGGAGACCCAGTACTTGGCCATCGAGGCGGTGGCGGTGTCGAGCTTCCCTCCGAGCAACAATTCGATGCAGCGGTCGACGAACACGCGCGCGATCTGCACCTCGGTGGCGAGTTCCGCCAGCTTGAAGCGGGTGTTCTGGAAGCTGGAGATCAGCTTGCCGAAAGCCTTGCGCTCGCTGACGTAGGCTTTGGTCCATTCGATCGCCGCTTCCGCCTTGGCCACCGCGGCAATGGCGATCTGCATGCGCTCCCAGGGCAGCTCCTGCATCAGGTAGATGAAGCCGTTGTTCTCCTGGCCGAGCAGGTTCTGCGCCGGCACTTCGACGTTGTCGAAGAACAGTTCCGCGGTGTCCTGCCCCTTGAGGCCCAGCTTCTTCAGGCGCTTGCCCTTGGTGAAGCCCTTCATCGAGGTGTCGACGACCACCAGGCTGGTACCCTTGGCGCCCTTCGCCGGATCGGTCTTGGCGACGACGATCACCAGGTCGCAGTGCCAGCCGTTGGTGATGAAGGTCTTCGAGCCGTTGACGATGTAATGGCCGCCTTTTTTCAGAGCGCTGGTCTTCACCGCCTGCAGGTCGGAGCCGGCGCCGGGTTCGCTCATGGCGATGGCGCCGATCATCTCGCCCGCGGCCATCTTCGGTAGGTACTTTTTCTTCAGATGGTCGCTGCCGTAGCGCAACAGGTAGGGGCAGCGACAGGACAAACGTCAGGGCAACCGACCCGATCATGATGGGGGTACGGGTCGGACGCGCAAGGCTGAAAGTTTTCTGGTTCATCAGCAGTTTCTATTGTGTGCAGCGTTGCGGGTACGCCAGCCGGGTCGGAACTCCGGGCGCAGGCGATGCCGGTGTCGCTGCCGGATCGCCCGCGGAAACTGCATACGACGAACTATTTTTTGTTCTTTTGTCGCTCACCATTCGCCCTCTGTCATACGCGTGGCGCCGATCAACGGAGACCGGAAACACACGCTTGCGTAATTTGAGGGAGACAGAATCCATGAACAGCGATGC